>NZ_BJKJ01000035.1:0-43872 GCF_006538305.1 Alteromonas sp. KUL17
TTTGTGGCATAGGGCCATCAGTCGCAGCTACTACTAGGATACCACCGTCCATCTGAGCAGCACCAGTGATCATGTTTTTAACGTAATCAGCGTGTCCTGGGCAGTCTACGTGTGCGTAGTGACGAGTAGGAGTGTCATATTCTACGTGTGAAGTAGAAATGGTGATACCACGTGCTTTCTCTTCAGGCGCGTTATCGATTTGATCGAAAGCCTGTGCGTTACCACCGTAAGTCTTTGAAAGAACTGTAGTGATTGCTGCAGTTAGCGTAGTTTTACCGTGGTCAACGTGGCCGATTGTACCCACGTTTACGTGGGGTTTCGTACGTTCAAACTTTTCTTTTGCCATTTTTCTCGTTTCCTAAGTTAAAAGTCCGACCCACCAATAGACCGGACCGAACCTTCATTTAGATTAAATTCTAGATTCAATAATAGCCTGCGCCACATTGTTCGGCGCCTCAGAATAATTGAAGAACTCCATTGAGTATGAAGCACGACCTTGTGTTTGTGAACGCAAGTCAGTTGCGTAGCCAAACATTTCTGAAAGCGGCACTTTAGCACGTATTATTTTAACACCTGCGACGCCATCTTCCATACCTTCGATCATGCCGCGGCGACGATTAATGTCACCAACTACATCGCCCATCCAGTCTTCTGGAGTAGTCACTTCAACTTTCATTGTGGGTTCAAGTAACACCGGATTTGCTTCTGCGGCGCCTTTTTTGAAACCCATAGAGCCGGCGATCTTAAACGCCATTTCAGAAGAGTCAACATCGTGGTATGAACCGTCAAACAACGTAACCTTTACATCAAGTACTGGATACCCTGCAAGAACACCACTTCGCATCTGCTCCTGAATTCCTTTATCGACCGCTGGAATGAACTCTTTTGGTACCACACCACCGACGATTTCGTTCACAAATTCGTAGCCTGAACCTTCTTCTTGAGGCTCAATGCGCAGCCATACATGACCAAATTGGCCGCGGCCGCCTGACTGACGAACGAACTTCCCTTCAACTTCAACAGATTTACGAAGGGTTTCACGATAAGCAACCTGAGGGTTACCTACGTTACATTCAACTTTAAATTCGCGCTTCATGCGGTCGACAATGATATCAAGGTGAAGTTCACCCATACCTGAGATAATCGTCTGGCCAGTCTCGTCGTCAGTTTTTACTTTGAATGACGGATCTTCAGCTGCAAGCTTGCTTAGGGCTATGCCCATTTTCTCTTGGTCAGCTTGCGACTTAGGCTCAACCGCAATTGAGATTACCGGCTCTGGGAACTCCATACGCTCTAGCGTAATAACATGGTTAGGGTCACAAAGCGTATCACCGGTTGTTACATCTTTAAGGCCAATGGCCGCAGCGATGTCACCTGCGCGTACTTCTTTAATTTCTTCACGGTCTTTCGCGTGCATTTGCACAATACGACCAAAGCGCTCACGCTTGCCCTTAACAGGGTTGTAAACCGTATCACCCGTGTTTACTACACCAGAGTAACAACGGAAGAAGGTTAGCGTACCCACAAATGGGTCGGTCGCTATTTTAAATGCTAGCGCTGAGAACGGCTCATCGTCGCTTGAATGACGCTCTGCTTCTGTCTCGTCTTTGTCGTCAAGTACACCAGTGATGGCCTTAACTTCTGTTGGAGACGGAAGATAATGAATAACAGAGTCTAGTACTGCCTGAACACCTTTGTTTTTGAAGGCACTGCCACAGGTGGCAAGAACAATTTCGTTGTTCAGCGTACGCTGACGAAGGCCTGAACGAATTTCTTCCTCAGAAAGCTCTTCACCTTCCAAGTATTTATTCATTAGCTCATCAGATGCTTCTGCAGCCGCTTCGATCATTTCGGTACGGTACTGCTCAGCGGTATCTAAATATTCAGCCGGAATGTCTTCATAGGTAAATGTCATACCCATGTCTTCTTCATTCCAGTTGATGGCTTTCATCTTCACAAGGTCGATGACGCCATGGAAATTCTCTTCAGCGCCCATGTTGATTTGAATCGGAACACAGTTTGCGCCTAAACGCTTGCGGATTTGACCCACAACACGTTCAAAATCAGCGCCAGCCCGGTCCATCTTATTAACGAACACAAGGCGTGGCACTTGATATTTGTCAGCCTGTCGCCAGACTGTCTCTGATTGAGGTTCTACCCCAGAAGACCCACAGAAAACAACAACTGCACCGTCTAGTACACGCAATGAACGCTCTACTTCGATAGTAAAGTCAACGTGTCCAGGGGTGTCGATGATGTTGATCCTGTGTTGATCGAACTGTTGCTCCATACCAGACCAGAAACAAGTCGTTGCAGCAGACGTGATAGTAATACCACGCTCCTGCTCTTGCTCCATCCAGTCCATGGTAGCAGCACCATCGTGCACTTCACCGATTTTGTGAGACAGTCCTGTATAAAACAGAACACGCTCTGTGGTCGTGGTTTTACCCGCGTCCACGTGAGCCACAATACCAATATTGCGATAACGCTCAATCGAGGTCTTACGAGGCATAAATCTCTCTCAGTTAAATAACGTTGATTACCAACGGTAGTGAGCAAACGCTTTGTTTGCTTCGGCCATACGGTGAACGTCTTCACGTTTCTTAACCGCTGAACCTTTATTATCTGCTGCGTCTAGCATTTCAGCCGCTAGGCGTTGTGCCATAGACTTTTCGCCACGTTTACGTGCAGCTTCTACCATCCAACGCATACCTAGCGCGTTACGACGAACTGGACGTACTTCAACTGGAACCTGATAAGTTGAACCACCAACACGACGAGACTTAACCTCTACTGTTGGGCGGATGTTATCAAGCGCTTCCTCGAAGATATCTAGGTGTGCTTTGCCGGTTTTTTCAGCAACAATATCAAGCGCACCGTAAACGATTTTTTCAGCGACTGACTTTTTGCCGTCGAGCATTACGACATTCATGAATTTCGCAAGCAGTTGTGAACCAAATTTTGGCTCTGGTAGGATTTTACGTTGACCTACGACTCTTCTTCTTGGCATTTTCTATTCTCCGTATGAATTCAGGGAAAACCCAAAACTCTTAAACTTCAGTTTGGCCTTACTAACGGAGAACCGTTATGACTTAGGCTTCTTCGCGCCGTACTTAGAACGGGCTTGTTTACGATCGTTTACACCTGCGCAGTCAAGAGTACCGCGAACTGTGTGATAACGAACACCTGGTAGATCTTTAACACGACCACCACGGATAAGTACTACACTGTGCTCTTGTAGGTTGTGACCTTCACCACCGATGTATGAAGAAACTTCAAAACCGTTAGTTAGACGTACACGACATACTTTACGTAGTGCAGAGTTTGGTTTCTTAGGCGTAGTAGTATATACACGAGTACATACACCACGTCTTTGTGGACAAGCTTGTAGAGCAGCTACGTTGCTTTTTTCAACGGGCTTTCTACGCGGCTTGCGCACTAACTGGTTAACTGTTGCCATTAACTAGCTCCTGATTAAAAACTACGAAAACCCAATCACTGTGATTGGGTCCATATTAATGCGATTAATTGTTTAATCGCTCTTGTTTGTGAACATTGTGCTCGTCAATATTCACTGAGCGCTGATACAAAAAACCGCGACCGTTTATCGAGCCACTTATTGGCTATCCAAAATCGGGTCGCGGAATATTAAAGATCATCGCTCTGACTGTCAAGGTGTACAAAGGTTAAGCAGTTAATTTATCTGCAATCTGTACAACATGACTGCCAAATTGTTAGGAGTACGTTAACGTACTCCTATGATCTTGCCTTATTCGGCAGTATCTTCGTCTGCACCAGCATTAAGCGCTTCGGTTAGTGCCTGTTCTGCTTCAGCAGCAGAAACTGACATTTCTTCGATTTGCTCTTTGCGACGTTGTGCACGGCGTTCGTGGTAAGCGAAACCTGTACCCGCTGGAATTAGTCGACCAACGATTACGTTTTCTTTCAGACCGCGTAGGTCATCTTCTTTACCTTGAACCGCAGCTTCAGTTAGAACACGTGTTGTTTCTTGGAACGATGCCGCTGAGATAAATGACTCAGTAGACAGTGACGCTTTAGTGATACCAAGCAGCTGTGTTTCGTACTGCGCTGGGATCTTGCCGTGTTTTTCAATTTCACGGTTAGCCACTTTAACGTTCGATACTTCAACCTGTTCGCCTTCAAGGAACTGCGTATCGCCTGGATTAGTGATAATGCACTTGCGTAGCATCTGACGAATAACTACTTCAATGTGCTTATCGTTAATCTTAACACCCTGTAGACGGTATACTTCCTGAACTTCGTTCACGATGTAGTTTGCTACTGCAGAGATACCACGTAGACGTAGGATATCGTGCGGAGACTCTGGGCCATCAGCGATAACTTCGCCTTTTTCCACTTTCTCACCTTCGAACACGTTAAGCTGACGCCACTTAGGAATCATCTCTTCGTATGCATCACCCTCTGCAGGTGTAATTACAAGACGCTTCTTACCTTTGGTCTCTTTACCGAAGCCGATTGTACCTGAGATTTCTGCAAGGATTGCAGGCTCTTTAGGCTTACGTGCTTCAAATAGGTCCGCAACGCGCGGTAGACCACCCGTGATATCACGAGTCTTCGAGCTTTCCTGAGGGATACGTGCTAGCACGTCACCTTCGTTAGCCACTTTGCCTTCTTTCGCTTCGATGGTTGTGAAGCTTGGAAGACGAATTTCTTGAAGACCGAACTCGTCGCTTTCAAGAATTAGCTTAGGCTCTTTAGAGTTTACTTTCGCAAGGTCTTTAACAACGATACGGGTTAGACCAGTAAGCTCGTCTTGCTGCATTTCGGTGTTAGAGTCATCAATGTCTGCGAAGCTAATCTTAGCTGCACGTTCAGTGATGATTGGGTGACTATGCGGATCCCAGTTAGCAACAATGTCGCCAGCTGCAATAGTTGCACCGTCATCCACGCTAAGTACAGCACCGTAAGGTACTTTATAGCGCTCTTTCTCACGGCCTTGCTCGTCGATAACAGTAAGTTCTGTTGAACGAGAAACGATAACCACTTTGCCGTCAGAGTTACGTACGAATTTCGCATTGTGTAGCTTAAGGCTACCCGCAGTCTTAACTTGTACGCTGTTCTCAGCAGATGCTCTTGATGCCGCACCACCGATGTGGAACGTACGCATGGTAAGCTGTGTACCTGGCTCACCGATTGACTGTGCTGCAATAACACCAACCGATTCACCGCTACCCACCATGTGACCACGTGCAAGGTCACGACCGTAACACTTCGCACAAACACCGAAGTCGTTGTCACAAGTGATTACCGAGCGAACCATGATTTGGTCAACTGAGTTTGCTTCAAGCATGTCTACTAACGCTTCGTCTAGAAGAACGTTACGCTCTACTAGCACTTCGTTAGTACCTGGCTTAAGTACATCTTCTGCTACCACACGACCTAGTACACGCTCGCGTAGTGGCTCAACAACGTCACCACCTTCGATTAGTGGTGTCATTTGAACACCTTCGAATGTGCCACAGTCGTCGTTAGTGATTACCAAGTCTTGTGCAACGTCTACTAGACGACGCGTTAGGTAACCCGAGTTAGCTGTCTTAAGTGCGGTATCCGCAAGACCTTTACGAGCACCGTGAGTTGAGATGAAGTACTGTAGTACGTTCAGACCTTCACGGAAGTTCGCCGTAATTGGGGTTTCGATGATTGAGCCATCTGGCTTAGCCATCAGACCACGCATACCAGCTAGCTGACGAATCTGAGCGGCACTACCACGAGCACCTGAGTCGGCCATCATGTAAACAGAGTTAAATGATGATTGCTCTTCTTCTTCGCCATCGCGGTTAATTACGATGTCAGTCTTAAGGTTATCCATCATGGCCTTAGCAACTTTTTCGTTAGCATTTGACCAGATATCGATAACTTTGTTGTAACGCTCACCCGCGGTAACAAGACCGTTTTGGAACTGTTCCTGAATTTCAATAACTTCTGCTTCCGCTGCATCGATGATGTCTTTCTTAGCAGCAGGGATAACCATATCGTCGATACCAACAGACGCACCCGCGATCATCGCGTAGTGGAAACCGGTATACATGATTTGGTCAGCAGCAATTACTGTGTCTTTCAGACCTAGCGTACGGTAACAAGCATTCAATAGTCTTGAAATTTGCTTCTTGCCCATCGCTTGGTTGATGATTTCAAACGGCAGACCCTTAGGAAGGATCAATGAGAAAATTGCACGACCAACAGTCGTGTCAGTTAGCGTTACTTTCTCAGTTTTGTTGCCATCTTCATCGATGTCATATTCAGTAATACGTACTTTAACGCGTGAGTGAAGCTCAGCATTACCTGTACGGTATGCTTTTTCTGCTTCATTCGGGCTGGTAAATACCATGCCTTCGCCTAAGCCGTTTACTTTGTCACGCGTTAGGTAGTAAAGACCCAATACAACGTCCTGTGAAGGTACGATGATTGGCTCACCATTCGCAGGTGACAGAATGTTGTTCGTTGACATCATTAGCGCACGAGCTTCTAGCTGTGCTTCGATTGTCAACGGTACGTGTACCGCCATTTGGTCACCATCGAAGTCGGCGTTGTACGCCGCACACACTAGCGGGTGAAGCTGAATCGCTTTACCTTCGATTAGTGTTGGTTCGAATGCTTGGATACCCAAACGGTGAAGTGTAGGTGCACGGTTAAGTAGTACCGGGTGTTCACGGATAACGTCGTCTAGTACGTCCCAAACCTCTGGTGCTTCGCGCTCTACAAGCTTCTTAGCTGCTTTAATTGTTGTCGCAAGACCACGGCCTTCAAGCTTACCGTAGATAAACGGCTTAAATAGCTCAAGTGCCATCTTCTTAGGAAGACCACACTGGTGAAGACGTAGCGTAGGACCAACGGTAATTACAGAACGGCCTGAGTAGTCAACACGCTTACCAAGAAGGTTTTGACGGAAACGACCTTGCTTACCTTTGATCATGTCTGCAAGCGACTTAAGTGGACGCTTGTTAGAACCGGTAATCGCACGACCACGACGTCCGTTATCTAGAAGCGCATCAACAGACTCTTGAAGCATACGCTTTTCGTTGCGTACGATAATGTCTGGAGCAGCTAGGTCTAGAAGACGCTTAAGACGGTTGTTACGGTTAATTACACGACGGTATAGGTCGTTAAGGTCAGACGTTGCAAAACGGCCGCCATCTAGTGGTACTAGAGGACGTAAATCTGGTGGAAGTACCGGAAGAACCGTCATGATCATCCACTCTGGCTTGTTACCAGACTGTTGGAATGACTCAAGTAACTTAAGACGCTTAGTAATTTTCTTACGCTTAGTTTCAGAGTTGATTGAAGGCAGCTCTTCACGCATAGCCGCAACGTCTGCGTCTACGTCTAGTGCAGTAAGAAGATCGAATACTGCTTCAGCACCCATCTTCGCTTCAAACTCATCACCGTGCTCTTCAAGTGCATCCAAGTATTCTTCTTCGTTAAGAAGCTGGCTGCGCTCAAGCGTAGTCATACCTGGCTCTGTAACCACGTATGATTCAAAGTAAAGTACACGTTCAATATCACGAAGTGTCATATCAAGCATTAGGCCGATACGAGACGGAAGTGATTTAAGGAACCAGATGTGCGCTACCGGGCTAGCTAGCTCGATGTGACCCATACGCTCACGACGTACTTTAGTCAGTGTAACTTCAACGCCACACTTCTCACAGATAACACCACGGTGCTTAAGGCGCTTGTACTTACCGCAAAGACACTCGTAGTCTTTAACCGGACCAAAGATACGCGCACAGAACAGACCGTCACGCTCAGGCTTGAACGTACGGTAGTTAATTGTTTCAGGCTTTTTAACTTCACCGAATGACCATGAACGGATCATGTCAGGTGAAGACAGACCGATTCGAATATTATCGAATTCTTCAGTCTTGTTTTGTTGCTTTAGAAACTTTAATAAGTCTTTCACATTACTCTCCCAGCGGAGTCAGTCTCTAGAGCCCGGCGCAAGCGCCGGGCCATCTCATAACATTACGTGGCTAACGCCGTATTACTTTTCTTCAAGCTCGATGTTGATACCCAACGAGCGAATTTCTTTAAGTAGTACGTTGAATGACTCTGGCATGCCAGGTTCCATTCTGTGGTCGCCATCGACGATGTTCTTGTACATCTTGGTACGGCCGTTAACGTCATCCGACTTCACGGTAAGCATTTCTTGAAGGGTATATGCTGCACCGTATGCTTCAAGTGCCCACACTTCCATCTCACCGAAGCGCTGACCACCGAACTGTGCTTTACCACCAAGAGGCTGCTGTGTAACAAGGCTGTAAGAACCAGTAGAACGCGCGTGCATTTTGTCGTCTACTAAGTGGTTCAGTTTCAGCATGTACATGTAACCAACCGTAACTGGACGCTCAAATTCGCGACCGGTACGACCGTCAAACAAAGCAATCTGACCGCTTTCTGGAATATCAGCAAGCTTCAGCATTTCTTTGATTTCAGATTCACGAGCACCGTCGAATACAGGTGTTGCTACTGGAACACCCTTACGAAGGTTTTCCGCTAGACGACGAACTTCGTGGTCTGTGAAGCTATCGATGTCTACTTCTTGGTGATTCTCACCAAGCTCGTACACCTTCTTCAGGAAGTCACGTAGTTCAGCCAGCTCGCGCTGCTCTTTAATCATACGATCAATCTTCACACCAAGACCGTGTGCAGCCATACCCAAGTGCGTTTCTAGGATCTGACCGATGTTCATACGAGACGGTACACCTAGTGGGTTAAGAACGATATCTACCGGCGTACCGTTAGCATCGTATGGCATGTCTTCTACAGGCTGGATAGTCGAGATAACACCTTTGTTACCGTGACGACCGGCCATTTTATCACCCGGTTGGATGTGACGCTTAACCGCAAGGTAAACCTTAACGATCTTAAGCACGCCAGGTGCTAGGTCATCGCCTTGAGTGATCTTGCGACGCTTACCTTCAAACTTCTTATCGAAATCAAGTTTGATTTCAGCATGCTGATCAGCGATTTGGTCTAGCTCTAGCTGTGCATCTTCACTGTTAAGTGCGATTTCAAACCACTTTTCACGCGGCAGGCTGTCAAGCTTAGCTTGGTCAACACCAGCACGTAGTAGTGCAGTTTGTGCACGTGCGAAGATACCGTCTGCAAGAATTTCGAACTCGTCAGTAAGGTCTTTCTTAACCTGACGTAGCTGCATATCTTCAATTTCTAGCGCACGCTTGTCTTTCTCTACACCGTCACGGGTAAATACTTGAACGTCGATTACCGTACCGTGAACAGAGTTAGGTACACGTAGAGACGTATCTTTAACGTCAGACGCTTTCTCACCGAAGATTGCACGTAGTAGTTTTTCTTCTGGCGTAAGCTGCGTTTCACCTTTAGGCGTTACTTTACCTACAAGGATGTCACCGCCTTTCACTTCCGCACCAATGTAAACAACACCTGATTCATCAAGCTTGCTTAGTGCAGATTCACCCACGTTCGGGATATCAGAAGAAATTTCTTCTGGCCCAAGCTTAGTATCACGAGCGATACAGCTAAGCTCTTGAATGTGGATAGTAGTAAAACGGTCTTCCTGCGCTACACGCTCAGAAATAAGGATTGAATCCTCAAAGTTGTAACCATTCCACGGCATGAACGCGATACGCATGTTCTGACCAAGTGCAAGGTCACCTAGGTCTGTTGAAGGACCATCAGCTAGCACGTCGCCTGCAACAATCGGGTCGCCAACACTACAAGTAGGCTTCTGATTGATACACGTGTTTTGGTTAGAACGTGTGTACTTAGTCAGGTTGTAGATATCGATACCTGCTTCACCTGGAAGCATTTCATCTTCGTCTACTTTAATAACGATACGGCTGGCATCTACGTAATCAACCACACCACCGCGCTTAGCAACTACAGTAACACCTGAGTCAACCGCGATAGTTCTTTCCATACCGGTACCAACTAGCGGCTTATCAGCGCGTAGTGTAGGTACTGCCTGACGTTGCATGTTCGCACCCATTAGTGCACGGTTCGCATCATCGTGCTCTAGGAATGGGATAATGCTTGCAGCAATTGAAACGATTTGCTGAGGTGAAACGTCCATGTACTTGATGTCTTCTTTCGGCATCAAGGTAGTTTCACCACGGTGACGACATGGAATTAGGTCGTCAACCAACTCGCCTGCTTCAGTCAACGCGATGTTTGCCTGAGCGATTGCGAATTGACCTTCTTCAATTGCAGATAAGTAATCGATTTCGTCTGTTACCACACCGTCTACAATGCGACGGAACGGCGTTTCTAGGAAACCGAAGTCATTGGTACGCGCGAAGCTTGCCAATGAGTTAATTAGACCGATGTTCGGGCCTTCCGGCGTTTCGATTGGACATAGACGACCGTAGTGAGTCGGGTGTACGTCTCGAACTTCGAAGCCTGCACGTTCACGTGTAAGACCACCCGGGCCTAATGCAGAAATACGACGCTTATGCGTTACTTCTGATAGCGGGTTGTTTTGGTCCATGAACTGAGAAAGCTGAGATGAACCGAAGAACTCTTTAACCGCAGCCGAGATAGGCTTAGCGTTAATAAGATCTTGTGGCATCACGTTGTCTAGGTCGCCTAAGCTTAGACGCTCTTTAACTGCACGCTCAACACGTACAAGACCAACGCGGAATTGGTTTTCTGCCATTTCACCTACAGAACGGATACGACGGTTACCTAGGTGATCGATGTCATCTACTTCGTCTTTACCGTCACGAATCATTATTAGCTGCTTCATTACAGAAATAATGTCTTCTTTATCTAGTGTACCAGCACCAATAAGTTCTTCACGGCCAAGACGGCGGTTGAACTTCATGCGGCCAACAGAAGATAGGTCGTAACGTTCATCAGAGAAGAACAAGTTATCGAACAAGGTTTCAGCTGCATCTTTCGTTGGTGGCTCACCAGGACGCATCATACGGTAAATTTCAACTAGTGCTTCAAGGCGGTTAGTTGAAGAATCGATACGTAGCGTATCTGAAATGTATGAACCGTGATCTAGCTCGTTGATGTAAAGCGTTTCGAACTCTTTGATGCCCGCTTGGCTAAGTGCCGCTAGGTTTTCAAGGGTTAGTTCGTCGTTCGCGCTTACAATCACTTCGCCTGTGTCTTCGTTTACATAAGTAGCTGCGTAAACACGGCCAATTAGGTAATCGGCTGGAACTTCAAGTTCTGTAAGACCGGCTTTTTCTAGTGCACGCGTGTGGCGCGCAGAAATACGACGACCCGTTTCAACAACAACGTTGCCTTCACCGTCAATGATGTCAAAAGCAGCCGTCTCACCACGTAGGCGATCTGGAACCACTTCCATCATTAGTTTGTCTTTGTCGATACGTACGCTTACTTTGTCGAAGAAAGTATCTAGGATTTCTTCAGACGTCATTTCAAGTGCGCGTAAGATAATCGTTGCAGGCAACTTACGACGACGGTCGATACGTACGAATAGGTTATCTTTCGGGTCAAACTCGAAGTCTAACCACGAACCACGGTAAGGAATTACACGTGCGTTATAAAGCACTTTACCTGACGAGTGGGTTTTACCTTTGTCGTGATCAAAGAATACACCAGGTGAACGGTGTAGCTGTGACACGATAACACGCTCTGTACCATTGATAACGAACGTACCGTTCTCAGTCATCAACGGGATCTCGCCCATGTACACTTCTTGTTCTTTAATATCTTTTACGGTACCTGGCGCAGCGTCTTTATCGAACAACACTAACCGTAGTTTTACTCTTAACGGAGCAGAGAAAGTTACGCCGCGAATTTGACATTCTTTAACGTCGAAAACGGGCTCTCCCAGGCGGTAGCTTACATACTGAAGCTCTGAACTACCTGAGTAGCTTTTAATTGGAAAAACGGAACGAAATGCTGCTTCCAAACCGTATTGAGCATCTGCATCGATCTCAATAAACTTTTTGAAAGAATCAAGCTGAATTGAAAGAAGGTATGGAATTTCCAATACCTGTGGGCGTTTGCCAAAATCCTTACGGATACGTTTCTTTTCGCTATAAGAGTAAACCATGGGTTCCTCAGCCTGCTGATTTATGACCCAACCTGCTGCAAAATGCTTTAAAACGCGTGCTATGGGCTAAAAGCTACGTTTCAAATGGCGCACTAAGCAACAAACTTCCACAACCCTTTTTCGGGCAGATACACCAGCATACAACAAAATTTAACCAATTATTAGTTAACTTGTTGGATTTTTATGCTTTTTATGGGTATTTCCGAATGGCGCTTTAAGTAGTGTAACCAAGGGTTAGATTCTACACACTATACAGCGCAAAAAGGCTGGTGGTTTAAAAAACCACCAGCCTTGCCGTCTCAGGCAATAATCTGACTATGTCAGATTACTTGATTTCTACTTCTGCACCAGCTTCTTCAAGCTCTTTCTTAAGTGCTTCAGCTTCATCTTTGCTTACGCCTTCTTTGATAGCTTTAGGAGCAGACTCAACTACTTCTTTAGCTTCTTTAAGACCTAGGCCAGTCGCGCCGCGAACTGCTTTGATAACTGCAACTTTGTTGCCACCGAATGAAGTCATTACAACGTCGAATTCAGTCTTTTCTTCTGCAGCAGCAGCGTCACCGCCAGCAGCTGGACCAGCAACAGCAACAGCAGCTGCAGCAGATACGTTGAATTTTTCTTCAGCCGCTTCGATTAGTTCAACCAGTTCCATTACTGGCATTTCAGCGATTGCGTTTAAGATATCTTCTTTAGTTAGAGCCATGTTCTCTAAACTCCTGGGTATAAAATGTTAAAAAAATCAATATGCCAAAAACGCCAATTACTTGGTGTCTTTGACCGCCGCCAATACGCGCACAAACTTGCCAGGAACTTCGTTGATTGTTTGAACGAATTTCCCAACTGGTGCTTTGAAGGTTGCAAGTAGTTTCGCAAGCGCTTCGTCGCGGGTAGGTAGTGCTGCAACTGCGTCCAATTTCTCTGGACCAAGAAGACCGCTACCAATAGATAGTGCTGTAACTTTTAGCTTATCGTTAGTCTTACCGAAGTCTTTGAAAAGACGTGCCGCACCGCCTGGTGCGTCGATAGAAAAACCATAGATAAGCGGACCAGTTAAGGCGCTGTCTAAGTCTGCAAATTGACTGTCTGCTAGAGCACGCTTTGCAAGAGTATTACGTACAACCTTTAGGTATACGCCTTGCTCACGAGCTTTAACACGTAGGTCAGTCAGTTCTGCAACTTCCATCCCACGGTATTCAGCAACGGCTACGGATAGAGCGCGAGACGCAACTTCAGAAACTTCTGCTACGATCTCTTTTTTTGCTGCTAAACCTAGTGCCACTGAGTTCACCTCTTTGTATCTGACTTTGTTTGCGGTTACCCGCTTACGCCGTCAGGGTTCACAGATTGATACCAACCCTCATGGTTGATACCGCTCTACGGTGTTTGTTACCCCAGAGAGTCTGAGTCAAACCACCGTCTGCGCAGGTTGTTGTATTAAGCAGTGTGTTGACTGTGAAAGTTCTCTTACCTCTTTCACCACACCGCACCTGCGGTCTAGGACGGGAGCTGCTTATTAGCACTGCTAATTGTCACAGCTCCAACCCATAACCTTTAAGAGATTTCGATGAGCCTAAGCTCAGCGAAATTAAAGACCTACAGAAGCCTTATCAAGAGCAACACCAGCACCCATTGTAGTGCTTAAGCTGATCTTCTTGATGTATGTACCTTTAGCAGAAGAAGGCTTAGCTTTCTTAAGTGCTTCAAGTAGCGCTTCAAGGTTTTCTTGAATTTGGTTCGCTTCGAACGCGATCTTACCGATGCTAGCGTGGATGATACCGTTCTTATCGTTACGGTAGCGTACCTGACCAGCTTTAGCGTTCTTAACTGCCGTTGCAACGTCAGGCGTTACAGTGCCAGTTTTTGGGTTAGGCATAAGGCCACGTGGACCTAAGATTTGACCTAGTTGACCAACAACACGCATTGCGTCTGGGCTAGCAACTACTACGTCAAAGTCCATTTCGCCTTTCTTAACTTGCTCAGCTAGGTCATCCATACCAACGATGTCTGCACCAGCTTCTTTAGCTGCTTCCGCATTTGCACCTTGAGTGAATACTGCAACGCGAACGTCTTTACCAGTACCGTTAGGTAGTACAGTTGCACCACGAACGTTTTGGTCAGATTTCTTCGCATCGATACCAAGGTTAACAGATACGTCTACGCTTTCTGCGAACTTAGCTGTTGCTAGTTCTTTAAGAAGCGCTACTGCTTCGTTGATTTCGTACTCTTTAGTAGAGTCAACTTTGTCGCGGATTAGGCGAGCGCGTTTAGTTAATTTAGCCATTCGATTAGTCCTCTACGTTCAAGCCCATTGAGCGAGCAGAACCCGCGATAGTGCGTACCGCTGCATCTAGATCAGCTGCAGTAAGGTCTGGCTCTTTAGTTTTAGCAATCTCTTCCAACTGAGCGCGAGTAACTTTACCCACTTTTTCAGTGTTAGGACGGCCAGAACCACTCTTGATGCCCGCTGCTTTCTTAAGCAAGTAAGACGCAGGAGGAGTCTTAGTTTCGAATGTGAAAGAGCGATCTTCGTATACAGTAATTTCTACTGGTACTGGAGCGCCTTTCTCAAGGCTTTCTGTTTTCGCGTTGAAAGCCTTACAGAATTCCATGATGTTTACACCGTGTTGACCTAGTGCAGGACCAACTGGTGGACTTGGGTTAGCAGCGCCTGCTGCAACCTGAAGCTTGATAATACCGCTTACTTTTTTAGCCATTTTACATGCTCTCTTGTTTGGGTCTAACGCCTCGCAAATACAGAGATTATTTGCTCAATCGGCTTCCCGTTTCCGTTTAAAAGGGCGCGCATTATATAAGGTGATTAATTACTATGCAAGGGCTATTTAGAATAAAAAACCATCGAAAGGTCAGTATTTTTACGCTCTCGCCGTTTAACCGGAGACCTTATACAAAAAAGCCCCGTCAAACGGGGCTTTTTAAAAATACTATACGGTAGCTTGAATAGGCTTAGCCTTTTTCTACCTGACCAAATTCTAAGTCTACTGGAGTAGAACGACCGAAGATAAGCACCGATACTTTTACGCGGCTCTTTTCGTAGTCTACTTCTTCTACCACACCGTTGAAGTCTGCAAATGGGCCATCGATAACGCGAATAACTTCGCCTGGCTCGAACAGCGTCTTTGGTCTTGGCTTATCAACGTTTTCTTCAAGACGATTTAAGATAGCGTCAGCTTCTTTCTGCGTGATTGGCATAGGGCGATCAGATGTGCCGCCGATGAAACCAAGTACGCGAGGTACGCTTTTCACTAAGTGCCATGACTCTTCCGTCATCGCCATTTCTACCAATACATAACCTGGGTAGAACTTACGCTCAGACTTACGCTTTTGACCAGCACGCATTTCTACGACTTCTTCTGTTGGTACTAGTACCTGACCGAAGTAGTCTTCCATGTTGTGCATCTTGATGTATTCAAGCAGGGTCTTCTTAACGCGAGACTCATATTGTGAATAGGCTTGAACTACGTACCATCTTTTCTTTACTGCTTCTTCTTCAGACATACGGTTATGCTCCTATTCCTGTAATAAAGCCAACTACACGAACGATGATGCCGTCTAGTCCCCATAAAATTAGTGCCATAATTAACGTCGCTGCAAGCACGATAAGTGTAGTTTGGTTCGCCTCTTGGCGAGTTGGCCACACAACCTTGCGAACTTCTGTGCGAGACTCTTTAGCGAAGCTCAAGAAGGTGCTACCTTTTTCGGTAGTTGCCGCGATGAAACCAGCTATACCAACAACTACAACAATTGCGATGGCACGGTATAGTACCGAGATCTCACCGTACATTGTATTAGCGGTTACTAAACCGGCAAGTAGTGCAAAAACCACTACCCATTTAAACATGTCCAATGCATTGGACTGATTTTCCGTCTTTTCGCTCATGTTACGATCCTAGCACTACAGCGTCGTTGTTTTACGCATCTAAAAAATGCGCAACTTAAAAATTATTAGTTTAAGTAAATTTGGCAGGGGTGGAGGGACTCGAACCCCCAACCATCGGTTTTGGAGACCGCTGTTCTACCAATTCGAACTACACCCCTGTGGTGTCGATAAGACAAAATTTACTTACACTGCCCTTGTGAGTTGTGCGTCTTTTCTAAGGAAAGTGCGGTATCGCAAGGGAGGGACGCGTATTATACTTAACCACTTTCAAGATACAAGCGGTTTATCCATCCCATCTGCGATTGAACGCTAATTCGCTCCTTGCCTATTCAACGCCTATAAATCCGCCCGTTTGGTGCGCCCAAAGCTTGGCATATATGCCATTGTGCGCAATAAGCTCGGTATGGGTTCCCTGCTCTACAATGTTGCCCTTATCCAGAACAAGTAACCTGTCCATTTGCGCAATGGTCGACAGTCGATGCGCAATAGCCAGCACGGTTTTGCCTTCCATCACTTTATCCAGACAGGCTTGAATTGCCGCTTCAACTTCTGAATCTAGCGCTGATGTGGCTTCGTCCAGCACTAATACAGGCGCGTCTTTCAGTAACACACGCGCAATAGCAATGCGCTGGCGCTGACCGCCTGAAAGCTTAACGCCTCGCTCACCTACATGCGCGTCGTACCCTGTTCTACCGTGACTATCGGTAAGCGTAAGAATAAAGTCGTGCGCTTCGGCCTGTTTGGCCGCACGTATCATATCTTCTTCTGTCGCATCCGTTCGACCGTAAAGGATATTGTCGCGTACCGAGCGGTGCATCAGTGAAGTATCTTGTGTCACCATGCTGATTTTGGCGCGAAGGGTTTCTTGGCCTACTTCAGTGATATCTTGACCATCAATGACAATGCGACCACTCTGGGTGTCGTAAAAACGCATGAGCAAATTAACCAGAGTCGATTTACCCGCCCCAGAACGCCCCACTAAGCCCACTTTTTCTCCGGGCTTAATGGCTAAATCCAAGTTAGTGAACACATCAATAGGTTTGTTGTCTGCACCTGAATAAGAAAAATGCACATTATCGAAATTAATCCCGCCGCCATTTACCTTTAACGCGTCGGCTTTTGGCTTGTCTTTCACTGCTATCGGTTGTGCTAGCGTATTCATGCCATCCTGCACCGTGCCTAAGTTCTCGAACAAGCCTGATACTTCCCACATAACCCAGTGCGACATACCGTTTAGTCGCAAACACAGACTAATAGCAATGGCGATATCGCCGGGACTCGCAATGTTTTCCATCCACAAGTACACAGATAGCGCACCAATGGTAAAAATAAGAATGGCGTTAGCCATTTCCACGCAGAATTCCAACACGGTGACCAAACGCATTTGGGGGTAAACCGTTTTAAGAAAACCATCCATGCTTTCTTTAGCGTAATCCGCTTCGCGGCGACTGTGTGAAAATAGCTTCACAGTGGTGATATTGGTATAGCTATCGACAATACGTCCGGTCATTAATGAGCGCGCGTCGGCTTGCTTTTGCGAGACTTCTTTTAGTTTAGGTACCAGCACCTTCAAGATACCGATATACACAAAAAACCACACGATAAGCGGCATGGCTAAGCGCCAGTCAGTGCTGAAAATAAGCACTACCATAGAGATAAAATAAACGCTGATGTACACCAGCAAATCGAGGACCTTGGTCACGGTTTCTCGTACCGATAGCGCTGTCTGCATCACCTTGGTAGCAACACGGCCGGCAAACTCGTCGTGGAAGAAGGTTAAACTTTGGCCAAGCAAATAGCGGTGAGCCTGCCATCTAATGCGCATGGGATAGTTCCCCATCAGAGACTGACGAGAAAACAGCGAGCGCAACAAAATAAATAATGGAATAAAAACGAGAACGGTTAAACCCATGCCAATGAGGGTAAATTTTTGATCCGCTAAAAACGTGTCTCGGTTTTGATCAGAGAACCAGTCAACTAACTGCCCTAAAAAGCCGAAAAGCGCCACTTCTAACATGGCAACAATGGCACTTAGTACGGAAACAGTAAGGATTACGCCCCACATGCCTTTTGTGTAGTACTTACAAAATGCAACTATACCTGTTGGCGGTTGGGTAGGCGGCGTGTCAGGGAAAGGCTGGGTCAGCTTTTCAAAAAATGAAAACATGTAGAACTCGTTAGTTATTCAGTGACAGAGCACGTTTACGTATGCCCCAAAATGCTTAGGTCACAATTCTACACGATAACTGAAAGTGTGTTGAACTTTGCGGTGCTTTTTTACCGCAAAGCTCGTTTAACATTAATTAATATTTGGCACAGGCTGATACTTGGCGAAAATTATTATTTGGAGAAGCGCTTACATAAAACAACTCAACACTAAGCTAATTTCCTGTCAGTCTTCACTCTGCAAAGCCCAATTGAGCGAGTATGCTTTCTACTTTTTCAGCGTGCTCAGCCTGCCACTGTTCAAGTGACATGGAGCCATCTTTCTGGGCTCGCTTTTGGGCAGTGTCATAGGCTGCTAGCGCCTCATCTTTTGGAATTACAGCAATGCCCTCTTCGTCTGCAACAATGATATCTCCGGCGTGAACCGTTACACCTGCACAGGAAATCGGCTCATTTAACGGCGATATGCACTTTTTGGCTCCTGGCTTGGGTATAACGCCCCTGGCAAATACCGGAAATTTGTTGTCACGGGTTTCAGCAAGATCGCGTATAACACCATCAATCACGAAACCTTTTATGCCGCGAGACTGGGCTATCGCGCAGACGTTACCGCCCGCAACAGCGAATTTATCATCGGCTTCCACAACAATAATATCACCGGGGCTTGCGCGATATATCGCCGCATGCAGCATAAGATGATCACCCGGCTCACACTTAACGGTAAATGCTGGACCCGCAATGCGTGGCATACCTTCCCACAATGGTTTTATCGCATAGTGCATGAACTGCTCTCTTGGCAGCGCATCGGCGTACTCACAGGGTGATACGCTATCGAAAGGGGTATTGTGTAAGTCCATCGCCGTTCCTTGAATGTTGTAGTGTGTGAAAAAAACACTATAGCGAAATTAGCCCTACAAGTTGTTACAAGCTGTGTATTTTCACTATAAACACTTTTTCTATCCCCCCCGCCATGCTAAAAAATTGTAAAAAGCGTGCACGCAATACGCCACACCATTCTTTCGAAGGGATGTACAGGTTTAGCAACGCACTAAAACAATAAGCGGCAAGCCCAAATGTCGCCCAATAAAATGAAAAGGAAAACTCGACATGTTACGTAGCGTTTTAAGCTTAAGCGTGGCACTGGCCCTCACGGCTTGTAGCCCACAAAATTCATCCACAGAACAACAGACACAGAGCGCGGCTACCGAAGAAGCTCAGCAACAGCTTTCTTCAGGTGTCATTAAAGAAAATATGGATCTGTCTGTTGACCCGGGTGATGACTTTTTTCGCTACGTAAACGGCAAATGGTTTGATAATTTTGAAATACCGGCAGATAAATCGAGCTACGGTTCTTTCGTGATCCTTCGCGATGAAGCACAAGATCACGTTATGGATATTATAAAATCGTCTGCCGAAGGCGACTTTAAAGCGGGCAGCGACGAGCAAAAAGTCGGTGATTTTTACCGTGCCTATATGGACATGGAAACCCGCAACGAACTTGGTATGACACCGCTAAAGCCTGAGTTAACTAAGATTGAAGCCATTGAAGACTACACCGACCTTGCTGAGTATTTCGCTTATGCAGCTCGCTATGGCTACGGTACACCGTTCAGCCTAACTCAATACCCTGACCTTAAGTCGCCAAAAGAATATTTGATGTACACGTGGCAGTCGGGCTTAGGCCTTCCTGAGCGCGAGTACTACTTCAAAGACGACGAAACATCACAAACCATTCGCGATGCCTACGTTAAACATATTCAAACCATGTTTGAGCTGGCGGGTTTCGACGCGCCTAAAGAAAGTGCGGATATGCTGTTCGCACTTGAGACTAAAATTGCTCAGCTACATATGAAAAAAGAGCAGGCCCGTAACTTTGCTGCCAACTATAACAAACTGACAATTGAAGAACTTAAAGCGTTAATGCCTAAGTTCGACTGGGACGCTTATCTTACTGAAGCAGACATTAGCGACATTCCTTCACTAGGCATCCTGCAAAAAGACTACATGCAAAACATTGATGGCGTTATTGCAGATACCTCACTGGAAGATTGGAAAACGTTCCTTAAGTGGGGCTTGTTAAATGCTTCAGCCAGTCGCTTAAATGCCGAGCTTGATGAAGCAAACTTCAATTTCTACAGCAAAGTGCTTCGCGGTGTTGAAGAGCAACAGCCACAATGGCGTCGTGCAGTAAGCCTTTCAAATGCTCATGTAGGCGAGCTAATCGGTAAGGTTTATGTAAAACAGCACTTCCCGCCTGAAGCGAAAGATCGCATGATGGAAATGGTTAATAACCTGTTGTTAGCTTACAAAGAAAGTATCGAAAATCTTGATTGGATGACAGATGAAACCCGTGCACAAGCACTAGACAAGCTATCTAAGTTTACCGTGAAAATTGGTTACCCAGACCAGTGGAGAGACTATTCAGCTCTGACAGTTAATGCCAGTGACCTGTTTGGAAACCTTAAGCGTTCTTCGGACGTGCTGTACGAAGAAATGCTTAAGAAACAAGGCGGCCCAGTGTGGACCCATGAATGGGGCATGACACCACAAACTGTTAATGCTTACTACAACCCCCCGCTAAACGAAATTGTATTCCCTGCGGCTATCCTTCAACCTCCATTCTTTGACATGAGCGCCGAAGACGCGGTTAACTACGGTGGCATTGGCGCGGTAATTGGTCATGAAATTGGCCATGGTTTTGATGATTCAGGGTCAACCTTCGACGGTGACGGCGTTCTGCGAAACTGGTGGACTGATGAAGATCGCGGCGAGTTTGAAGCACGCACTGCGAACTTGATTGAACAGTATAACCAGTTTGAGGTTCTGCCTGACTTGCACGTAAACGGTGAATATACCCTAGGTGAAAACATCGGCGACCTTGGCGGCATCAGCATCGCACTTAAAGCTTACCACCTGTCTCTTGATGGTGAAAAAGCGCCTGAACTAGACGGTTTCACTGGCGATCAGCGTGTATTCATTGGTTACGGCCAGGTTTGGGCAAGCAAATATCGCGAAGAGGCGTTGCGCAGCCAAGTACAAACCGATACCCATTCACCTACGAAGTTCCGCACTAACGGTGCTGTTCGCAACGTACCTGAATTCTACGAAGCGTTTAACGTGACCGAAGAAGATGCGTTGTATTTACCACCAGAAGAACGCGTAAAAATTTGGTAATTCGCGCACATTGAATAGCGCATATAAAATTCGATAGCTAAAGCCCCATGTTTGCTTCACCAAACTGGGGCTTTTTTTGTCGTGTTGAAGTGTATGACCGAGCAGTTTCAAAAAGGCTAAATATGAATGTAAGAACAACTATTGTCTTTAGCAGCTTAGCGTTGATTTACCTGGCGACGCTGCCGCTTACCCCCTACGTGGCGCAATTCTTACCCAAAGCCCTGCCTATTGTGGTACTGGCAGTTTTCGCCTATACAAAACTTAGCGCCATGCCGCGATACATGGTGTTGGCGGCGTTACTTTTTAGTCTTGCCGGAGATGTTAGTCTGGCCTTGCCCTTTGCTGATAGTTTTATTACCGGCTTGGCGTGCTTTTTTGTTGCCCATTTAACGTATGCTATGTGTTTTGCGTTGCTGCTTCGCCGCCTACAAGAAACGCCCGGCGACCATATCATTTCACGCAAACCAAAGTGGTTCATTAGTATTATTATGATTAGCTTTGCCGTAATGATGGCAGTGCACATTCTGCCGGCGTCGAAAGCCTTATTTTACCCTGTAGTCGCCTATATTAGCGTAATCACACTGATGGGGTTAACCGCAGTGTGGTTGGCTCAAACCAAGCTAATCGTAACCGGTGCGTTACTTTTTGTGATATCAGATGCCATTCTCGCCCAGTCGGTTTTCAAAACCCCGCTTCCACTGTCTACCTTTTGGGTAATGACAACCTACTATGGTGCTCAATATTGCTTAACCATGGGGCTTGTTGATGCGTTTTTGAGAAAAGAGAACAGGCAGGAAGAAAAGGGTCAGGCCTAGTTAGACAACGACGTTAAAACGTCTATCGCCAAACCGGCTTTTTCAGCTGGCACGAAAATATGGTCGTGGTAATAAGCGGCCACTACGTTGGCGCTAACTCCTGCCTCACCCAGCGCGGTGGACATAGCTGCCGTCATGCCTACCGCTTCCAAACTAGAATGCACTTCACAGGTTATACAGCGGTAATAACCTTCAAATTGCAAGTTAGCTTTCTCGGCTGCGGCAACCGGAAGAATAAGGGTGGTGCCCTCGCGTTCTTGAAACATCCCCTTAGCTACTGAAATTAACGCACTGGTTAAGCTATCAGCAGGCAAGGTAGTGAAAACGTAATTTTCACTACTCGCCACAGGATTCAGATTTTTCAGTAACACGCTCAAGTCAGTTTCAGCGACCACACTCACCTTCCATTGAATAACGTCAGTACTTAGATCTAAGAGCGCATATTAAAGCTTTCGGGCTCTAATACGCTTTCCTTTGATCTTACCTTCTCTAAAGTGCGCCATGGCTTTTTTCACGCTTCGCGTTTTCACTGCGACAAAACTCATGCTGTTCTGAACTTTAATTTTGCCCAAGTCATCGCCAGGAATGCCCGCATCTTTGGTAAGTGCACCCACCAGATCACCTGGGCGAAGCTTTTCTTTTTTACCCGCGCTTAGTGAAATACAGGTAAATTCAGGCTGAGTAATTTTATTTTTATGAAAACGCAGGCTTTGTGCGCCTTTAAGTGGAATATCGCTTTCTTGCAATACTTCTATTTTTCGCAAGAAGTGCTCTTCGTCATCGCTGACTAGCGTTACCGCCATGCCCTGTGCGCCTGCTCGCGCCGTGCGACCAATGCGGTGAATATGGGTTTCCGGCTCTTCACTTACCGTATAATTAATTACGCAGGCAACATCATCAATATCCAGCCCTCGCGCAGCTACATCGGTGGCAACAAGTACTTGTAGCGCATCGCTGGCGAACTGCATTAGCACCGATGTGCGTTGATGCTGTTCCAAGTCCCCCTGAAGTCCAGCTGCGCTAAAGCCATCTTCGATAAGCTCCTCAACCACTTCATTTACCTGAACCTTGCGGTTACAAAATACAATGGCATTTTTAGGTTGGTAGTGGGTAAGTACCGCTTTAAGCGCCTGAGTGCGTGTGTGCGGGAGCACGTTGTAGCCCAATTGGGTGATAGCGGGTTTACTGTCTTGAGACTCAACTTTACAGGTTACCGGGTTGTGCAGGTACTGCTTGGCTACACGCTCAATTTGTTCCGTAAAGGTTGCAGAAAACAATAGGGTTTGCACTTGTTTTGGCGTTTGACCGAAAATAATGCGTAAATCGTCTTCAAAGCCCATATCTAACATGCGATCGGCTTCATCGAGGACACGCAACTTTACGTTACTTAGGTCAATTCGACGCTTTTCCACATGGTCCATTACGCGACCCGGCGTGCCCACAATGATGTGCGGGCTATGTTTCAGTGACTGAATCTGCGGTCCCATAGGCTGGCCACCACATAACGTGGTCACTTTAATATTACCGATGTTCTTAGCCGCCGAACGGCACTGCTGAGCCACTTGATCAGCAAGCTCTCGGGTAGGACAAAGTATGATAGCCTGCGTGGTAAAATCATTCACTTCTACGTGCTGCAAGGCAGGAATTACAAAGCACAGAGTCTTGCCGCTGCCCGTCTGCGCTTGGCCTATCACATCTTTCCCCTGCAACGCCTCAGGGAGCGATTGTGCCTGTATAGGGGAAAGTTGGTAAATGCCTTGTGAGTCTAGCGCCTTGGTGATGGCAGGGTTTATATCTAAATGCTTAACTGTTTCAACTGTCATTAATTTGGGTTCCAAAGGTGCACTACACCATGTTCGGTATGATGAGCTATGCCGTATTCTTGGGACACCATGTCACTCCAGGAAGAAAGCTGCTCATTAAACTTGTCACTCATTTTCACACCGGCCGCCGCTAACTTGAGCTTCTCTAAAACCAAAACACAGGTGTCTTTCTTCGACAGTGCTAGGTAGGCCGTTGAAATGTCGTACTTACTCGATAGGGTTATTGTCTCACATTTAAATTGTTTTGGGTTACATCCAAAGTCAATTGCCCCCTGAGAACCGAAAATAGTATCAATTTCGTTGTTGATCAGTGCATCCACTAATGCCTGCCACGAATCATAGGCTTTTACTTTGAAGCCATGCTCTATTGCAACGTTATAGCGATAGTCTTCCAATAAGGTACCAACCCTGAAGTTCTTTGGTACGTTGGCAAAGGATTCAAAATAGGGCTTATCAATGCCGTACAGTCCATGAAGGTTTCTTGATACCGGCGTTACCCAGTGAAACACGCTTTCTCTTTCATGCGTGCGAATTACTGAGAATACCAATACATTAGACTTGGTCATTGCTTCCTTTGCAATACGTTCCCATGGCGCGGAAAGGATACTCTGCTTGAGCGTCATCTCATCTAATATGTCTCTGACCAAGTCTGCTGCAATACCTTTAAGCTTTCCTCGCTCTCCCACCTCTGAAAAAAGTGGCACAATGTCGGCGATGACCCAAAGATTGTCGGTATTAGCATGCAGCTCACCTGCTAAGCTTAGTGTTCCAAAAGTAAGTATTGTGGCCGGGAAAGATGCTTTCAGTTCATCCCGTATAGCGCTAGCAAGCAATGTGAAGTTGTCTGAACCTTTGTATTGAGCAATCAGTTCGCTCAACCGCTCTGCAAAATCGGCAGAACTTTCACTTTTGCTCAGTGCGATATAGCTCACTGCTATTGTCGTTGCCTGACTGCCCGCATTAGGCGTACAACGAACATTATTTCCACATTCAAAGGCAAATAGCGGCGTGATCCAATAATAACTATCTTCGTTATTTTCATCTCTGATCAAATTGATAAGGACGTCGGCACTATTCGATAAAGTGTTAGTAGCAGGCGTTAAATCAATGCCATTTTTTGATAAGGCATTTTTAAACACTGTGAGTGAGTAAGATTGAATACTCTGCTTCTCAGAGGGAGAAAGGGTACTTGGTAAATCGGGGGCGTGAGAGTAAGAGAATGCTTGTGCCCAAGTGGATGAACTCCACAGGGCACATAAACAGACAATAACAACAAAAACTACGCTTGAAATGCCTTTTCTAATTTCCACTGCAACGTTTGCCCCGCATAAAATGGAACCATATCGGTGCCATCAGCTAGGGTTACTTGTTCTGGCACCGTCCACGACTCTTTCACTAATGTCATTGTAGTCGTATTTCGTGGTAAACCATAAAAATCTGCACCGTAATGGCTAGCAAATCCTTCAAGCTTATCTATTGCGCCTAGCTGCTCGAACACTTCGGCATAAAGCTCAATTGCAGACCATGCGCTATAACAACCCGCGCAGCCGCAAGCATTTTCTTTTTTATGTTTTGCATGAGGTGCCGAGTCGGTACCTAGGAAGAATTTTTTGTTGCCGCTTGCCACCATATCGCGCAACGCTTTCTGATGCGTGTTGCGTTTTAGCACTGGCAAGCAATAGTTATGAGGGCGTACGCCGCCAACCAGTAAATCGTTGCGGTTTAACAATAAGTGCTGAGGGGTAATGGTGGCTCCAACAAATTCGCTGGCGCCCGCTACGAAGCTTGCGGCATCTGCTGTCGTAATGTGCTCAAACACCACTTTCAGCTTAGGGAATGCGTCAACGATAGGCCCTAAATGGGTATCAATAAATACTTTCTCACGGTCAAAAATATCGATGTGATGCTCTGTCACTTCACCGTGTATCAACAATAGCAAACCTTGCTCTTGCATGGCTTGGAATACGGGGTATAAAGCCTGAATGCCTTTTACTGCGGCGTCTGAATTAGTAGTGGCCCCTGCAGGATATAGCTTACACGCAGTTACGCCCGCTTGTTTTGCATCGATAATGTCTTGAGGTGTAGTTTGATTAGTAAGGAATAAGGTCATTAATGGCTCAAAGCTACTGCCTTTAGGTCGCGCAGCCTCAATTCGCCCTTTGTACGCCATGGCCATTTCAGCATTAACCACCGGTGGTACAAGGTTTGGCATAACAATAGCGCGCTGGAAACAACGTGCGGTTGCAGGCACTGTTTCAGCTAGCATTTCGTTATCGCGAAAGTGAAGGTGCCAATCGTCTGGCGTAGTAATGGTGAGCGTTTGCATGCCTTGTCTCTCTTAGTACTTATTCAAACAGAGGGGAAGATGCGCGCAATAATAGCACAATTCCCATTTTGCGCGCAGAACAACTCGCTCGAAAGTGGCTATGAATTCTCTTCGCCGTGCTCTACCCAAATAAGCTTGCTAACGTCGTACCCAGCCGATGTCGCTTTTTCTAGTAAACGGGTGCGGACTTCATCTGAAATAGAAGGTGTTCGCGCTAAAATCCAAAGGTAGTCTTTATCTGGGCCTGTTATCAAAGCATATTGATAACCTTCTTTATCTAGCTCCATAATTACATAGCTAGCGTAAAATGGGCCAAAGAACGATACTTTCAGATGCCCTGTCGTTTCAGACTCTACAAAATACGCTTTGCCCTCGGCTTCATCCCATGCATTTTCTTCTATTGAAAAACCGCGATTAATTACCTTAACCCCTCCGTCATCGCGCATGCTATAGGTTGCCGTAACTTCGCTTAATCCTTCTTCGAAGCTATGGTCAAAGCGCGCTATTTCATACCACTTCCCTAAATAACGAGGAAGCTCAAAGCCTTCAACCGGCACTACCTTGTCAGGTACGCCAGTACAGCCAGACAAGCCCACACACACCATACCCGCCATAATCATTGAAACTAACTGCTTAAACATATGCCCTCTTTTCCTTGAACTCAGCTTTTAAAAAGCCCACTGATTAATTTAAATACACGCCTACATCGCAAAAATGATCTTTATCGGTGCTGCAACACCATAAACCTTCAAGCTAGGCTAACGGTCGACAGTAAAAATACGCTCGCCTAATCAGACTTTTCTTATCGCTTGGACCATATTACAGTGCTTTTAAAACAAGCCTTGAGCTAATACAGGCCCTGCCCACTCGATATTCTCAAACAGGGAGAAAATGACATGAATGCACACTTTCCACACGCAAGCCGCTTAATATATGGATGCATGGGCTTAGGTGGCGGTTGGAACGACAAACCGGCAACCAAAGCCGATATAAGCCAAGCAAGAAGCATCATTGATACTGTGCTGAGTTTAGATATTAATGTGTTTGATCATGCTGATATTTATACGTTCGGCAAAGCCGAAACGGTTTTTGGTGAAGCGCTCAAGCAAGCGCCCGAATTAAAAGACAAAATGATTATCCAATCTAAATGTGCAATACGATTTGAGGATGATTTAGGACCAAAGCGTTACGACTTTTCAGCAAATCACATTCACACGTCGGTTGAAGGCATTCTCTCTAGATTAGGAATAGAACAGCTTGATATACTACTGCTGCATCGTCCAGATCCACTTATGGAGCTAGACGAAGTCGCCGGTACACTGAAGCTGCTTCAGCAGCAAGGTAAAATAAAGCATGTTGGCGTTTCAAACATGCATGGTCACCAAATTAATTACCTGCAGTCTGCACTTTCCACACCGATTGTTGCCAACCAACTTGAAATGAGCCTTGGCTTTAGAGACTGGTTAGAAGACGGCATTACTACCAACAGTGCTGCTAATCGCGATACAGGTTATGCGCCCGGCACACTTGAATACTGCATGATGAACAACGTGCAACTTCAGGCATGGGGAAGCTTGGCACAAGGTAGATACACAGGTGCAAAAGTTGAAAATAGTAATGACCGTGCAACAGCAGACTTAGTGGCTCAACTTGCAGGTGAATATCAAACTACGCCTGAAGCGATTGTTTTGGCCTGGTTGATGCGACATCCTGCCAACATTGCGCCCGTTTTGGGCAGTACCAATATTGACAGAATTAAAGCAAGCCAAAAGGCTGAAGATGTTCATTTAAGTCGAGAGCACTGGTACAAGTTATTTGAGGCTGCTCGCGGTCAAGAGATGCCGTAAGCATAAATATTAAGGAAATTAAGATGCTGAAAGGCTTTCACCACGTTGCTATCATTTGTAGTGACTACCCTCGCTCAAAGACGTTTTACACGGACGTGTTGGGCTTCTCGATTATTGATGAAAACTACCGTGAAGCCAGAGACTCTTACAAATGTGACCTCGCGTTACCTGATGGCAGTCAGATTGAGCTTTTTTCGTTTCCGGGGGCACCGCAAAGACCGTCGCGCCCAGAAGCGCAAGGACTTAGGCACTTAGCGTTCAAGGTGGACAACCTTGATGAAATGATCAACCACCTAACGAATAAGCGAGTTGAATGCGAGCCAGTGAGAACCGATGAATACACCGGCAAACGCTTTACATTTTTCCAAGATCCTGACGGTTTACCCCTAGAGCTATACGAAATCTAAAAATCGCGAAGCCGTAATAGAAAAATGCCGAATAAGGGGTCTCTTATTCGGCATTTTTATCAATAGCGATACAAACTTTTATTGGTCGAGCATCCTAACTTCCCGCTGCGGGAATGGTATTTCAATATCATGCTGCTGAAGAGCATTAAAAATGGCTTGGTTTAGTGCATAGCGCACTTCGAAATGCCTTACAGCTGGCGCCCAAACCCGAATACCAAAGTTAATACTGCTGTCGCCAAAATTATCTACACCAATGGCGGGTGACTTTTCTTCGCTGACTCCATCTACCGTTTCAACAGCCTTGCGAATCACATCGATTACCTCATCGACCTTACTGGAATAGGCAACGCCAATTTCAAGTTCAATCAACATGTTCTCTGCAGAATTATGCAAGATTTCACCGACTATCAGTTTGTTGGGTATTTGGATGTGAACATTGTCTTCGTCAATAAGAATGGTATAGGGCAACATGACTTGATCGACCACCCCTGCAACACCACGCACGCGGATAGTGTCGCCAACAACGAAAGGACGGGTAATAATTATGGTAAAGCCAGCGGCATAATTGGCCAACATACCTTGAATAGCTAAACCTGCACCTAAACCTACAGCACCTACGGCGGCTATAAGTGGGGTTACGCTAATGCCCACATTACCTAATGCTATAATTATTACGATACCCAATACCACTAGCTTGCTGGCACCGCCGGTAAAGCGGCTCAGCGTAATATCGATATTTCTGCTGACCATCAGGTTTTCAACCATGTGGCCTATTTTATTGGCCACCCACCAGCCAAGCAGAAAAATAATGATGGCGCCTACAATTTGGAAACTGTAGGTCACTGCAAATTCTACAAGAGTGTCGTAAAGGGCTTGCGCTTGTTTTAACTCATCCATGGAACGTGATTAGACTAGAAACTGATAGGAATAACCGAAGCTTAAACAACAACGTGAGGAAAAACCAGTGCCGAGAGCAAGCCCGGCACGTTACGGTTTTAAGGAATAAAGAGCGAGAATTGCATTTAGTTGGCGTATTCGCTTGCCTCAATTTCCGCTAAACGTTCTTTGGTAGGGTTCTTAATGTAGTTATACACCAAGCCAACAAAGAGCACGGCAGCAAAACCCGTGGCTACCATAAAGCCATACTTGGCGTCGCCACCGTTGGCGTCGCTCACCAGGCCCATGATGAAAGGCCCTGCAGCCGCACCTGCTGCGGTGAAGAACAAGATTACTCCGGCTACGCTTCCGTGTTGATGTTTTGGGAAACAGCTTATGCCTTTTGAGTTAAAGGTAGGATAAATTACTGACATAAAAATGCCCGTTAGCGGGAATAGAAACAACGCAAGCTGTTTTCCGCCCCACAGACCAAGACCGAAACACAGTACAATAGCACCAGTGAACACCATAAGAACCAATGCCCAGTTGAAGTGAGACATCATCCAGATGCCTACGAAACGCCCTGCAGCACGAAGGATAAAGAATGCCGTTACCGAGTATATTGCAAGGGTCTGAGAGAAGCCTTCAGTATAACAATCATAGGTCGCTTTAAGCGTAGTCGCGTCGCACACTAAATAACTCGGCATCCACACATAAATGGCGCTTTCTGCGGCGACATATAAAAACGCGCCTACTGAAAATCCTAAAGCATAGGGGTTTTTCACTAAACTTAAGCTCTGCGCTATCGATACTTTCTTTTCACCTGAGGCTGTATCGCGAGTGTAAGCGGGGTATTTCACCAGCAAAGCACCGATTATAAGTAGCGTACAAACACCACCGGCGATTACATAAAGCCACTGCCATGCAACGCCTTGATGAATGAGATAAGCGACAATAAGAGGCCCGATAATTGCACCAACGCCAAAGAAGGCTTCTGCCCCATTCATAGTAGCTGTGTGCTGTTTGGTCGATGTTGAAATATCACCGATGAGCGCCAGCGCACCTGTTTTAAAGATGCCCACGGCAACGCCAGATAAGCTCATTAAACTAACAATCAACACAAAGTCGTTAGCAATTAAGAAGCTGTAGCATGCAAGGCCAAACAACGCTAAACCAATGATAATGGTAGGCTTGCGGCCTAACTTATCAGCCAAAAAACCTAGGAAAAGACCCGATAAGGCAATACCTAACATGGGGAGTGAATGCATTAAGCTTGCTTGAGCATTGGTGACAGAGAACGCCACTTTCACTTCTTTGATTATCTCGCCTACCGAGTCTGACGTCATCGCAAACATCATAAACATTAGGTAGGTTAGCCATCTGATAATTCTGCTACTAGGATCATGATTGGGCATAGTCTGTCTCACAAGCACGGTATGAAAGGCCTTGTTCAGCCCTTCTAAACTTCACAAAAACACGTTGATCATTGCACGCATTCAGTAGGTCAAAAATAACGATGTAATAAACTTGATAAATGAGCTTAATCGTTTAAGATAAAAGTTAACAGAATTTAAAAAGCCTGTAAACCTGTTAATTAGGATAGGTTGTATGACGCACCTAAGCGTCGCACTTTGGAGTTTTCTATGAGCTATGCTGCTGACAGTGGTGTATGTTTAGACCGAATCTTGGCATCAACCGATTTATCTGGCCTAAGTAAGAAAGATGCAACAACTTTTACGCGTCGCTTGAAGGAACATTTTCCTCGTCTTTTTGACAAATATACCTACGTTTATGGGCACCAGTATGACTGCTACTTTCATTTACAAAAACTGGTTGAAATATTAAGAGACGGGTTAAAAAGCCGTAAACCAGCCCTCAAAAAGCTTGATAATGAAAGGTTAAAAAACCCGCTTTGGTATCGCGATGAACAGCAAGTCGGCATGGCCTGTTATGTTGACCTGATGGGTCCCACTCTGAATGACTTGCATGACAAAATTCCCTACTTTAAGTCTTTAGGCGTTACCTATGTGCACTTAATGCCTTTATACGATGCGCCCAAAGGGGATAGCGATGGAGGATATGCTGTGTCGGATTATCGCAAGGTTAATCCAACGCTAGGCACAGTGAAAAACCTGGAAAAGCTTGCTTCAGCACTTCAGAAAGAGGGAATAAATCTTGTTCTCGACTTTGTGTTCAATCATACCTCTGACGAGCACGCTTGGGCGAAAGCTGCACTGGCTGGTGAGAAGCAGTTTCAAGACTACTACTACCTTTTCGATGACAGAACCATTCCCGATCAGTACGAACATACTTTAAGAGAAATATTTCCCCAGGTAAGAAGAGGTAGCTTTACCTTTAATGAACAGATAGAAAAATGGGTATGGACGACATTTAACAGCTTTCAATGGGATTTAAACTACAGTAATCCTGAGGTGTTTAACGCTATCACGTCTGAAATGTTGTTTCTTGCCAATATAGGTAGCGCTGCATTGCGTTTAGATGCGTTGGCCTTTATTTGGAAAGAGCTCGGTACTAACTGCGAAAATCAGGAAAAGGCCCACGTTCTTATACAAGCGTTCAACTGTTGCTTACAAATTGTAGCGCCTGCCGTGGTCTTTAAGTCAGAAGCCATCGTGCACCCTGACGAAGTACTTAAGTACATCGACAAAGATGAGTGTCAGCTATCCTACAACCCTTTGCTAATGGCACTGCTATGGAATTCGTTAGCCACGCGTAAAACCCGTTTGCTTACGCGCTCAATGAAAAAGAGCTTCTCTATTTCTGAGAACTGCACATGGGTGAACTACGTGCGATGCCACGACGATATAGGATGGACCTTCGACGACGTGGTAGCCAACGAACTGGGTATTAACGCATTCGATCACCGCCATTTTCTTAATCAATTTTATACCGGTCGTTTTGAAGGAAGTTTTGCCAACGGCGTGCCGTTTGCTGAAAACCCTTCTAACGGCGATTGTCGTGTGTGTGGTTCACTGGCCTCTTTATGTGGGCTAGAAGGCGCACTTAAATCCAACGATTCAAAAGGCATTGATGACGCTGTGAAACGAATGATGCTGCTTTACGGTATCACCTTTAGCATTGGAGGTATTCCGCTACTTTACTCAAGTGATGAAGTAGGCAAGCTTAATGACTACAGCTATCGATTTGATGACACCAAAAAGCACGACGACAGATGGGTAAACCGAATTGCTGTTACCCGCGCAGATACAGAATTGGCGCTAGGAAACACGCCGCCTGCCAACCCTACAGAGATTGCGAGCCTTCGCGTGTTTAGCGGATTGCGCAAAATGATAGCAATTAGAAAGCAGAATGCGATTTTCGGGCAATCTAGCACCCAAATTTTAGATGCCGATAACCATCATTGCTTTGCTTTTCTTCGGGAAAACACACAGGGTCACAAGCTTCTTGTGATATGTAACTTCAGTGAGCACCCTCAGACCATTCAGCGTAGCCTTTTGGCAACACTAAAGGGCGCATCAAGCCGAGATTTGCTAACTGATGAAACGGTCGAAATGAATGGGTCACCACTATTGCTTGAGCCTTTTCAACAAATGTGGCTTCTTACTGATTAGAGCTCGAGCTTTCGTCATATCTTGCTAATTGCTGTTTGAAAAGTGGTTAGCAAGTTATCCGCAGCTTAGTCGCCAAATTAATTATCTTTACTGCCAGTGACTTATCGAATAAGTCATTTTTTCACAGGCACACCAATAAATACCCACTATACTTTTTATAGTGAATAGATAGTTCACGTAGCTTCCGCATAACTTTGGTAGCTTGGCCTGTGTTTGACTGGCTTTCAAACTGATTGACGCGGAAGTAGCACTCTTCTTGTTGTGTGTGGTTTGTTTCTTGCTTCACGCAGAGGTATTACACAGCGGGATTCGACTTATGTCATATGGATATGTTTAACATGGTAACGGATAAAACGATGCAAAGTGATAGTGCTTTGGAATACATGTGCCCGTATTGCGGCGCAATAAATGACTTCCAGTTAGAAACAGTTCGCGACATGTATCACGAACAGCATGAATCTTGTGGGTGCTGCAATAAAGTACTCAGTTTAACGGCGGCCGATGGTATTGGTGGCCGTATCAATTTGATTGTCGATTCACTGGATGCAGAGCTTGTTATCAAATAAAGCGCATTGGAAAGCGTAGCAAAATGTTAGCAAACAAAAAGCCGCTTCATGAGCGGCTTTTAAAGTTCTTAAATAAAGTTCCGAAACAACCATTAACTACCGAAAGAACTCTCGTTTCAATTCATTATCAGTAAGGAAACGGCCGCCGAGCGCAGACGTTTTCGTATATGAATTAGTATCACGGATCCCTCTCGCCTTAACGCAATAGTGCGTGGCGTTAATGCTCACCGCTACGTCTTCAGTATTGGTCAACGTCTGCAACGCAACTAACACTTGTTGAGTTAAACGCTCTTGTACCTGTGGACGTTGAGCAAAGAAACCCACAAGACGGTTAATCTTTGAAAGGCCGATTACTGTATCTTTTGGAATATAAGAAACGGTTGCCGTGCCATCAATAGTAACAAAGTGGTGTTCGCAGGTGCTGGTCAGGCTTATATCAGATACCTGTACAGGCTGGTCAATCTGCATCTTGTTTTCAATGGCAGTAATCTTAGGAAATTTGCGGTAGTCCAATCCACCGAAGATTTCATTAACATACATTTTAGCGATTCGCGTGGGCGTATCACACAAACTGTCGTCAGTTAGATCAAGGCCAAGCGTGTCCATTACGTCACGCATAGCACTTTCAATTCGTTTGCGCTTTTGCTCGTCAGTAAGACCATTAGCCACCATAGGTGTTTCTAAACCTTTGGCTTCTAATGCTTCTCGTACACGTTGTGCTGGCTCTGAAATAGAGGGGTCTAGTGCGTCGCGCACAATTACCGCTTCTTTTGCTAACATTACTTTATCCGTAGTTACTTCTTTTTTGATCTTGTACGAGCATGAGTTCGTTACAGATCGATTACTTGGCAACATGACTTTTATTTAATGTCATTGCTACCGACTGTGCATTTGGCACAGAATAATAAAACCGTTACCTTTTACGAAAGAAGGACATCATTTTGAATTCACCTGTGTTAATTACAGGCGCAAGCCAACGTTTAGGCTTAGCTATGGCCAATAGTTTACTTGACCAGGGCCACCACGTTGTCGTGACTTATCGAACACTTCGTCCAAGTATTTCAATGCTTGAGGATAAAGGTGCTACAGTCTTACAGGCGGATTTTAGCACTGAGGCGGCTATTGATCGAGCAATTGATGAGATTAAGGCAATCAGTAAAACCTATCGAGCGGTGATCCACAACGCGTCAGATTGGGCGCAAGAAAAAGATAACCATGACAAGCATAGCTTGATTGAACGAATGATGTTGGTCCATGCTGTTGCCCCTTACCGCATAAACTTGGCACTTGAAAAGGCTCTTTGTGATTGCGACGTTCAGTCTGACATTATTCATATGACTGACTACGTTCAAGAAACAGGCAGCGAGAAACACATGGCTTATGCGGCAAGTAAGGCAGCCCTGCACAACCTGACCCTATCATTTGCTAAGAAGCTAGCACCTAAGGTAAAGGTAAATAGCATTGCCCCAGCTTTGCTTATGTTCAATGAGGGTGATGACGAAGCTTATAAGCAAAAAGCGTTAGAAAAATCACTGTTAGAGATAGTACCGGGGGCGCAAGAGGCCGTGAAAGCCGTGAACTATTTATTTGATAGTGACTACGTGACAGGGCAAACCCTTCATCTTAACGGTGGGCGGCATTTAAGATAAAGACTGCCCCTTTTTTCTGTCATTTCAGTTTTCCTTATGGCTTAAAGTAATCGTCACCGCCAATTAATTTCATCGCCATTTGCCTTGGTCTCATGCTGAGGCATGGCTATAATCCGAACCCTATTTCGTAGCTATTTGGAATTTTACTATGCACGGCAACCGTACTATGGCGCCTGAATGGCATAACATTGATGCTGTTATGTTAGCGTGGCCTCATGCGCAAACCGACTGGGCTCCATGGTTAGAAGACGCGAGAGCGACGTATCTGAACGTGATTGCTGCAGTAAACCGCAACGATGCGGGTGTGATTTTATTATGTGCGCCGAGTGACGTAGACGATCTTAATTCTCGTTTACCAGAGAACGCTCGAGTGCTTATTGTTCCTGCCTCGTTTAACGACACATGGATGCGCGACTACGGCTTCATCACGTGTAAAGACAGTGAAGGCAATGGCTCGCCGGTAGAATTTCGCTTTAACGGTTGGGGCAATAAGTTTAACGCCGCTGAAGATAATCTGGCGAATCAGCGTTACCTTGCCAGCATGTGTAAATCTGTACTTCGCAGCAGCCCAATTGTGGCAGAAGGTGGCGCGCTGGAAATTGATGAAGACGGACACCTATTAAGTACTGCCCAGTGTTTACTTAACCCTGAGCGTAATGGTGATATGTCGCTAAGCGCTTACGAAGATGCATTTAAAGATATGCTAGGCTGCAGCAAAGTTACTATTTTGCAGCATGGTCATTTAGAAGGCGATGATACTGACGGTCACATCGACACATTAGTGCGTTTCACGCCGAACAAAGGCCTAGTTATCCAGGCGTGTAACAACCGTCCTAATGACAGTCACTTTGAAGGGTTGAAAGCGTTGTGCGACGAGTGCGCCCTTGAGCTGCCTGAGCATGAACAGTTTCATCTGCCGCTGCCTAATATTGTAAATGACGAAGGGAGTCGCCTGCCGGCATCGTACGCAAATTACTTAATTTGTAACAACGCAATATTATTGCCTGTTTACGGTGAAGAGGAAGACGCAGAAGCCATTGAAACTGTAAAGAGAGCACATCCCAATCATATTGTTGAACCAATCGATTGCAGTGTACTCGTAAGACAATACGGCAGCTTGCATTGCATTTCCATGCAGGTTCCCACAAATACATTAAAAGATTCGATTATCACCACCTTAAAGAAAGGAGTGTCATTACATGCGCCCAGCTAAGCTAAAAGTGGGTCTGGTACAACAGGCCGTTGTCGATAACGACAAAGCAACGAACTGGAATAAAAGTGCCGAGCAAATTGCCAAATTAGCCGCTGAAGGATGCGAGTGTATTTTGCTTCAAGAACTACACAGCACCCTGTATTTTTGCCAGCAAGAAGATACTAACGCCTTTGATTTGGCTGAACCAATTCCTGGACCTGCGACAGAATTTTTTGGTGAACTAGCCGAAAAGCACAATATCGTGTTGGTGACATCTTTATTTGAAAAGCGCGGTTCAGGTTTGTATCACAACACCGCAGTCGTGTTCGACCGCAGTAAAGAAATTGCGGGCAAATACCGTAAAATGCATATTCCTGATGACCCAGGCTTTTACGAGAAATTTTACTTCACACCGGGCGATATGGGCTTCACGCCTATTGAAACCAGCGTAGGTAAACTTGGCGTATTGGTGTGTTGGGACCAGTGGTATCCAGAAGCAGCGCGCCTAATGGCGATGGCAGGTGCGGACTTGTTGTTCTACCCTACCGCAATCGGCTGGGATTTAACTGACACAGAAGAAGAACGTACCCGTCAGCATGGTGCATGGGAAACCATTCAGCGCTCTCACGCTGTGGCAAACTCAGTACCGGTTATCGTGGCAAACCGCACTGGCTTTGAAGCGTCACCTGTTGAAGGTGATCCAGGTATTCAGTTCTGGGGACAAAGCTTTGTAGCAGGCCCGCAAGGTGAGATTTTGGCCAAAGCCGAAGCTGAAGGTGAAACCACGCTAACCGTAGAGCTTGATATGGAACGTACCGAACAGGTGAAGCGCATTTGGCCTTACTTCCGCGACCGCCGCATAGACGCCTACGACGAACTAACCAAGCGCTGGCGCGATTAACCTAAATAATGGGGTCAAAGTACCTTTTCCAAGACAAATCTATGTCACAAAATGTACTCTGCCCCCTTTTTTAATTCTGCCGCGGTGGAAATGTACTCAGACCCCATTTTGGTGGTTCATACTTTAAATATAATCTTGTCGTAGAGCATGAATACCTGTCGTGAGCGTTTGGGCAGAAGCGTTAGCATTACCTCTTCATCAATATCTAGCCCACCAGTGAACTGACCAAAGGCTGGCATCACAAATACATTTTCGTTGTTAGTAAAGCATTTGCCTGTGTAACGGCGGCGAGTAATGGTTGTGCGCTTTTTGGGGTGATAATGGCCAATAACCTGAGCACGAGTTTCACTCGTTTCTACTTCGTGTCTAAATACCATATTATCTAACACTATTTCAAAACACGGCGTACCCGGTATGCCTTCGGGTAAATCTGGGTCATGATTACCTTCTACCCACATCCACTCGTTCACATTACCAACTAATCTGCATAAGTGCTGACGGTCCTCAGCGGTCATGCGCGACATGCTGTGTTTGTCGTGAAAGCTGTCACCTAAGCTGATTACTCGCAGTGGCTTGTAATCTTCGATGATACTTTCTAACCGCGTTAACGTGGCAGTGGAATCTAAACTCGGCAATGGGTTCGCATAACTGCGTAAATAACTGCCTTTTTCTAAGTGCAGATCAGACACTATAAGCCAATTGCATGCGGGTAAATACGCCACACCGCGCGCGTCTAACAGCCACAAGTAGTCTGCATATTTTGTAATCGTGATGTGGCGCTGGCTTACTTTTTCGGTTAGCCACGCGTCAGTTATTGCCAAATTACCCTCTTATTTTTTCGTTTTTGCTTCTATCTAATATTATTCAACAGGTGAGCCCGATAACAATGCGCGCACTTCATCTAACATGGTCTCAGCTTCTGCATATAAATTAGCTTGCTCGATGATAGCCTGTGCGCCAGCGCCTTTCACTTGTTCACTACGCACATCCAGCACTATTGGAATGGCCATGGGCGACGGCTTTTCAAGATTCACTAATATCGCTGAATCTACATAGCGAATAAGTAAATTAGCGAGTCGCCGTAAATCAAGTAGCTCACGCTCTGCATCGGCCCGAGCTACTTTAAGTAAGATATGGTCGCGGTCGTGTTCACGCAACGTATCGTAAATAAGGTCCGTGGAGAACGTGACCTGCTTCATGGTTTTTTGGCTGGCGTGATAGCGCTGTTCAGTGAGCCCACTCACCACCGCCACTTGCCTGAACGAGCGCTTAAGCATAGGTGCCTGTAACATCCAGTCTTCTAGCTCGTCCCCTAAAATATCTGGCTGGAATAGGTGCAGCAGCTGCCCTTGTGTGATGGCGTTTACTGATGCTACCGATAATCCGTAATCGGTCACGCTGAAGCTTAAAGGCTTAATGCCCATTTTTTCCATTCGTCGCGTTAGCAACATACCTAAGGTTTGGTTCGCTTTGCGTCCGTCGAAGGTGTAGTACAAGGTGTAGTGCGCCTGTCTAAACGGAAATTGCTCCACAAGCACGTTGTCAGGACTAGGCAATTGAGAAAACGCCTGTTGAAGTTTAAGCCACTCTTGTACCTGTGCAGGCAGTGCTCTCCATGATTTCTGAGTAGCCAAAATTGCCCGTACCCCTTCCGCCAAATAGGTAGATAGCGGCATTTGGCCACCCGCATAGCTTGGTATTTTCGGCTCTTTTGCTTTTGCAGGCTTAGCGTGTAGCTGCATGTCGCGAATAGCCTCAAAACGCAATACTTCCCCTGCAAAATAGAAGGTGTCTCCGGGCGTTAGCTGCTGGGCGAAATACTCTTCTACTTCACCTATAATCTTGCCCTGGTTTCCTCTTCGAATACGCTTTACTTTAAGCCGCCCCGCTTCAACGATAGTGCCTATGTTTTGTCTGTGCCGTTGAATAACCCGCCGATTCGCAGGCGAGTAAGTGCCATCGTCGTTTTTCGTCAGGCGTTGATATCTCTCATACGCATTAAGCGCACTGCCCCCGTCTTGGGTAAATTGCCATAGTTTGTCGAAATCATCTCTATCGAGCCCTTGGTATGGCGTGGCGGTAAGTATCTCTTTATACAAGGTATCTGGGCTATCAGCCCTACTACACAAGCAGTTCAATATAAATTGCGGGACAATGTCCAGTGCCCCTGGCTGTGGGCTTTCCCCGTCTAGCTCCCCTTTTTCAATAGCGGTGATCGCCGCCTGACATTCCAGCGCTTCAAAACGGTTTGCCGGTACGAGCAACGCTTCACTTGGCTCGTCGAGCCTGTGGTTTGCTCGCCCTATCCTTTGCAGCAGTCTGCTTACACCTTTAGGTGCGCCAACTTGTATGACCTTGTCTACATCACCCCAGTCGATACCTAACTCCAAGGCCGACGTACATACAATTGCCCTCAGCATGCCGCTTGCCATCATGGCTTCGGTCTTACGACGCTGCTCTTTGCTCAAGCTGCCGTGATAAAGGGCAATGGGCAGCGCAGCCTTGTTTGCCTCCCACAACATTTGAAACAACAGCTCTGACTGAGCTCGCGTATTCACAAAAACCAGCGTGGTTTTGGCGTTTTCAATAGCCTGATAAATATCATCGATGGCGTAGCGAGCCATAAAGCCGCCAAAAGGCATGCGCGCTTTAGAGTGCAGCATTTCCAGCTTAGGTTTTTCACCCGCTTTCACTTTTACAATATTAGCTACACCGTCACTGCCAGCCAGCCACGCACCTAGCGTTTCGGGAAAAGCGACGGTGGCTGATAAGCCAATACGCTTACAATGCGGTGATAGAACGCTTAACCGCGCGAGGGCGAGTGAAAGAAAGTCTCCGCGCTTGTTGGCCATTAAACTGTGCGTTTCGTCGATGATCACGCGTTTAAGCTTGCCGAAAAGCTTGTCGGCATCGGCGTAGCTCAACATCAGCATGAGCGATTCTGGTGTGGTAAGCAGGATGTTTGGCGGCTTTTTACGTTGACGCTGGCGCTTGTGTGAGGGCGTATCGCCTGTGCGTGTTTCTGCCGTTATCGGCAGCGCCATCTCTTCAATGGGCTGTAACAAATTACGATGAATATCTTGCGTGAGTGCTTTCAGCGGCGATATGTAAAGGGTATGTAGGCCGTTGAACCCATCCTTTTCTTTTCCTTTTGTTGCCTGTTTGTTTATTGTTTTCATTTCGGCTTGTTCGCTGGTTCCGGTCTTCTTAACAAGCTCCTGGTTTTCCGAAATCTCATCAAGTTCACTCGTACCGAATGCCTCAGCAAGCTCGCTCATACCAAATGTCTCAGCAAGTTCGATTAGGCTAGGTAAAAAGCCAGACAGGGTTTTGCCAGCGCCGGTTGGCGCAATCAATAATGTACAGTCATGCTGGTCTTTCTCCACCAGCATGGTGTGTTGATAATCGCGTAGTTGCCAGCCTTTTTGTTCAAACCAATGGGCAAAGACTGAAGGAAGTGAAGTCATTGATGGTTCTTGTTAATACTTTTAGCACTTATACGGCAAAACTTTGGTTAGGTTTACTTGTCACGCCTTACGATAGATGCACAATGTAATCATCCTCAGCGCGTTTAATGTTTAGATACATTTTTCACTTCGACCTTATGCATTTTCTTAGCGTAAACTTCAGCGCAGAGTTTTTGACCTTCTTATGCTTCACGAATTAGCGATTTTCTTACAAGGACCGTACATGCGAATTCATTCAATAGACGCCGTTAGAGGTTTAGCCATTCTTGGCATCTTATTCATGAACATTACGTTTCACCAAAACGGTTACGCTAACTATGCTTTTTTTGAAAAGCCGCTATTATCAGACACGGTTATTTCACTTTTTAACACGCTGTTTTTGGATGGACGATTTCGTTCTCTGTTCTGCTTGTTGTTTGGTGCAGGTCTGGCAATTCAATTTGAGTCCTGCGAGAAGCGCGGACACCATTTTTTAGATTTCTCACAAGCCAGACTTAAGTGGCTGTTTGTATTTGGGCTACTGCATGGCGTATTTATTTTCAGCGGCGACATTTTGCTTTATTACAGCCTGTGCGCATTTTTTATTTTAAAACACTTCACGCTCCCTCAAGATGAACTCAAAAAGAAAAGTATTCATTACCTTATTGTGGGAAGCGCAATTATGTTAGTTGGTGGGCTCGTCATGGCGTTTGTGTTCGACATGGGGGCTGAACTGCCAACGCGACCCAGTGAAACATTTAACGAAGAAGTCGCCTTGTGGCAAAGCGGCTATTTAACGCAACTTGGTATTCAAGCGTCATTTATGCTGTCTACGGTTATTGTCGCGCCATTCACTATGCTGTGGCAGTCTATGGGGCTTATGATGTTTGGCGCTTATTTGTATAGGGCAGGCTTTTTCAATCACGGCTTCTCGTCACTGATATTTAAGAAGTTAGTATTGGTTGCTATCGTCACATCCATCATTACTGCACTTCCGCAATTTTTATTCGAACAGGTAACATTAGATGTGATTCCCATGTTCACTAGCATTCCAGCCATTTTCTGTGCTTTGGTATACGCTCACCTATTGATAAACATAAGACATACTTCGACGTGGTGGTATCAGTCGCTTATAAACTGCGGCAAAGTTGCGTTCACGCTCTACCTAACCCAATCAATAGCACTCGCTGTGCTATTTCGCATCGTCATGCCCGCTTATTTTCCAAACTTTATTTACAGCGTAACGTTGCTTGATTTGCTTCTGGTCACCATTACCTTTACCGCAGTACAAGTTATTTTGGCGAACGCCATTACTAAGCACTTCAACCAAGGTCCCTTTGAAGCCCTATGGCGAAAAATGTATTTGCGCAGTTTTCACAAAAAGCAAAAATTGAAACATGATGAAGTAGAGCAGCTCACCTGAGGCCATGTCGCTTGCATCTTGAAAATTGTGTCTATACTGAACGGTAAACGTGCCCTAAATAAGTAGGCCTGCTAAGCTTTACTCAATGTTAAAGGTTAGCAGGTCCAATGGCTTTTCCTTAGCCATTGAGGTAAATAGGCATGATACAAAATCGACGTCGAGTAGGGCTATTTTCAATAGTAGCGGTGATGATAATTCGGCACCTTTTCTGTCAACAAGCTTTTGGAAGTGTGTTGGACAGTGCGCAAACATCACAGCTCCCCCCTAGCAGTTACGAAGTTAAGATAGTCGAAAGTAGTGAGCTCGACTATGCCTCTCATGCCTATTACTCTGCATTGCTTAAATTAGCGCTCAGCAAAACAGAAGACCCTATTAAACCAACATATCTCGTAGAGAGTAGCGGCAATTTGGTGCAAGAACGCGTTCTGCGCCAACTAAACCAAGAAGGGGGAATTGACGTTTTTTGGACAGTGACGTCAAAACTACGTGAACAGCAAGCCATTCCGGTGCGGGTTCCTCTATTGAACGGAATCATGGGCTATCGCGTCTCTTTGATCCGCCAAAGTACTCTACGTGAGTTTAACAGTGTTCGTAGCGCGCCTGACCTAAAGCGGTTTATTGCAGGTCAAGGTCACGACTGGCCCGATTTTCAGATTCTAGAGCACAACGGATTTACTACGTTAGGAACCAGTAATTACGACATTATCATTGAGCTTTTAAAGGCTGGTAGAATTGATTACTTTCCACGTGCGGCTCATGAGGCGGTGGTAGAGGCGAAATCACTAAACGACCCAGACATTATCATAGAGCCTTCAGTTTTATTGTATTACCCGTCTTACATGTTCTTCTTCGTTTCACAATCGAAACCTGAATTAGCGCAGCGCATAGAACGGGGATTAAATATTGCTCGACAAGACGGAAGCTTCGCCGCGTTATTTGAAAAATACATTAGTTTTAAAGATATTGAAAAAGCGCTGAAGCTTTCAGAGAGAACCGTACTTAAACTTAATAATCCACACCTCTCCGAAGCGACGCTAGAGGCAACAGCATCAGAAGCCCAACAACTTGAGGTTGTACAATAGGTAGCTCGAATAGCACGTTATAAGACTACAGCATCCTTAATCAGTGTTACTTCTCATCAAGGAAAGTACTCCATTGATTCAACCACACATGTGATGTGAGAGACTTTTAAAGTGCTTCTTCCGAAGCTGTATCCAAGTCCATATCTACTGCGACAAACAAAGTGCTTAAGCGCTTAGCAGTTCGCAAAAATCCTAGACGAGCGAATATCAAATGGTCGATTTTAGGCATTCACTACGTAGTAAGAGCATTATTTATTTCGTGGAAATTATGCGTAGTGCATCCATCAACGTGGCTAAAAGCTGACGACACTGGCCTGTATTGCGAGCCAGGCCAGTTTTATATTGACCCTATGAATGAAGTGTCAACCGCACTTGTTACTCACGGCCACGCCGACCATGCGCGCGCAGGCCACCACAGTGTCTATGCCAGCACAGAAACACTGGCCATTATGAAAACCCGCTACGGCGATGAAATGGCAACACACCAACACGCCATAACGCTAGGTAAGTCAGTGACATTTAATGACGTTGCGGTCACTTTTTTCCCCGCCGGACACATTTTAGGCTCTACTCAAATTCTTATCGAATATGCAGGTTATCGCGTTGTAGTTTCCGGCGACTACAAACGTCGCCACG
>NZ_BJKJ01000036.1:0-41312 GCF_006538305.1 Alteromonas sp. KUL17
CCATAAACAAAAAAGCCGGAGTACGATCCGGCTTTTTTGCAGCTTGTATTCTACGCTTAAATTAGACCCATATGTCCTGCATGGAACTCCAAGTGCTCTTCAATAAATGATGCAATAAAGAAGTAACTATGATCGTAACCTTCATGCATGTTAAGCGTAAGTTGCGTATCTGACTGTTGCGCAGCATGAACAAGAGACTGAGGTTTCAGCTGCTCGTGCAAGAACTCATCTTTTGTCCCTTGCTCTACTAGCAGAGGTACACTGTGTGTTTTGCTTGCTAATAGCAACGAGGCGTCGTAGTCCTGCCATGCCGCCTTGTCATCGCCTAAGTATCGACCTAGGGCTTTCTCGCCCCACGGACAATCTGAAGGATTTGAGATAGGGCTAAAGGCCGATACCGATACAAACTTATTAGGGTTACGCATGCCAATAACTAAAGCACCGTGTCCGCCCATTGAGTGACCGCTAATAGCGCGCTCTTTGGTTACAGGGAACTCGCTTTCAATAAGCGTAGGTAGCTCGTTCACAATATAGCTGTACATTTTGTAATGCTTATCCCACGGCGCCTGCGTAGCATCAACGTAGAAGCCTGCCCCAAGGCCAAAGTCATAAGCTCCTTCTTCGTCATCTGGAACGTTCTCGCCACGGGGAGATGTATCGGGCGCTACAATAGCCATACCTAATTCCGCCGCTAGCTTCATTGCACCGGCTTTTTGCATAAAGTTCTGGTCGGTACATGTCAGCCCTGACAGCCAGTAAAGCACGGGCACCGGCTTTTCTTTCGAGGCGAAAGGGGGAAGAAAAATTGCGAAGGTCATATCGCATTGAGTTGTTTCAGCTTTATGGGTATAGCGTAAATGCCGTCCCCCGAATGCTCTATTTTCGCTAATAAGCTCCATTTCAGCTCCTTAAATACGTAAATTTGCACCTTTATTGTGGAATCAGTAAAGGCTCTATCGGATTTTAGATCAAGTTCGTTTACACTAAGCGCCTAATTTTTGAGGTAAGTACAATGGTAAAAGCACTGTTGCATCATATTGTTGGCACTATTTCGGTCATCTGCTATTTCGTCAATACGGTAGTGTGGTCAACGCCTATTTTTATATTGGCTATTTTTAAACTTATACCTATTGCGCCGTGGCGACGATTCATTTCTTATTTACTCGACGCATGCGCGACTGCGTGGATCGGCGTTAATAACCTGAATCAGCGCATCAGCGGGCGCACCAAATGGCAAATAAACGGACTAGAAAAACTCACTCGAGATGATTGGTATCTCGTTATTGCTAACCATCAATCTTGGGTCGATATCTTAGTTCTTCAACGTGTATTTAACCGAAGAATCCCATTTTTGAAATTTTTCCTCAAAAAAGAGCTTATCTATGTTCCCATTTTAGGTCTGGCTTGGTGGGCACTCGATTTTCCATTTATGCGCCGATATTCCAAATCATTTTTGGCTAAAAACCCGCATTTGAAAGGAAAGGATATGGAAACCACGCGCCAAGCGTGTGAAAAATTTAGAAATAAGCCTGTAAGTATTATGAATTTTGTTGAAGGCACCCGCTTTACGCAAGCCAAGCACGACATGCAGGCCTCGCCTTTCACTCATTTACTTAAGCCTAAAGCGGGCGGCATAGCATTCGTTTTGTCTGCGATGGGCGATCATTTGCATAAACTTATTGATGTCACAATTGATTACCCGAACGGCGTACCGTCTTTCTGGGACTTCGTTAGTGGTAAGGTTCGTGATATTCGTGTGAATATCAACGTAATGCCCATCAAAGACATTATGGAAAACGGCATTTTCAACGACAATTATTTTGATGATCCGCAAGTTCGAGCCCGTTTTCAGACGTGGTTGAATGAGCGCTGGCATGCCAAAGATCAACTTTTAGATTCACTAAACGCAACACAGAAACCATTATGATTCGCGCAGTACTCGCTCCTTTTATTTTCGTAATACACACTTCACTACAAATTCTCAATCTTGCGTTGTGGGGAGGCCTAATTATCTTACTGGGCTTGGTAAAACTTATTATGCCTAACGGAAAGATAAGAACGGCATGGAATAAAGTGATGCACGGGCTAATGTTTAGCTTCGGACGGGTCAGCGTTCTCATGATACGCTTGTTTAACCGCGTCGATATTGAGTGTTCGGTACACGGCGAACTGTCAAAAGACCGTTGGTATCTGATTATTGCCAATCATTTAAGCTACCTCGACATTATTCTGCTCATTGAATTCGCAACGAACCGCATTCCTGCACCCAAATTTTTCCTTAAGAAAGAGCTGATTTGGCTGCCATTTGTCGGACTCGGTGCCTGGGCACTTGATATGCCGTTTATGCACAGATACACCCGTGCGTATTTAGAAAAGCACCCAGAGAAAAAAGGAAAGGATCTCGAAACCACCAAAGCGTATTGTGAGAAGTTTAGAACGGTACCCACAACGGTCATTAACTTTGTAGAGGGGACTCGATTTACTTCATTGAAGCATCTGTCAAAGCAAAGTCCCTATGAAAACCTCCTGCCCCCCAAAGCCGGCGGCGTTTCCTTTACGCTCTCAGCTATGGGCGAATTATTTACCAACGTGTTAGATATCTCGCTGCTTTACCCGGAAAATAAGCGTCACCCTATGATGGCAATGCTTAGCGGTCAGATGACAAAAATCGTGATCGATGTGAACGTTACGCCGGTACCTGAATTACAACAGCATTCAGAACGCACTGAGTCTGAGTTTCGTCTTTATTTCCAAAACTGGTTGAACGGTCTATGGGAAAATAAAGACAACCGTATAAAGAAAATGTTGGAGTCGTAATTAATGGAAGTCAGTGCTTCAGTACGCGATAACTTTATTCACATAGTTAATGATATTTTCCCGAATCTTACTACTGAAGATCCGCTGTATAACGTCATCGCACTAAGTAGTATTTTAGCGGTGTCGGCGGTAATCTATATTATCGCAAGGCTATTGGTGCGCCCCCAGATAGCCAGTTGGGTATACAAATCCAATAACCTCTGGGACAACGCCTTGCAGCAGCACGGGTTTTTCCGTCGCTTAATGCACCTGTTTCCTGCCCTGTTTATTTACTTAACCACACCGGTACTTATTAGCGATGAAGCCGTGATGCACGGTATGGTGATAAAGAGCGCTCAGCTATACATGCTATATAGCGGCCTTCTTGCCTTATATGCCATGTTAAGCACAGTGGAAGACGTTTATAACGCCTCAGCGCTTGCTAAACGCGCACCTATCACTGGCTTTATTCAAGTCACTAAGCTCGCTTTTGCAATCATCACCATACTATTAAGTATTTCTTTGATTGTAGACAGAAGCCCGCTACTTATTGTGTCTGGCTTAACCGCCATTGCCGCTGTTTTACTATTGATATTCAGAGACACCATTCTGGGCTTTGTTGCCGGCATTCAAATAGCCGCTAACCGCATGTTTAATACGGGCGACTGGATTGCCATGCCTAAGTATGAAGTAGATGGTGAAATACTCGAGATAGGTCTTACCAACGTCAAAGTACAGAACTGGGATAAAACCATTTCTACGCTGCCGACTTACAGCCTTACTACAGAAGCAGTAAAGAACTGGCGCGGTATGCAAGAGTCTGGCGGACGCAGAATTAAGCGCGCCATTTATATTGATGTGCACTCTATTAAGCTTTGTGACAACGATATGCTAGAGCGCTTTTCGAAAATTCGCTATATCAACGAATATATCGATAAGAAGAAAAATGAGCTCCGCGCTTATCACCGAGATTACTCCATTGATGAGTCGGATCTGCTAAACAGCCGTCGCCTTACCAACATCGGCACTTTTAGAGCTTATTTAGAGGCATACTTGCGCAAGCACCCAGATATAAACCAAGAACTGACCCTAATGGTTAGGCAGCTACCGCCTAATGAGCTTGGTTTACCTTTAGAAATTTACTGCTTCAGTGCACAAAAGGAATGGGTGAGGTACGAAAAAGTACAGGCGGATATTTTCGACCACGTTATGGCTATGCTGGATTTGTTCGATTTACGTGCTTATCAACGTGATGGACATTTGTCGCTGCTTGCCCATCGCGAACAAAGCGCTTATAGAAATAGTCCCGAAAGCGACAATGCGCCTGAGGATGCTCAGGAGAAGAGCGAACCTAATCGATAAGGCAGTGATGAATAAAGACTTGTTCAAGACGAAAAAAAACCGGCTGAGATAGCCGGTTTTTTTAATGCTTATCGCTTAAGCCAATGCGTAGGCCATCAGTAAGCAAAGTACTAAACCAGTAACGCCAAAAAAACCGTACTCGATTTTTTCCTGCATACCTTCAGCACCTGCTTTAGCAGTCATAAAGCCCATAACGATGCTGCTTAGCCCTAGCGTAAAGGCAATTAGCGCAACACCAAACATAATTGCATTAATCCAATCAGCCATTGTGATAACCCCTTAAAAATATTGGCGGTATTATGCACCAATAAATAAGATTTAACCATGCTTGGATTGGCTTAAATGTACCGCTATTGGTATTAATTGATCTTAGTCAAAACTACTAATTAGTTGGTAATCTCACTAAATAGTGTATTTAGCAGAGCATAAAGAAATCATCAAATATTACTAACCATTTGAAAGATATAGACTTTAAATATTGGCAAGGCCATTGCTCTACCTTAGGTATAACAGCGAGTATCGTTAGCGTCTATCTGACAGTGACACTACAACGCATTGCAGTTTGCTTCGAGCACTTTCGTTAACGCGTCACACGTAAATTAAGGAATGAACAATGTCTAAGAAACTATTACTTTCAGTTGCCCTTACCAGTGCTTTAATGAGCGGCCACGCATTTGCGCATGACAGCAGCTTTCAAAACAACAGTTGTGACATGGAGCTTGATGGTCATATTCAATATTACCAAGGTGACCTAACGGTACAGATGGACAATGGCTCAGTGATGACGATTGACTCCCATCACAATATGACCATTAACGGCGAACCAGTATCGCTTGACAGCGAACAACAGCGCTGGGTAAGTGAATATTACAACAACATTGATATCGCCATCCCTATGACCTTGAATATCGCCAGTGAAGGGCTGCAAATTGCCAACGTGGCAGTAACTGAAGTATTTACTGAACTGTTAGGCGGCGATCAAATGGGTGACGATTTTCGTGAACTGTTCGACTCACTTGAAACCAAACTAAACACTTCATTCTATGATGACGCAGGCAATATTCGCGTTGATTCAACTAAATTCGATGAGCCAGGTTGGTTTGACGAAAGCTGGGAGCAAGAATTCGAAGCGCAAATTGAGTCTTTAATCAGTGAGTCTATGGGTAGAATACTTATTGCCGTAGGAACACAAATGTTGTGGGAAGGCGGTGATATGTCTGAGTTTGAGCAAAAGATGGAGCGCTGGGGTGAAGATTTAGAATATCGCTTAGAAAGCCAAGCGGCTGCGCTAGAAGAAAAAGGCGATGCATTGTGTAAGGTACTGAAGAAAGCGGATTATGCCGAAGGCAAGATGCAGGCATCCATATCTGGGCTAGATGACTTGAACCTGTTAGATATTGATCAAGGCAATCACCATGACCACAACGACGAAATGAAAATGTAGTTGGAGCATTTAGCTAACTAGACGCGCAAAACGAAACGACTTACTACTCTAACCACTCACCTTAGAAAACCGACTGTAACCCAGTCGGTTTTTCATTTTTTCAGTTAACGACAACCGCCCTCCAATTAATGTACTCTTAAGCCCTAAACAAAGGGGTATTTAATCGATGACTCAAAATGTAGTAATTAGTGGCTACGGCTGGTTAGCCAGCTATGTGGGCAAAGCACTTTCAGGTAAGGTCAATATTGTTGGCACCACTCGAAGCCAACAGAAACGTCTCGCGTTACAAGACCAAGGTATCACCGCAATTGAATATGCCCTGGGCGAAGATACATCAGCGCTTTGTAACCATTTGCCAAACGCTACCTTGTTGCTAAATATTCCCCCTGGCAGGAGAAACACAGATCTCGCGTCATACACCTACAATATGCTGCAGTTGATAGACGCAGCCATCAGCGTAAAGGTGGCGCATATCGTGTTTATCAGCACCACGTCGGTTTACGGCGATGCAACAAATGAGGTAGTGTCTGAAGTCAGCACTACACAGCCGCAAACAGCCTCGGCCAAAGCCCACGTGACTATTGAAGACTATTTATTGTCTAAGCGAGGTCAGATTGATATCAGTATTGTTCGCCTAGCCGGTTTAGTAGGCCCAGACCGTCACCCCGCCCGCTCGTTAAGTGGAAAACAGTTAGATGCAGGGAATAAGCGAATAAACCTTGTACATGTGTACGATATTGTATCTGCGCTGACGACCATCATTTGTGGCAAGCCGCTTAACGATGTTATTCACCTTTGCAGCTTGTCTCATCCTAAGCGCGGTATTTATTACGTGGATGCAGCGAAGGCGATGGATATTGATGCTCCTCGCTTTTCTGATACTGAAGCAGAACCTGCTGGCAAAGTGATTGATGCCGCACAAAGCTGGGCAAGGCTAGATATTACACCAGAGTATAGCGACCCCTATCGCATGTTTTAGGCTTTACACTTAGTAAAAATACATACTCTGACACAAACAAAAACGGCAAGCTTTAGGCTTGCCGTTTTTAAGTTGAGCTCACTGCTAGCTCACGTCATTTCTTGTAAAACCTGACTATCCGAATAGGCTCAACCCGAAGTATTTTACCGCTACCGTGTTTACAAAAATCACGAGTAAAATAAGCGGAATAAAGGTTTTCAGCGATATATCCACGTACTTTTCAAACCAGCTGCCTTTGTAACCACTGCTGCCCTCTTCCAAAGAGGCATTGAAGTTTGCACTCTTCCAACGATAAATAACAAACAAACAAATTAGCAAGCCGTTTAAAGGCAAAATCGTGTCGTAGAACACATCGTAAATGACATCAAACAATGATTTATCTGCGCCAGCGTAGTGCATAAAGGACGTAAGCATATCAACTTTACCGAATGACAACGCACTTAGGATGGCTAGCAAAATCATAATGCTTCCTAGCGACCCAAGCGCCCATTTACGGCTTACACCTTTTTCATCCATAAGCGCCGCAACAGGTACTTCAAAAATAGACACTAGCGACGTAATTGCCGCAAAGAACACTAATAAGAAGAACAAGCTAGCGACAATCGATGCGCCCATATATCCAATCGAGTCTTGTAACGCTAGAAAGATACTAGGCAGATAAGTAAAAATCATACCCACTGACGATTCACTTAAATCATCAGGGTTAATGTCTGGGTTAAAAGAGAAGATGGCAGGAAGGATCATCAAACCCGCTGTGAACGCCACGGCCGTATCCGTTAACGCCACCAGCTTGGCAGCGCTCGGTACATCTGCACGCTTATCAATGTAGCTACCATAGGTTATAAGAATACCCATGCCCAACGATAGAGAGAAAAAGGCCTGCGATAGCGCACCATTCACCACTTCAGCAGTGATTTTTGAAAACTCAGGAACAATGTAGAACTCAACGCCAGCCATCGCATTTTCGCGGGTTAATACAAAGATAACGAGACCGATTAGCATCACGAAAAGCGCAGGCATGAGCAGCTTTGCCGCTTTTTCTATCCCTTCTTTTACACCGCCTTGAAGGATGAGGTAGACCACACCAACAACGGCCGCCATATATAAAAAGATGGCTTCTGAGTTAATAAACAGCCCAAAGGTTTCTGGGTTAGCTAACTTGTCTAGATTTCCGCTTACTGCTTCGAACAAATAGCCGAAAAGCCACACAGTAATAACCATGTAGAAAACGGCAATCATGAACGGCGTAGCAATAGCTAGCCACCCCGCGACTTTCCATTTCTTTTCATTACCGCTTATATCACTGTATGCACCAAGCGGGTCTTTTTTAGCATGGCGACCTACTGACATTTCCGCCAGCATTACCGGTAAACAAATGGCAAAAACGAAAATAGCGTACATTAAAAGAAATGCACCACCGCCATTTTTAGCTGCACCGACAGGAAACCCTACCAAATTACCTATGCCTACCGCAGAACCTGCAGCTGCCAAAATAAAACCTATGCGCGATCCGAACTGTTCTCTGGCCCCGCTCATATCCCTTCCTCTTGTTGAGTTATTGTTATAGCAATTCGCCGTATCACGCCTTGTGATGCACAAAAACGTCGTGTGCTCACAATTTATGCTGGTTGTCGGTACTTACTATTCGTAAGAATCAAGCCGAGCGAACTGGTATTATTTATTATCAGGATGGCGTTTGTTGTTATGACTCACGTGTGGCGTCAACGCGTTGTATTGCTACCTCTATGGGCTTATCAATACGCTGCACCATTCCCAAAAATAGCATGGTAACAGCAGTGAAATAAAAAGTCTTGATGTTGGACTTGCTGAAATGATGTTAGACCGTATCACCAAGTTACCACTTCGCCATTCCAGTCGATAAAATGACAAGCTTGGTCTCGATTAAGCGCCGAAAGGTGGTGAATGAGCTGTTTAGCGGTAAACTCAGGCGTGAACAGTTTCTTGGCGGCGACGTTCTTTTGAAAAGGCTTAGAAAGCCCCGTATCAACCGTCCCAGGGTGATAACAAACAAGCATCACGTCTTTCAATCTGCGCTTGTATTCTACCGACGCCGTTTTAACCAACATGTTGAGCGCCGCTTTCGACGCGCGGTAGCCGTACCACCCGCCAAGTCCATTATCTGAAATACTCCCTACTCTCGCGCTTAAGCAAACAAGGGTTGAGCCTTCTTTACTCATAATATTCACCAAATGCTTGAGCCACATTGCGGGAATAATGCTGTTAGTCGAAAAATAAGCCGCTAAGGCCTGCTCGCTGACATCTTCCAAACGTTTCTCAGGATGAATGCCATCGCTTTCGCGGTGTAGAAAGCCTGTTGTGATAACTACTGTAGTTAACACAACCTGCTGTTCAGCCAGCTGTTCAACAAATTCGCTAATGTGCCTATCGTCCTGTTCGGCCAGCTGATGATAGGTAACATCCCCAGAATGATTGGTGTCAGATAAAGGCGCGCGACTAACCGCAAACACCCTAGCACCATCACTGCTATATTGCTCAATAAGCGCAGACGCAATACCGCCCGACGCGCCCACTATAAGGACGTTATTTTTCACTGGCTTCTCCTGGTATGCAGCGATCGCACTGGCGTTTTTTACCTGTTAACAGGTATGAAATGGTGTATCTATGCTTTGCGAATACATTGTAGAAAGCATCGGCTACATGACGAATAACAGGCCAGCGAAGCGATGCATATAGCCAACCCATGCCCACGGCTTTCCATGCTTCATGAGTGACATCAAGGCCAGTTATCAACGTCCCGTCTTCACGAAGTCCGTGAATTCTTGCATTGAGTGCATGCCAATCCATGGTTGGATAACGGTTCGAAAAATCGGGGGCCTGAATATCTACCAATGTTAATTTGTTGTGCTTGTCTCTTTTTCTTAAATGACGCATTTCAGCGATACACAACGGACAATACCCGTCATAGAAAATAATCACGACTGAATACCTCTGCCAAATTTTGAACACGTTTATACGCATTCTTACCAGTTGCAAACTGCTTGAAAGAAAGCAGCTAACCTCACATGTTAAAACCTTTCACTCAGCTCGCACATTATTCTTATTTAATATTCGTTTATACGATAAAAAAACACGCTTGGATGACTTGTGTTGTGACCTACCCGCACCCACACTACAGACAAAGATTAAGAGAGGTTTTTACTATGGCAAATTTACAAGTCGCCACGTTGGCAGGCGGATGCTTTTGGTGTATCGAATCAGCGTTTAATAGCGTTGAAGGCGTGGAAAAAGCAATTTCTGGCTATGCTGGAGGCGAAAAGGCCGATCCAACCTATGAAGAGGTATGCAAAGGAAATACCGGCCATGCTGAAGTGGTACAAGTGACGTTTGATGCCGACAGCATTAGCTACCGAGAGATACTAGAAATTTTCTTTGCGCTGCATAACCCTACACAGCTTAACAGACAGGGCAATGATGTAGGCACACAGTATCGCAGCGCGGTTTTCTATCACGACGATACACAAAAAGCTGAAGCAGAAAAAATTATCGCAGAAATTACAGAAGAAGAGATTTGGCCCGATCCCGTAGTGACTGAAATTGTAGCAGTAAATAACTACTACGAGGCCGAAGACTACCACCAAGATTACTTCAAAAATAATCCACAAAACCAGTATTGCTCTATGGTGGTGGCACCTAAACTTGCGAAGTTCAAAAAAACCTTCGCTTCTCGACTTCGCAGCGACGCATAAATAAAACAGCGATATTAATAGCGTTAGCCAACAATAAAAAGGGTTGCTTAAAAGCAACCCTTTTGTTTTTCAATCTATTCGTTTTCTTATTATTCAAACCAAACGCTGTTAATTTCTAGTGGAAATAATAAAGGCGCTAAGTCTTCATAACGCTTCTTATGCGCTTCACACGTCGCGTTTTTAAGGTAGTTTTTCTCCCAAGGATCGTTAATGATCCACAAGGTATTTTCAATGGTTACTAGTCCTTCCATCGACGAATTATCCATTGTGTACTGTTCGCAACTCTGATCGCCGGCAACGTCGAAGGTAATAGGGATACGCTTTGTTGGCTTATTGCCACTCACATCAATTACCCACAGTTCATTGTCGTTTCTTGCTGCGCCAAACAAATAGGATGCGCCTGTTGAATGAGTATATAACGCCAGTCCATTGATAGGGTGATTACCTGAAGTAAACGAAGGAAGTTGAAGGTTAGGCTCGCTCACTGTGGCAAAATCATTCGACGAGAAAAAGTCTTCATCAACAGACAATGTAAAAATTCTTGGCTGTCCTGCTTTATCTTTCTCTAGCGCCAGATATAACGTGCCGTCTTCAGCCATCGTCAACCCTTCAATGCCGTCGTTAGGAAAATTACCTACTTCAAAATCGTTGGGAAACTGAAGAGGTCGCACATCCGACATTTCAACCGAGCCATTATCTTTTCGTGTCAATTTTACCAACAAGGTAGGGTAATCTGTTGACCCTGTTTCCTCGTATTTGGATTCACAGCGAGGGCTTAATGCGCCGGTACGGGTAGCATCTTCGGTAACCGTATAAATTACGTTAGTGTCTCTGGGATCTACGGCTAGCGCTTCTAAATCAGGTTGCTCGCTCAAATAGCTATAAAAGCAGCTTCGGCGCACGGTATTGGAAAATGAAAAGCGTTCGCTCGATGCGCTCAGCGTTGTGGTACCTGGTGAAATGCTATGAAGTTTCAACTGTTGAGTGGTATCAGCGCTAGCATCTGCGATAGTGACAAGTTGACCATCTAGCACCACTAACCCTGAGGTTTGAGGATCAAACATAACGTTGCCTTTTTCATCAAGGATCCATTTACCCACAGTGACTTCTGTTAAGTCTTGAGGTTCAGGAGTTATAACAACGTCTTTCGGCTCGCTACAGGCGCTTATCAATAAAGTGGTTAGCACAGCACTGGTTAAATATTTTAGCATAGTGTGAAGTCCTCTCTCCGTTTATTAAGACGAGAGCAAAAGGTAAAACTGAAAAAATTGTAAGGGAGTATATCGAGCATACCGTTTATTCACAAAAAAGAGTAAGGTTATGCGATAGACATCAGATTTGCTGAGTACATATATGATTTGGCAACGTTAAATAGTCGTGCTGTCATCATGTTTTCAATTAATGTGCAGCATATTTAGTTAACACGCTTACGTGTATTAATATTGACGAAAATTAAAGGAGAGCGTCATTTCTACGCAGCACTTGCCCCAAGTTATTGCAGGTCCGATAGTAAGAAAGGTGACATCTACAGAATGTCATATTTGGGTAGTAACCAGTAACGCCGATTCACCTGCGCTAAATCTATCTGCAAATGAAGTCGTCGTCAGCGGCAATTGTCAACGCGAAACCATACGCGTAGGTAAGTACGCATTTATACACTTGCTCTCTTTCACTTCGTCAGAGCCCTTCGAAGATACTGCGCGGATAGGTTACTCGCTATCTTTTAGCGACGATGCTCAGCAGGCTTCATGGGAAAATGAACAACGCGGGCTTCTTTACGATGGACAGTCTTCCTTATGTTTCCACTACACCGAGACTCCCGAGACCATACTGCACGGCTCATGCCGTAAGCCTCACTTTCACAGTGATGATGCCCTAGCACAAGTAGATGTACTCCATAAAAATGCGTTCAAAAAGCAAAATGATTTTCCCGATCTTCTGTTGATGACGGGCGATCAAATTTACGCTGATGATGTCGCAGGTCCTATGCTTAAAGCCATACACAGCGTGATTGACCGTTTAGGTCTTTATCATGAAGCACTGGAAGGGGCAGTAGTAACCAACACTAATGAACTTGCCACACATGAACATGGGTATTATGAACGAGAGCAGCTTCTGCCACAAATTGCGACCAATACGGTACTGTCTTCAATATTCTTTGGTGCTAAGAAAAAACCGGTATTCACATCAGTAAACGCGCAAAACCATTTGATTGGCAGTGCGGAGATCATCGCTATGTATTTACTGGTGTGGTCCGACACGCTTTGGGCTGATATCAATATAGATAAAGATGGGATCCCCCCAAAATACCACGCTAATTTCGACAAAGAACACGAGGCGCTTAACGGTTTTGTAAAACAGCTACCGCAGGTACGTAGGGCTCTGGCACATATTCCTACCTATATGATCTTTGACGATCACGATGTTACCGACGATTGGAACTTAACCCGGGGCTGGGAACAAGAAGTCTATGGAAACCCTCTATCAAAACGCATGATCGGCAATGCGCTTATCGGCTACTTGCTTTGCCAAGGATGGGGAAATGCACCAAAAAAAGTAGCGCCATTAATTGCTAAAGTACAAGAATCAATGGGAGAAAGCGGTTTAAACTCGCACGATGAAATCATTGATGATCTGTTGGATTTTGATCAGTGGCATTACCGTTTAGATACCACACCACCTATTGAGGTTTTAGACACCCGCACGCAGCGTTGGCGCAGTGAATCTAATATGAATAAGCCCTCGGGGCTAATGGACTGGGAAGCACTGTGTGATTTTCAGCATTCTATAATTGGCAAAGAATCTGTCATCGTCGTCTCTGCCGCTCCCATTTATGGTGTAAAGGTTATCGAAGCCATTCAAAAGGTGTTTACGTTTTTTGGCAAGGCGCTTACTGTTGATGCTGAGAACTGGATGGCCCACAAAGGCACCGCGAACGTTATATTAAACATATTCAGGCATTACAAAACGCCCCCCGATTTCATCATTCTATCTGGCGATGTGCACTATTCCTTTGTATACGATGTACGCCTGCGCTTTAGGCGCAACAGCCCTCACATCACCCAGTTCACCTGCAGTGGATTAAAAAACGCCTTTCCGGATGGATTGATCAAATGGCTAGATAGATTAAACCGCGTGCTTTACCACTCTAAATCGCCTCTAAACCTTTTCACAAGACGTCGAAATATGTCGGTAAAAGCGAGAGAGCCAAGTTTGGGCTATGGCGAATTATTCAACGGTTGCGCCATTGGTGTATTAAAAATTTCACAGAAAAACACCGATGTTCAGTGCAAAGCTTTGTTGAGCAACGGTAAAGAGGTAGAATTCCCAGCTTCTAAAGACGATTAGTTCAAAAGAGGTATCTAATGAGTGATAGCGCACTGTCCATCGGATTATTTTACGGCTCAACAACCTGCTATACCGAAATGGCAGCAGAAAAAATCCAAGCGCAGCTCAATAGCCTTTTCGACGAAGATATTGTTGACCTTCACAACATTAAAGACGTTAACCTAACGCGCACGGCCGAATACGACATTATCATTTTTGGTATTTCAACGTGGGACTTTGGCGAGCTCCAGGAAGATTGGGAGTCTCATTGGGAAGAAGTGCACGGTTTGGATTTATCAGGGAAAACCATCGCCTTATTCGGACTTGGCGATCAACTTGGTTACGGTGAATGGTTTCAAGATGCACTAGGCATGCTTCACGATGCAATATTGCCATCAGGCTGTAAGATCGTGGGTTATTGGCCAAACGAAGGATACGAGTTTACCGCCTCAAAAGCGTTAACCGAAGACAAAACTCAGTTTGTTGGCCTGTCTCTTGACGATGAAAACCAATACGACAAAACAGACGCACGCATCGAAGCATGGTGCGAACAGTTATTGGTCTCGATGGCTTAACGCCTATTAATTTCGGATGTCAGTGTTGGAAAGTAAAGGCCGTATTCATCAGCAGTTTTATCGCAACGGCCCAAGCCACAGGGACGGCGCTGATGTTTCATTTCAAGATATTCGCAAACTGTTTAATTTCGCTACGATCACTGTGGGTAGATGGGTAACAGCAGAAGAACAACAGATCGCTGCCAACCTCTTTTTCGATGCGCTTTACGATCTGGTCGCGATCTTAAATATCAATGAACAGGTGTTATCGTTAAACGGATCCCTGTCACTGGCTTTTGGCAGTGGCGGTCAAAAACACAGCAGTGCCCACTACAACAGTGCGAAAAGACAGCTTGCGCTAGCAAAAAATGCAGGAGCCGGAGCGCTAGCCCACGAATGGTTTCACGCTTTCGATCATTATATTGCGCCGCGCATGTTCGACGGTATTGCTGTCGGTAGCTTTGCCACACAGGCCTGGCTCGACAATGCCCCGATGAATCCTCATCCGTTGAATCAAAAATTGAGCGATTGTTTCTCGCTTTTGTTCCTAAATGATCAAAAAAGACCAAATGAGTACTTTGTGCGATCCGTAGAAGCTGATCGCGCGTTAAAAATGTATTATTATGCTATGCCTCAGGAGATGGCTGCCCGTGCATTTGAAGCCTGTATTCAAGATCACGAGATCAAAAACGCATTTTTGGTGCAGGGGACAAAAAAATCAACGGAAGCTAGACTTGGCATTTATCCTCATGGTAACTTGCGTACATCACTCAATCAGGCATTGATGTTGTATTTTTACCAATTAGGTGTCGCTATTTCACATAAACAAACCTAGTTTGTTGTTTTATTACTGTGAAACTGAGTATTTTTTCAACAACAAGTGTTAATAAGCACACTGTTTTTGTACAAAACCCTGTATATTTTTGTAACAAGCAGTATACTAAAGCGCTCGAACGTAACAGAAGAAAGAAGACGAGATGAAAAGAAAGAAGCATACCTCGGCTGAAGACGAGGCTCAGATTGATATGACCCCCATGTTGGACATCGTGTTCATCATGTTGATTTTCTTCATCGTAACGACCTCGTTCGTGAAAGAGAAAGGTTTGGACGTAAACCGTCCTGAAGATAATCAAGCGAAAAACGATAAGCCTTCAAAAGCGCTTTCTATCCGTATTGATGCTGATGGCACAATTATGATGGGCGGCCGCGAAGTTGATATTCGTCGTGTGGTTGCAAACGCGCAAACATACCTAGCGGAAAACAACACGGATTCAGCTGCTATCCAGGCTCACGAAGACAGTGAGCACGGTACTGTGGTAGAAGTTATGAACCAAGTTAAAATTGCAGGTATTGATAAAGTATCTGTTTTGGTTAAAAAGAGCAGCTAAAACGCCTTTCTGACCACGCAAAATAAAGAAAGCCACCTTCGGGTGGCTTTTTTCGTATAAGACCTTATACCAAAGTATCTCTTGTGCTATCGCATGAATTTTGTTCAGATCGTACCATTCGGTGTGTCTGGAAAATCCATGTTGAAACTCGGTTCCAGACTCTGATGTCACTGGAGCCATTATGCACAAAAAAATACTCTACACTGCTGTACTTGCAGCGGTTATGTCAGCACCACAAGTGTCTGCCGCCAAAATTGAATTGAGTGAAGCGTTTGAATACAACGCATTCATCTTCGATAGCTTTACCGGCCAATCTTCCGATGTTGAAGGAAGACTAGCTGTCGGTGGCGAAATGAACGTATCCGATTTCAATGTCGGCTTACTGCTATCGCCAGATATGTCTGAGTCTGCTCTTGCCGTAGGCGGTAGCCTTCATTTCACGCGCGGTGATGTTCACGGTGGTTCAACTACCGTGTCAGGTATGGTGTTTGGCTCTGAACTCACATTCGATAAAGCGGTTAACGCTCAGCAGACTGTAAATCTCATTAATTCTACGGTGAAGTCTGGCGGAATCTCATCGAAAGGTGATGTCAAACTAGGTAACTCAAATGTTGTATCAGGTGATGTGCACGCCAATACTGTGAAACTTGGTGGGCCTAATAGTGTTTACGACAGTGTGAGCAACCCTGCTTTATATGGCTCCCAAGTTGAAAACGGAAACGTATTTGCTGAGTCTAGCGTTGAACTTGATAGCAGCGAAGTTAACGGTACCGTAACGCTTAACGACGTTAACAATTACACCGCTATCAATGGTTCGACAGCAACATCTGTTGAACAGGGCAGCGTGAGTAAGGCTGACGTTAACAATATCGACTTTAATGCTATTGCTGCCGAAGTAACAGCGCAGTCTCAGGAGTTTGCGTCAATGTCGGTGAATGGCACAACAACATTGTCGTGCACTGACGCTAACGATTCGGATCAAGTGGTTGCTTGTACCGACGCTAGCAAGGATGTATTAAATACCATTACCTTCTCTGGCTCTGATGACATCAATATCTACAATATTGACGCTAGTTGGTTCAGCGCTGCTGATAAAGGCATTGTTTACGATTTCTCAACCACCAGCTACAACATCATCAATGTGTACGGTGAATCAGTTGAGTTATTTAACACTGGCTTCTTTAATACAGCCTTTACGCAGGAAAATGAATATTTCAGAGAAAATGGCCAGTACAGAGACAATGACAACAATGTAGGCCAGCGTCATGACGGCCTTTATACCAACAACATCTTGTTTAATTTTGTTGATGCTGATTTTCTTACACTACATAGTGTGGGCGTTAAAGGTAGTGTACTGGCGCCATATGCAGAGCTAAGTTTCTACAATGGTCATGTGGATGGTAATGTCATTGCTAATAGTTTGGTCACTCCGTTGGTGCCACTGATTAATGACGACGGCGAAACCTACAATGCGCCAACAGGCCAAATAAACAACTATCAGTTCGGTGCCATTAACGTAAGTGAACCAGCCTCAATCGCTCTTTTATTTGGCGCTGGATGTTTCATGCTAGCTAGACGTAGAAAAGCGAACTAACGCTTTAAAAAGAGAATAAATCTTGAGACAAAAGCGGCTTTATAGTGCAAAGCCGCTTAATCTTGGTGAAGACAGCAACAGCTCATCGCTTGTTACACCGCCGCCTTGCCCTTCTCGCCACCTTATCTGAATCCCCGCTTCGAACGCTTGATACTCAACGGCAAACGCTTTTCCAATATAACCAGCCACAATCCAATGGTTATTAATACGATACTGGCCTTCAGCCATAAGGTTTCCGCTTAAGCCCGTATCTGAGCTTTCACCAAGGGTAGCGTCCTCATCAGTCGTTGGAGAAGCGCCTCCAATCGGAAAGCGCAGATCATCGTTTTGTTCAACACGTGAAAGCGCAAGCGAACTTCGAAGTTTAACTTGCCAGTTTAGCGCCTCAAGCGTTAACAGCTCTGAATAGCCCCCGATGCTGACAAACTGACTGGGGCTAAAGTAGCCACCATTACCGACCGTAAAACCGCTTAGATTTTTATCATAGCCTGTATAGCTCAAGAATGGCCCTACACGCCAATAGTCAAGCTTTGGAGAAATCATGGTAGCAATATCGTAACTCACATCACCCCGTAGAGAGAACGCGCTATTATCGGCAACCTGCTCGCCTTCTAAGCGACTAACCTGAGCAGTACCTGCAACAGACCAGTTGTCGGCCACTGCATGCGCTACTAACCCTCTTATGCCACTTTCTATCACGTAGCCCCAAGGTTTCTCGTGATCAGCATTGAAGGTTCCGGTTTGGCTTAATAAGCTGTCTTCTTTTGCCTTTCTAAATAAGGTTGCAGCTACCGTTGTACTGGTAAGAAATTTGGTTGCAGATATCTGCCCCGTTACTTTAGCGCCAACGGGTTGATCGAACATGGCATATTCAAGGTTAGCGTAAAAATTGAAATCAGGTGCCTGATAATGCGCTTCGGCGCGAAGCCCCTTATCTTCAAAGCCGCTTATTCCCGAAAATGCTCCACTCAATTGGTTGTTACCAAACCAGTCGCCAACTTGAGGGCGACCGCTGTAGAATTGCTTATAGTCGAGTGATACTTGCCACAGCCAGTTTTCATAACCGCTGCCAATACCAATATATTGCGACAGAACATCGAAATTACCGAGCCCCTCACTTCCGCTTCGACTGCGAGTATTAATACCGTAGACTGCACTTAGGCCATCTTTAGTTTGTGCTGTAACTCCCCGCGCATCGCGATTTTGATAGGCTAGCCAAAACTGTTTTCTAGGCCAGGCGTTACGTGTGGTGCGTTCTTGCAATATGCTTTTTACCGCACTGTATCTCAGCGCCAATCGGTTCAGTGTGGCTTCGTCGTCTTGATTAATTGTAACCAATTCATTGGCAATTACCGCATCGGTTGGCGTCTTCGCAAGGACTCGCTCGAACGCTGCGGTGGCGGTTGTGGTGTCTTGTATCTCTTTAGCAGCCCACCCAATTAGTGCTTGCTCATCTACACTTAACGGTCTCAAACGGGCGAGTGCTTCGCCTGACTCAATACTTTGCTTGTAGCGCCGTGTATCGTAAAACTGAGCCTGTCGGCTAGCCAGACCATCAGCACAGCGTCGAATGAAAACCTCAGTATTGCCACTACATGCTAGGTCGAACGCGCTTTGTTTGGCCGTGTCGCTGCTTTGCGCGCTAAGTGACAAATACCTGCCTTCATTATCGTTCACCAAACTAAATAGCGCGTCGGCAAAGTCGTAATTTTTCAAGTCGTATTGTTGCCATGCCGCGCCCTGCAGCACTTCTTTCACGTAGCCGCTGTTATCAGATTTGAGAAATTGCTCCAGCGTTGTCGTATCGCGCAAAGACAATGCCTGCTGTAGCTTAATACCAGTGACACTGTTAAGGCCTTGTTGAGCGGATTGTTTTTCGATATCACGAACTGCCGATTGTTGAGCCTGAGAGAACTGCTGCGTTGCCATTTCTAACATGCCTTTATCAATGGCCGTCCAACCCATAAGCAAGTAAAAATCAGTACGCTTAATTTGATTGCTCAATGCAATAAGCGTTTCTACTTTTTGCTTCGGCGTATTTGCTCTGGCTTTCGGCGTTAACTGAGCAAATTGTTCGAGCGGGAGGGCTTTAGAAGCGGGCTTATTAGGCTGCTTTTTTAAAGCCTGAAGCGATGCTCTTGGCTCTGACACTACAGGCTTGATAGTACCTTTTAAGCGGCCGTTTATTCTGTTTAGTTCGGTTTCGACTTCTTGTGGCACCTGCCACGTAGGGTAACGAGCTTTTAAGCGCGTAAACTCTTCATTGGCTTGCTGAATCTGTCGCTCATTAATATGGTACCAAAGCCCTGTTAAATCCGGCTGATCTTGTTGTGCAGGTAATATACCCAGATCTTTTTCTTTGTACGTTGTTTTAGCTTGTCCGTATGCCTGCACCGACACAAGTGACGTGGCCAAAGCGCCTAGTGCCAGATACAAAGAGGTGCGAGTAAACCGAGTTTTCACGATGCGTTATCCAAAACTGCTAGCATAGAAAGCAGCGTTAAACTTGCCGAGTAATAATCCATGTTTCGATTGATCTCAGGCCACTCTGGCCTTTGCTTTTCTTCTGATTTCATCAAGCTGTTTACGGCCATCTGCACTGAACGCATTCCCTTAGACATTTCGTACTCAGCGGTTTCCTCGTTTAACAGGTTGATGGTAGCTGGCGTAGGCGTTATCGCCCACCATGCATAGTAGGGGGAAAGTAGCTTCTCAGTTAACCTAGCGTTTTGGCGAAAACGTGGGGACCATGCAAGCTGAAGCGGTATACGGATCGCATTAAAACCAAACTCAGGCGATATCACATTATCTAAAGTTAACGCACCAATTTTACTGTTATCGGACTCAGCACTATTAGGGGTGAAACGCACCCAATCACTGGGCAATTGGTAGGTAGAAAACTGCATATTCGACAGCAAGATCAAGCCCGACTCGAACAGGCTTTCCCAACGTGACGGAGTATCCGACAGCGAAGACAGGTCAGTTATGGCGGGAAAAACCCAATAGGACAGATTTAGCTGAAGGCTGCTATTTCCTGTTTGGTCAGATGCAAATCCGTATTCCCCTGGCAAGAGCACTACACTGTTATTATTCACCACCAGAAGTTTCTGCTCTACAGCACGTACAATATTCCTGGCGGCCTCCTCATACTTACCAACGCCCCACTTTTCACTTGCACGCAATAATGCCCACGCAATAAGAATCTCACCATCAGAGGCATTATTAGGGTCATCGATACAAGAAGATGAATTATCCACACAAGGTCGGTAGCGCCAGCTAAATAGCCCGTCTTCGCGCATGAGCGTGCGTTGGGTCCAGTGCCATAATGCATCAAAGGTGTCTTTGTCGTTGGCGGCCACGGCAAAGAGCATACCGTATCCTTGCCCTTCGCTGTGAGACACATCATCATTTCCTGTGTCTACCACGCGCCCGCCGTCAACAAACAATGCCTTATACGCCATGTACTGAGACTTGAATTCGCTATCTTCCTTGGTAGAGCACGACGCCAACAGGAACAAAAAACCTATCACTAGCGTCGCTTTTGTTGCGTAATGCAGCTTTACCATGAGTCTTGCACTTGTTTATTTCTGCGTTTAAGCAACAGGTAAATAAGTAGGCTTACAACAAATACAACCAATACAAAGCCTATTAACCAATACCACGGGTTGTTAGACAGCCATAGTCGTAAATGCAGCCAGCTGTCGTCGGCTTCACCCACTTCATATTTATCGCTTACCTGCATGATGAGTGATGGCGAAAGACCGTCTTTCCATGCGAAGAAATCCCCTGCCATCTGCCCCCACATCGACAAACTAACCAGATCCTCGACTCTAGCTTGAAGAAGTTCCGGCGTCTGCGCTGCAACAATGAACAAGGTATCGGTTTGTGATGAAACAGGGTGTGCCTGTGCAGTAAGTACTGCTTGCTCACCTAAGTCACTTTCTTGAACGGTATGACCGTCTATGCGCATTTCTTTGAAAGACTGATCGTCAGTCAGGTTTCTTACGCGATTGTACAGATTGTTCTGTAACCGATAAGACCAGCGTTTCGTTGCCTCAATGGCCGTACTGAATTCAGACTGCTCAATATTCGTTAAGCTTTCAGGGGTACCTAGAACAATCACAGAACCTTCGGTTGTAATGTCGTTTCCAGTTGCTATTTTCACGTTCAATAAAGGCACTTGGGCTACTTGCGCTAATTTCGCTGAAAGAGTTAACGCTGTATCTAAATAGTCATCTGACGGAATAGCAATGGTTGACGATGGTGCTGACTTAAAGCGCGCAAACGGGTAAGCCGTTTCTGAAAGCAAGACGAGATTAGGTTGAACTGCCACGTTTCCTGCATCAGGTAGTTTTATAGCCGAAGAATCATCAAGCTGGAACACGAGGTGGGAACCAGGAATATCATCACAAGGCACACCTGCTAACGGCGCTCTCATGGTTACCGCAAAGTCTAAATTATTCGTCCCGCCTTTGAAGAACCGTGCAGGTATTCTTAGCTGATAGTCTCGGTAGGATTGTCCGTTAATATTATTAAGAGACAAACCGTGTACAAGTTCGTCATTCACGCTTACATTCATAACCGAACCTGGCCCAAAACCTGCGCCATACCCGAAGTCTAAGAGCAAGCTCACGCTCGCGTTTTCAGGTACATAAAAATCTGCAGGCAATCTGAATGACACCCGTTTGGTGAAGTTCCCCTCATCCCTAAACTGAGTGGTCGCCACACCAAAGTCTTGGAATGTGTAGTGATTGTCTGGGTTCAGAATGCGATGACGCTGCAGCGTTTCCGCCTGCATTTGTGACTGTGAAAGTACGGTGACTTGTGAAATAGGGTTAATCGCATCGTCCATTACCGCCAAAGCTTTCGCTGCCTCAAGTACTTCACCTTGTGTGGTGCCACTTACAATTAAGCGATAGCTAGCTGGTAAAATGACTTTACTGTCCTCAACAAACGCAGGTGTGCGCTGTGCTTTTAGAAACGCGCCATCAATGTCGTTAATCACTTCGTCAGATAATACCGGTGATAACGCGTCGACTGTACCAACTAGAATATGAACAGGCTGTTTTTGCTTGGCTTTGAGATACCATGCAGCACGCTCGTAGCGAGCAACATTTTGGTCGTTCCAAAAACTATTTTCTGTGTCTTCTAGCTGGGGCAAAACGTAACCATCATCAAAGCTGTCATGCTCGATAATAAGCGGCTGATATTGATTCCTAAGAGACAGTGCTTGAGCAACAATGGGAAGTGTCTGATATTTAATTTGATCATCAGCCTCTCGCGCCGTGTAAAGCTGAACGTTTCGCTGTCCGCCAATTCCTGGATTAAAGAATCCGCTCAGCTCATCTAACGTGAAGCGCTTTTCATTCACCGACGTCGCAATTTTTAGCGTTGAGTTGTATGCATTAATTTCGCTCCACAATTCAGGCGCACTGCCGTCAACACATTGCTCGGCATAGTGCTGACTTACCGCTAGTGTCAGAGAGTTAAACCCGGCTCGCCACAATGAAGTAGGGATCGCAATTTCAGATACAAGAGAAGGTCTGTCTGGGTCGAACGCAATCTGTCCAATGGTCGCATTATTGAATCTCACATACAGCTGAGAACGCTTTTTGATTAACGCCTGCGAGCTGACCACTTCTAATGTAAGTAGCGCGCTGTCCACATCAGTTACTGAACTAAGGGGAATTGGAATATCAATGGAGGCAGATTTTCCCTGCAAGCGCACGGTACTTTCACCGCCAAAAAAGTCGGTTAATCGATACGTGTCAGTTTGCGCCGCTAGGGTAAAAGGCATGCACAAACATACGATGAACATAAGGTATTTTTTAATCATTGATTTTCCTTTGCCGGTTTAGCAAGCAAACCTAATTTCCCGGCGAATTTCCCCATTAATACAAGCATATGCAATAAAACAGGCTTTAACCCAACTTTCAACACATGTTTTGCGCCGAACCAGTATGAGATAGCCCTTGTTCTTCTTCGTTGAAACGACATCCAGCGCAAACTATCACACAGTGAATAGGCGACGACTTCGTTTTCTTGTTCTTCGGTTTGAGGCATAAAGCGTACTCGAAGAATTTTTGACCTATTGTCGTAATGCAGAACGCTAATTGGCAAATGAACGTTCTTATTCAGTGCGTGACTCCACGATGTGAGCGTGGCATTTTCAGGTACTAACGCTCCCTCACCTTTCAAACGTAACCGAGCTCCACCAAGCGAAAGATCGACCAAATCTCCAACCCAAGCTTCATCACTTGTAGTCTTAATAACGACACTGTTCGTAGCTGGTAGACGTGCCTGGCTACGCACCTGTTTCCGCTCTAATAACACACTAAGAACAGACAACAATAGAATCAAATTAAATACATTCCACAACATGACCACCACAGTAAGTTCCCGTGTAAGAGGCTCTGTTATGAACTTATAGACGCCGCTCCCTAATGCGAATGTGATTACCAATATTAGCCAGTAAAACACGCTCGATAGTGGCGACACAAAGGTTCTGTCAAGGCTCTCTCCTTTTGGCGTCACAACAAATGAAGGTGCCCGCGGCTTCAAGAAAACCTTGATTAATGCATTTAGCGTAAATGCGCACTGTAGTATTTCATATAACTCTGACACTAAGGGCCATCGGGTTCGTCCAAAGAGCATGGTGGATATCATGTAAGTGGCAATAACATGAGGCAGGGTGAAGGCAAAAATTTCAAGCATCGATGCATGGTAAACCTGAAGCCCAAAGACCAAATACGCCAGTGGCATAAGCAAAAAGATGATGCGAGCAAACGGGAACAGCCAAAACATGATTGAACTCATGTAGCCCACTCGCTGATACCATTTTAGTCCTTGCGCTTTAAAAGGCTTTTTGAGTAGTAAAATTTGCGTCATGCCTTGTGCCCAGCGCATACGCTGCTGAATAAACGCATCAAAAGTTTCTGGCGCAAGGCCGCTTACCATAGGTCTGTCCACATATACAGACTCGTAGCCCATTTTGTGAAGATCTAACGCGGTTTCTGCATCTTCAGTGATAGAGTCGCCGGAAATGCCCCCCACCAAATCGAGGTGCTTTCTTCTCATCAATGCGGCTGATCCACAGAAGAAGGAACTCCCCCAGTAGTCTAAGCCTTTCTGTATAGTGCCGTAAAACATATCGTTTTCTGAAGGCATGCGAGTAAACGCAGAGAAGTAGTTACGCTCAACAGGATCTGGGTTAGCCATAAAATGAGGGGTTTGAACGAGAAAGACCTTCTCGTTTTTAAGCATCCACGGCACGGTTCTATCAAGAAAATCCGAAGTAGGAACATGATCAGCATCCAAGATAACAATCAAATCACCCGTGGTATTTTGTATTGCACTGTTCACATTACCCGCCTTGGCAAACTCGTTTTTTGCTCGAGTGTGATAGGTAATATCCAAGCGTTTGCACAGTGCTTGCAAATCTTGTCGCCGCTGTTTTGCAGTGGCCGCTGACACAGGGTTTTCAGCGTTAATTTTCTGGTCGGTTCCGCCATCGTCAAGCAAATGAATCCGAAGCTTTTCTTTAGGGTAATCGAGCATTTTTGCAGCGCGGATAGTAACTTCTAATATCCCTTCATCTTCGTTATAACTCGGGATCATGACGTCTACACTGGGCAGAGTTGATTTATCTACCCCTTCCAGAGACAAAAGCGGTCGACTGAGCGGAAACGCGTTAACGATCGCCCCTAACACTGAAGTGATCCCCGCATAAATTTCAGCGCCAAATAATAGCCAGACGGCAATCATTGAAAGAAAATCTGAGTAGGTTAGTGTGTAAATACCACGCCACAGCAAATACCTGACGCTAAGCGCAATGGCTAGCACCAGAGCTAAAATGCGGAATAAATGCTGGTATTTTTGCGTGTGCCGCGCTTCTTTGCTACACAAGGATATTGCAATGAGGATAACGATTGAAGAGAGAAGCTGCCCCAATGCATCCATGGGTGCCAGCAGTAGCACCCCGAGAATAAAGGATGCTACTAACAGAACAATAATGAACTGAGAGGTGTAGTGTTGTCTACGAGTTTGCGAATAGTCCAAGTTTGCGATCCAATACGTGTATTTGCGTTACACTTGCATAGTTCGCCCTGTTAATTAACGTAATTTTACCGTCCGACATTTCAATCTCGTGATTACTTTTATAAAACAAACGAGAAATGTCATCTCTCTGCTTTTTATTGCTTTTAGACGCTAACAACCACGCCGGATACGTTGCCATTCCAAATGCAGCTACAACAATAAGGCCATAGAACAATACTGGCGACATTGTTGGCGCTATGTACAGGGAAAATAAAAACATAGCCATACTTGCAACAGTAAATATACCAGTAATTTTGCGAAAACGTATAACTTTCATAAGTTTATTTTCTGCATCAAGCAGCATCGAAAGACGCTTCTTCCACAGCTGCTCTGTCTCTAAACTCGTGCGTTCTTCAACCAGTTGTGGTTTTTTAAAAGCAGGGTTGGTACTTTTAAACTGTTGAGCAAGCTCAAACACGTTTACCGCAGCGCCTTTATTAATAGCGCTCTGAAACGATTGTTCAAGCGTAGGTGATTGATCAAATTGTTGTGAGTTATCTACTAATTTCACTTCGCACACTCCCCTCATTACTACACACTGAGTCTACTTCCGTACATTCAGAGGAAAAATTGCTGAAACCATACTTACTGATTACCAATGATACGCTTACATACGCAGATTGATATTGAACTTTAGCTCATTGAACTTTGGTATAAGTCATGTAGGGCAAGGCCTACAAGGAAGTGCAGACTATATGAAAAGCCATATAGCAGGTAGCGTAAGTCGCAGAAAAGCAGCCCGACTAAACGGAATTAAAGTGGGCAAATTAGACTAATTGATAAGGTGAGTTTTATTGCTAAAGCGTTAGGGCTTGCGCAGCTTACTTAAAATACTGATCAAGTTACTTACATTGAATACCGTTCCAAAAATACTGCCCACGGAAATGGCATATAACAACCCCAAAGTTTCAGCAACAAGAAAAACCTTTCTAATAGTGTGCGTATTGCGGATAACCAAAGATCCCACTGTAAAAATAAGTGACGACGCATAGGCAATGAAGATTATCCAGCTGTGCTCTAGCACAAACCACTCATAAGCGAGGAAGCCTAGATTCACCGCAACAAAGAAAAATAAAATGGCATTGCTTCTATGTTTAATGGCGATAAAGTTACGAACGCTGGCAAGCAGTGTTCCAATGCCTGCGGCCATGGCATCTAGCATAAAAAAATGCACGCTAAGTGCACTTAAGGCAAACGCAGAAATAAGCAAATACTTGTCTACGTTAGTTTGGCGATACCCAATAAAATTTAAAACAACGGCTATTGCGCCAAAGCCTTCTGCAACTATGTTCATTAATATAAGCTCATTAAAATTTAAGGTAGAAAGGCTGACAAAGGGCTTTGTATTCACTGGTATATTCGCCCTTTTGATCCCTAATTATCAGCTCATTTTTGATTGCATTTTTCGCTATTAAGCTCGGCCATTCCCGATGTGCAGTAACGTTTTTAAGATTATCACTTGCGCCCTCCATTACTTTTTTAAAGTGGAACGCGCAAAGATAAGGCGATTTGTTAGATGTATGCTTTACATAAAGAATATCTGCCAGCGATAGGCCATAACCTTCAGCCGTTTCGATAACCGAGGCTTCCATCGACGCTGGGTACACACAGTACATTTGCCCTTGTTCTATTAACAACGTGCTGCTTGCACTAAAAAGTTCATCTGGGCCCAATGCAGACGTTTGCCTTGCCACCGAGCGAGATTGGCTTTGCTTGCTGTACGCATTTGAAAGTGTAGCTGGCGTGTCAAAGTAAGGCGGATTAGAAATCACTAGGTCATACAAGTGGGGTGAGGTGTAGCCAGTTACATCACAGCAGTAAATAAACAGCTGTTTGGCCCATTTTGCATTTTTAAAGTTGGTAGCGGCCTGCGCTGCGGCTTGCTCATCTATTTCTATCGCGTCAATTCTGGCTGCGCCATTATCGAACGAGCTGATGTCAATTGAACTGCTTTGAACATTCTGCTCTTCACCGTTCGGATTGCAAAAGTGCGCTGCTTTTTGGGCCATCATCAACGCTAAAATGCCACTGCCGGTGCCGATATCCAAGATACGTGGAGCATGGCTGAGGTTTGCGCGAAACTGTGCCCAACTTCCTAAAATCAGACTGTCGGTGTTCACTTTCATCGCGCATTTGTTCTGTGCTACGGTGAATTGTTTACAGCGGAACATAAGGAAGTCGTATTACCTAGTGCGTTAAAAGGCGCGCATTCTATATCAAGTCGGGTTGTGCTTCACGTTAAGGTTGTGACATTTACTGTGAGCGCTTATTTCCAGCGCTGCAGCGACATCATATTTCTGGCCACGTCAACGGCATGAACGGGTCGGTATTTCTTTAACGGGCCTTTCATTATGCTTTGCCATATGGGCGCCGTTTTCTGCGCTATATCTTCTAGCGTCCGCGACTCGTCGCGATTGCCTAACAATAACGAAGGGCGTACGGCAGAGGCATGGGGTAACTGAGGCATTCGCATAATCGCGTTTTCTAGCTCGCCTTTTACTCGTAAATAAAAGTTACTGCTTTTAGCATCAGCGCCTACCGATGATATCCATACAAAACTGTCCGCGCGCTGAGCTCGGGTCAGCTGTGCGGCAACATGAACATATTCAAAATCAACGCGGCGAAACGCTTGTTTCGATCCCGCCTTTTTAAGCGTGGTGCCCAGACAACAGTACACATGATTTACGCTAAAGTAGCCTTGATAGTCCTGTAGATTGTCGAAGTCGATAACTACAGGTTTTAGGCGATTGTGAGGGTCGTTAAACATACTGGAGGAGAGCGGTTTTCTGACTAAGCAGGTTACCTCATTGTACCGTCTATCCTGTAACAGCATATTTACAAGCGTTCGTCCCACTAAACCTGTCGCTCCTAGCACCATTGCGGATTTCATATGTCGCACCTTGTATCATAAATTGATATAACTACAATCAAACCTTCGACAGTCAAATATGCAGATAAAAATGAAAAAAGCCCTTTTAATTGGAGCCGCTATGCTCTCTACTGCTTTAAACGCTGAAACGCTCACTATTGAGCGTATTTTCTCTTCTCCTTCACTCGATGGCAACGCACCCCGTTCGTTAAAAGTATCACCTGACGGTCAACGGGTAACATTTCTTAAAGGTAAGCAAACCGACTACGAGCGCCTAGATCTATGGGAATACCATATTGAAAGTGGCCAAACTCGCATGCTTTTCGACTCAAACGACCTACAAAGCGGCGAAGAAGTGCTTTCTGATGAAGAGAAAGCGCGACGCGAGCGTATGCGTTTATCTGGCAGCGGTATTGTAAGCTACCAGTGGTCGGACGATGGTAAAGCCTTACTTTTCCCATTAGGTGGCGATGTGTTTTATCACAAGCTGGGCGAAAAAGGGGCGAAGCAACTTTTAGATACTGACGCTTTTGAAACTGATATTAAATTATCACCAAAAGGTAACTACATTTCCTTCATTCGCGACCAGAACCTTTATGTAAAACACATTGAATCGGGTAAAGAAACGGCAATTACCAAAGAAGGTGGCGACAACATTAAATTTGGTATGGCCGAATTTGTGGCGCAAGAAGAAATGGGCCGTATGACCGGATACTGGTGGTCGCCAGATGAGACTAAAATCGCCTTTACCAAGGTTGATGAAAGCCCGGTAGATGTGATCACACGTTCTGAAATCTATGCTGACGACATCAAGCTTATCGAACAAAAATACCCGAAAGCGGGCACGCCAAACGTCTTGGTGGAACTTGCTATTCAAGACATCAACTCTGGCGATCGCACTTGGGTGGATTTAGGTGAAGATAAAGACATTTATTTTGCTCGCGGTAAGTGGATGCCAAACAACACCACCTTTACCTACCAGTGGCAAACGCGTGATCAGCAAACGTTAGAGCTGCGCGCCTTCGACCTTAACAGCAAAAAAGAAAACGTGCTGCTTACAGAATCAAGCAACACGTGGGTAAACCTGCACAACGACCTTTACTTCCTAAAAGACAAAGGCCAATTTATTTGGGCGTCAGAGCGCGACGGTTTTAAACACCTTTACCTTTTCGACAATAAAGGCAAGTTGGTTAAGCAGTTAACCAAAGGTGACTGGGTTGTAGACAGTGTTGAAGCTATTGATACTGCAAACAACCGTTTGTACTTCTCTGGCCGCAAAGACACCCCACTAGAAAGCCATGTTTACAGCGTGCCTTTAGATGGCGGCGAGATTTCGCGTATTACTGAACTAGGCGCGTATCACAGCGCGGCATTTAGCAAAGATGCCTCTATCTTTATCGACCGTTTCTCAACCATTAACTCTCCTGCACAAGTTAGCCTAAATAGTGCCACCGGCGAGCGAATTACCTGGCTTGAAGAAAATAAAGTTGAAGAAGGCCACCCTCTGCACGCTTACATGGATAGCTGGACGGCACCTGAGTTTGGTGACATCACCACAAAGGATGGCGCAACCCTTAAATATCGAATTTACACGCCTGACAGTGCCAAGCGAAACCCTAAACAGAAGCACCCTGTTATTGTTTACCTTTACGGCGGCCCGCACGCACAGGTTGTAACAAACAGCTGGGCGGGTAACCGTGGCTTGCTTTTCCAACACTGGGTTGATCAAGGCTATGTGGTATTTACGCTAGATAACCGCGGTTCTAACTATCGCGGTAAAGGCTTTGAAGATCCTATTTATAAAAAAATGGGCTTTATTGAAGTGGACGATCAGGTTGCAGGCGTAGAGTTCTTGCGTACGCTTGACTACGTTGACGCTGAGCGTATTGGTGTTCATGGCCACAGCTATGGCGGCTACATGACGCTGATGACCATGTTCAAAGCGGGCGATTACTTTGCAGCGGGCGTGTCAGGTGCTCCGGTAACTGACTGGCGCTTATACGATACCCACTACACTGAACGCTACATGGGCAACCCAAATTCAGATGATGATGCTTACACTGCGTCTTCAGTATTCCCTTACGCAAAAGATCTGAAGGGTGACCTTTTGATTTACCACGGCATGGCAGATGACAACGTGTTGTTTACCCACTCGACCATGCTATACAAGCATCTTCAAGACTTGGCAATTCCATTTGAAACTATGGATTACCCGGGCAAGAAGCACAGCATCCGTGGTAAGCAAACGGGCATTCATTTATACAAAACTATTACTAACTTCTTTAACCGTAACTTGAAAGACTAATACGGTTAGAGCCTGGGGCCTGTTGATCTCTGTACATCTAAGCTCAACAAGCCCTAGAAAGCAGTAAAAAGCAAAAAGCGATGCTTATGAAGGCATCGCTTTTTTTTTGGTCAGTTTAATTAACGCTTATTTTGTGCATGTTTGCGTTGTAGCGCTTTGTGCACTTGTAGGGTGATTAGACTTTCTTTACTTGCTACTTGCTACTTGCTACTTCAAAGCATCTATCAAGTATTACAAATGCAGAAACTAGCTAAACATCTGGGTTGCTAGGTTTTGCTGTACCGCCTGAGCAGACGATGCACTTAGTTCAATCTCAATAGGATCGGCTTTGCCCGACAGCCAAATTTTAAGCTCGGCGTCAGTATCAAAATGCCCTGCCGTCTCAACGATAAACTGCGTAATAGATTTATAAGGTATTGAATGATAGTTCACTTTGCGCCCGGTAAGGCCTTGCTTATCAATAAGGATTAGGCGCTTGTTTGTGAATACACTTAAATCGCGCACTAGCTTAAACGCAGAGGTAACGGTTTCGTTAACAGCAAGTATAGGCGTAAGCTCTTCTTGAACATCTGAAGCGCTAGTCTCGCTTGCATTACCCATGATGGTATCAAATAAACCCATGACATTTCCTTTTAGGCAGAGGCAAGTTTAACTCGCCATTGAACTCTATGCGCCAGTGGCTTGGGTTTATCCAAAGCAAAGCCTTGACCGAAATCTACTTTAAGCTCTCGTAAAACTTCGGCGGTCGCGTTATCGACCACAAACTCTGCCACGGTCTGTTTACCCATACTGTGCGCGATATTATTTATCGCAGTTACTGTAGCATGATCGATAGGATCGTGAACGATATTTCGCACAAAGGAGCCGTCAATCTTAACGTAATCAACATCTAGGTTTTTCAGGTAGGTGAACGAGGACATACCAGCACCAAAGTCGTCTAAGGCAAAGCTACACCCCAAATCTCGTAGTGTAGAAATGAAATGTTTAGCAGCGCTTAAGTTAGTTACCGCTGTTGTTTCTGTAATCTCAAAACAAATTTTCTCAGCAGGTACAGAAGTACTTTGCATACGCTTGGCAATCTTATGCAGCGCCATTTCATCACCCAATGTAATACCCGATAAATTAATCGCGACTTTGCCCACGTTATCGATGTGAGCGGGGTTACGTTCAAGGGTTTTAAGGGTGTTATCTACCACCCACATATCCACTTTGTTCATTAAACCGTGACGTTCTGCCAACGGGATGAAAAGCCCCGGGCTTATAAGACCACTGTCTTTTGCATTTAGACGAAGCAAAATCTCGTAATGCTGAAGTTGGGCGGCCTTTTCTTGGTTGGGGACGTTAAGCGGCATGATAGCTTGGCTATACAACTCAAACCCGTCGTTTTGTAATGCGTGATGCAAGGCATGTAACACCTGGTTTTCACTGTCATCAATGGCCATTTGCGAGTCATTATCATGAAACACAAAGTAACGGTTTCGACCCAAGTGTTTGGCTTTGTAACACGCGTTGTCAGCAGCTTTAATTAACGCTTCTGCACTTTGTGTACTCTCGTTTATTTCGATAACTCCAATGCTTGCCCCTACAAAGAACAACTTGTCGTCATAAACAAAACGATAATTTGAAATCGCCAATAAAAGCTTGTCTAGGCGCTTGGTCACCTCATCCAAACTTTGATTGCGAAATATAATGCAGAACTCGTCTCCCCCTATTCGGGCAAGCAAGTCTTGCCCATTTACGTATTGCCTAAATATGGTAGAGATTTCTTTTAGCAGCTTATCGCCGGCTGGGTGACCACAGCTGTCGTTTACTAATTTGAATCGATCCATATCGATAAAGCACATCACGCTTTGCTTGTGGTAAGCGCGAGGCGAATTGATACTCGCCACTTTTTCAAAATCAACGTGGTTTAAAGCCTTGCTCTCGCCCTGCTGACCAGCCGCTTTATGCGTTTCATCAAGGATCGTTCGCAGTTTCTCATCAAATGCATAGCGATTAAACAGCCCGGTTAACTGGTCATGGTTAGCTTGAAAATACACTTCTTCCTGAAGCGCCAGCTCTTTCGTCACATCACGAGCTATGCCTTCAACGGCAACCAGTAATCCTTGCTCGTCGACAATGGGGGTGTCTGAAAATTCAATCGCTAACGGTTCGCCGACCTTGCCTTGATAATGCACAATATAAGGCTCGGGCTTTTCGCCACGGGCAATGGTTTGACGTATCTCAAACGTCTCGTCCGGTACTTGGCGAACGTACTTCGATTCGTTTGCACAGAAGTCTTCTGCGCTAAACCCTAAAATCTTTTCAATACCCGCGCTCACATACATAAAGTTGTGCTCGATGGTCTTGGTGTAAACAAAGTGGCGGTGCATGCCGTCAACTAAGCGGCGATACTTTTCTTCGCTACGCTTTAAATCGTGCTGGGCGCGAAAACGTTCGGTCACGTCCCTTACGGTTACCGCAATATTGTCACCGGCTTTTACCACCTGAACTTTTATCCATTGAGGCGCAATCTTATCGCTATGAATGGCAAGGTGAGCTTCATAAGGCACGCCAAGTTCAGCAACGTTTTTGGCGTTTTTAAATTCACTGCTTAAACCTAAATAACGCGTTTGCTCGGCTAAGCTCATAGACCGCAATACATCGCATGCACCGCGAAATAGGTAGCGACTGTATGAGTTTGCTTCTACTAGAGAAAAGTCGTCATCTGTTGGCTGATAAATAAGAAGCGCATCAAGGGAGGCTTCGCTAGCGGTGAGGTAACGCTGCTGACTTAAAGACAAATTAACCGCACCTTTAAGCTGCTTGTGCAGCACATAGCTCACCAGAGCCGACATCAACAGACCAATCATCATGATCAAAAAGCCAGCATTATAAGGGCTTAACTGGGATTGCATGGAAAGGGAAAAATCCCGTTCTAAAAACGTGAACGGCAAAAGCGACACAATAGTGCCGTCATTGATTAACTCACCACTTTGAAACAGCGTTGCTTTGTCGGCGTTAAGCTTAAAGTTAAACTGCGGGCCAACTAACTCGCCTAACATCACGGTTAATATGGTTTGTATGTCGAAACCCGCCACTAAAAACCCATGTTCAGGCTCTTGAGGGCTTATGGCCCTACCTACAATAATAAAATGGTGTTTAGCGGCATCTGAATATAAGAGTGTGCTTTCCAATTCTTCGGACAAATGCGACACGTTTAAGCCTAACGCTTCCATAGGCTTGCCAATCAAACTGTTGTCTATGCGGGTTTTAATACCAGAGGCTGGCGTTGCCACCCACGCCACCTCACCGTTGGCATCGACAAATACCAGCGATGAAAAGCCGCGCTGCATACCCATTAACGACAGGGCTTGCGCATTAAACCAGTCTACTTGGTTTGGCTCAAAGGTAGGCCAATTTTGCATTAAATTGTGCAGTGCTTGGATGCGTTCGCTTGAGAAAACTTCTAGACTAATTTTTACCTGCTCAGCAACCGACTGGGCTTTAGAAATACGTGCAGCGCGTTCATCGTTTTGAATAAAAATGCCCGCAGAAACGAATAAAAAGGTGAGAAAAAGAAACAAAACCGTAGGTAAGGCGTAAATACGATGGTTGTGTTTGCTTAACATGTGCCTGTCTCCGGTAACTTGCGCCGGTATACTAAAGTAGAATTATTAAATAAATATGAATTGTCTTATATGGTTTAGGCTCTGGCGTTATCTAATAGTATCTGGCACTGTAAGGCTTCCGATTTCCTTTTAGTGCGTAAAGGCCCTTGTCGGCGCTACCCCATAAAAAAACAAAATGAAAAGAGCGTGACTTAATGAGTATTTCCCCAAATTTCGAAGATATAAAACAAGCCTATGAACGTATAAAAGGCGACGTAAAGAACACGCCAATTATGGAATCTTCGTTGCTCAATAAGTGGATGGGCAACCGCATTTTGTTTAAAGCGGAGTGCTTACAGACCATCGGGGCATTCAAAATTCGCGGCGCTATGAATTTTTTAGCCCGCTTGAAAGAGGAAGGTCGTTTACCGAAGCATGTAGTTGCCAATAGTTCTGGAAATCATGCTCAGGCAGTAGCCTATGCAGCGTCTCACTTTGGTATTAAGGCCACTATTTTCGCAAGCGAGACCATTTCACCAATTAAAGCTGCCGCTACGCAAAGCTATGGTGCTGAATTAAAACTATTCCCTACCCGTCCAGAAGCAGACGCTGCTGTAGAGCAAGCCTCAAAAGCTCCAGACACGGTCTGGATACCGCCGTTTAACCACCAGGATATTGTGGCAGGACAAGGCACGGCAACGGTTGGAAGCGCTTAACGAATTGGTGAGGTGGATGCTGTCTTTGCGCCGTGTGGTGGCGGAGGGTTATTGTCGGGCTCATTACTGGCAACTCGCGCACTACAGCCAAATGCATTGGTCATTGGCGCCGAGCCTGCCGAGGCGAATGATGCCTCTATGTCGTTGCAAGCTGGTGAGATCATTGCCTTAGACTATGCACCAAATACCTTAGCAGACGGCGCTGCCACGCCTTCTGTTGGCGATGTTACGTTCCCTATATTGCAAGAAATAGATGATTTCTATGAAGTGGACGAGCTGCAAATTGCTTATTGGACCCAATGGCTACATCATTTATTAAAGCTTCATATAGAGCCCACATGTGCGATGACCATGGCTGCAGTAGCGGCTTGGGCTGCCAACACCCCGCCTGGGCAAACGGCTCTTGTTATATTGAGTGGTGGAAACATAAGTCAGGCGAGTATGGCTAAGATTTGGGAGAGAGATTTTTTGCTGCAGCCTCCTATCCTTGACCTTGATGACGAAGATGAACTTGAAGAAACTGAGCGTGTTGAGGCATAGCGTTGCGTTAGTGCGTAGCTATTGAAACTCGAGCAGCTCGGTATACAAACTAAAAAACAAAGAATAAAACAGAAGTAAAAAAGGCAGAAACTCACTATGAACTCTACATTGTCGGCACTGACATTTAAAAAGCACTCGCTTTCAAAATTACTCACCGCAACGTTTGCAACAGCGGCAACGTTAGGTGCTATGACCACCACGCTTACGGTAGATGCTGCAACGCTAGTCGAGAACGTAAAAGGCTATACGTTAAATGAAAGTGGCAAACTGATTACGTTTAAAAACCTTGTCATTGATGAAGGCAAAGTGGTTGCATTAGATATCGAAAAAGGCACCACGCCTGTCGATAGCACTATTGATGGCAAAGGCAAAGTCATGCTACCCGGGCTTATCGACGCTCACGGGCATTTGCTTGGATTAGGCGCAAACTTGTTGGAAGTCGATTTACGAGAAAGTAGCAGTGCTCAAGACGCGGCAAAGACAGTTGCCGAATACGCATTTGCGAATGGACAACAAGCTTGGATTACCGGGCGCGGTTGGAACCAGGAATTGTGGTCTGACAGAGCCTTTCCAACAGCGGCTGATCTAGATAAAGTAATTTCTGACCGACCTGTGGCACTAGCTCGCGTAGACAGCCACGCTACCTGGGTGAACAGTAAAGCGATGGAAATTGCGGGTATAACGAAAGACACCCCATCGCCTGCAGGAGGCGAAATCATTAAAGACGCTGACGGTAATCCTACCGGTGTTTTCATTGATAATGCATCGCAATTAATAGAAGCGCACTTGCCTAAAGCAAGCAACGCTATTTACGAGCAACAATTACAAGCAGCAGGTGAGCACTTACTAGCAAATGGCGTTACGTCAATGCACGATGCTGGCATAGACAGAGACGTTTACGATTTCTATTTGAAAGAAGCAGTAGAAGGTGACTTGCCCGTGCGTATTTACGCTATGGTGAGTGCTACAGACCCTGATCTCAGCACCATGCTAGGCAACGGCACCATTCGCGACAAAGACGATTTCCTATATATTCGTTCGGTTAAAGCCTATGGCGATGGCGCATTAGGTAGCCGAGGCGCTGCATTGCTTGAACCTTATTCAGATGCGCCGCATCAACATGGATTGCTGTTAACTCAACCAGAGGACATGACCCAACTGTTTACCACAGTTATCGGTGCAGGCTTCCAGCTAAACTACCATGCCATTGGTGATAAGGCTAACCATGTTGCACTAAACGAGTTTGAAACCACGTTTAAGAGTATTGGCGGCAGCGAACTGCGCAACCGCATTGAGCATGCACAGGTGATTGCGCCTGACGACCTAGCCCGCTTTGCTTCGCTGAAGGTCTTACCTTCCATGCAGCCTACTCACGCCACCAGCGATAAGAACATGGCGGAAGATCGCCTTGGCAAAGATCGTATGAAAGGCGCTTATGCGTGGAAAACGCTACTCGATTCGGGCATTGCACTGCCCTTAGGCTCTGATTTCCCTGTAGAGCTTGCTAACCCATTTTACGGGCTTCACGCTGCGGTTACGCGACAAGACAGAAACAATCACCCCGTAAAAGGTTGGTATGCCCACGAAGCGTTAACCATCGAACAAGCCTTTAAAGGGTTTACTTTAGATGCTGCCTACGCAGGGCACATGGAAGATACCTTGGGCACACTGACGCCAGGAAAATGGGCAGACTTTATCTTGGTCGACCAAGATATTTTTACCATTGATGCCAAAGACATTTGGAAAACCGAAGTACACGCAACTTATGTGGCTGGAGAAGAAGTTTCTTCTAAATGAGTAGCGAAAACAAAAGCCTGTTAACCAAAGGGATTGGCGGCATTGGCGCTGCCCTTTTGGTGTTAAATGGCCTTATTGGGGCGGGCATTTTTGCTCTGCCCGCTAAAATGGCCGCTGAGCTCGGCGCTTTCAGCCCTTACATCTTTTTGATTTTTGGCGCGCTAATGCTGGCCATTGTGTGGTGTTTTGGGCAGCTAGCGGCGCTGTACCAAGAAACCGGCGGACCTGTGGTGTACGCCCAGAAAGGCTTCGGCGACGCAGCGGCGTTTCAAACTGGCTTTATTTACTATTTAGCTCGCGCAACCGCGATTGCAGCCAACATGCACGTGTTATTGCTATACGCCGGCTATGTGTGGCCCGAACTAAATGCGGGAATAGGCAAATCATTCGCTATTATCGCGCTTACCACAGCACTAATCGTAGTGAATATTGTCGGCCTTAAAGCCGCCATGCGTTCACTTGATACTATCTCGGTGCTAAAACTGCTGCCTTTCGTGGCGCTCATCGCGGTTGGCTACTGGCAGCTCGATTTTTCTACTGCGTTAGTACGTTCTTCGGAAACCGTTGTGCCTGCATTTGACACCATTTCTGCCGGTGCCCTACTTACACTTTACGCTTTTATTGGTTTTGAAACGGTAGTGGTCACGAGCGGCGAGACCAGTTCACCAAAAAAGACCATACCTCGGGCTTTAATGCTTACGGTTTCAGGTATCGCCATATTTTACTTTTGCGTGCAGTGGCTGTATTGGCACACTGTAGGGCCTGCAAAGCCGGATAGCGCACCACTTATTGCACTCGCCAATATGATATTTGGCGAAACTGGGGCGCTTATAATGACGCTAACCGCCGTGGTGTCGGTTGCCGGTAACTTACTGGCAAATATGATTTCTACGTCTCGGCTAACGTTTTCTATGGCCCAGCAGTCACTTATTCCAGGTAAATTGGGACAGAAGTTAGGCGAGATTCATGCGCCCTTTGCTACCCCAGCAGTTTCCATATTAATACTGGGAATGTTTGCAGGTACTATGGCACTTAGCGGTAGCTTTGTGTGGTTAGCTATTTCCAGTGTGCTTGCCCGGCTTGTGGTTTACGCCGTGTGTGTAGTGGTGCTGATGAAAGCTCAGCGGGCTTCCTTGCAGAGCGCTTCTTCACAAGCCTGCATGCAGCAAGATACTTCTGAGAAAGACGCTTACCTTAAAGGTTCTGCAGGCCCATTCGTCAGCCCTGTAAACCTGTTTCGACGTCTGATACCCTTTGTCGCACTAGCGGTTTGCGCATGGTCTATTGCACAGTCGTCAACCAACGCGTGGCTATTTTTACTGGGTGAATTAGTGGTTGGCGCACTGCTTTATTTTTTTATTTCGCTCCAAGCAACAAAGAATCAAAAGGTTAAACCGTGGAAATTCAAGTTATACCCGTTACGCCCTTTGCCCAAAACTGTTCATTAATTTGGGATTCATCCACTAACAAAGGCGCGTTTGTCGACCCAGGCGGCGACGTTGAAAAGTTGATTGAAGCTGCATCGAATAAAGGCGTGAGTATAGAGAAAATTATACTCACTCATGGGCACTTAGATCATGTGGGCGGCACTGTCGCCATTGCTGAACATTACGGTGTACCTATTGTTGGGCCGCATGTTGGCGATAAATTCTGGCTAGATGCACTTATGCAGCAAAGCCAGATGTTTGGCTTTCCGCCCGCCCAGCCTTTTGCTCCCAACGAGTGGTTAAACGACAACGATACCATTTCAGTGGGCAATTTAACGCTAGACGTGCTGCATTGCCCGGGTCATACACCTGGTCATGTGGTGCTGGTAGAACGCTCAAGTAATCGCGTTATTGTGGGGGATGTCATTTTCGCAGGCTCTATTGGCAGAACTGATTTCCCTCAAGGTAATCATCAGCAATTAATCGACTCGATTAAACAGAAAATTATGGTGCTGCCGGATGATATGAAGATTTACCCGGGTCACGGGCCAACCACAACGGTTGCAACCGAAAAGGCCACGAATCCTTATGTTTCGGGTCAATTCGGATAAAACTTCACGTCGTATCAGCAGTCAAAGAACAAAAAGGCGAGGTGCGTTGAACAAGCTTTTGCTTGTTTCGCCCTCGCCTTTCGCTTATTTAACGCCTGCCACATACAAGCTTGAAGCGATAAGTAACAGACCTTACCAACTAATGCTTATTCGTATGCACCGCTCGCATAATGCAATTCATAGCTGTGGCTATAAATTTCAAGGATGTTGCCAAACGGGTCTTCCATGTAAATCATGCGGTAAGGCTTTTCACCCGGATAATAATAACGCGGCGCCTTCATTCGCTTTTTACCACCAGCAGCGACAACCTTTTCAGCCAAGCCTTCAACATCTGGGTCTTGAACACAGAAATGGAAGATACCGGTTTTCCAATATTCAAAGTTGTTTTCTGGGTTCTCTTGGTTGCTGAACTCAAAAATTTCAACGCCAACACGATCACCTGTTGAAAGGTGCGCAATGCGGAATTTCCCCCAACCTGGACCAAATACATCGGTACACATTTCGCCAATCGCCGAGTCATCTTCAACAATCTCGGTTGGCTTCATGATGAGGTACCAGCCAAGTACTTCGGTATAAAATTTCACGGCAGCTTCTAAGTCAGGTACTGAAATTCCAATATGAGAAAACGTACGTGGATATGGTGTTTTTACTGCTTCAGTCATTACTTACTCCTATGTAGTGCAAGTTATCGAAATGGCTTAAGCGGCCGCCTTTTAAACAAGGCCAACTCGAACACCGCTTAAGTGAATGTGCATACATAGTAGCTAGACAAAGATAAAACATGAAATTATGATATTTTCTAAATTTGATAATTTTTATTTATACCCAAATGATAAACCCTATTTGGCTAGACACCTTCATCACGTTAGTAGAAACGGGGAACTTTACGCGTACTGCAGAGCAACGTTTTATGACCCAGCCAGGTGTAAGTCAGCATCTTAAGAAACTGGAAGAGGCTTGTCAGTGTGAACTAGTCGTCCGTTTAGGCAAGGGCATTCAGCTAACTGAACAGGGCCAGCGTGTGTACCACTATGCCAAGAAGCAGCAGGAAAAAGAGCAAGATTTTATTGCCAGCTTAAAGTTTGACGCCCCTTTTGAAGGTAAGTGCGTAGTAGCCTGCTCAGGCGCGATTGCTCAGCGTATTTACCCAGCCTTACTGGCACTGCAAAAACAGCATAGCGCGCTTAATATTCACGTGGAAGTCGCGCCTCGACGCACAATTTTGTCGGGCATTGCGAACAATACGCTGGAGCTTGGCATTGTGACAAACCAGCCAGAGAGTGAAGATATACATAGTGAGTATTTAGGCGAAGAAGCATTGGGGCTTATTCTACCGCGTAGCCTACCTGACGCGCTTGCTGCGCAGGTTCCTGGGTTATCTGAAAACGCGCAGGGTTTTATTTCGGATTCAGGTTCGGATTCAGGTTCGGATTCAGGTTCGGGTTCGGGTTCGGGTTCGGGTTCGGGTTCGGGTTCGGTAGCAAAAGTAGCAAGCGTATCTGGAAAAGCAAAGAGTAAAACTGATGATGGTAGAACATTAAAAGCCGTCATCAGGCATCTAGGGCTTATTAATCACCCTGATGCTATGCACTACTTGCAGCGCTATTTTAACGATTGTGGAGAAGCTGAGTTAGCTAACGTTAATCCGAATAAGTTGCCTCATGCCGGCTACATAAACCAGCTTTCGCAAATTCTACTGCCCGTAAGCGAAGGGTTGGGTTACACCGTGCTGCCCACCAGCACACTAGACTTTGTCTCTTTTGCCGACAAACTTACCGTCTACAAAGCTAAAAATGAAGTAACCGAGCCCCTATACAGTGTTCAAACACCCCACAGCGCTCTACCCGCCCGCTACCAAGCAGTTAAACAAGCAATCACCCAAGTATTGGGTTAAAAATGGGGTCAGAGTCTGAGGTATCCCACAAATAGTATAACGATATCAGTGAGATAAAAAAAATAGGAACATTCATGACGTTTAGTGATCAGATCAATCGCCAAAAATCACTGAGGCCAAACAGCCATGAATGCTCCATCTATTGTGAACAAAGTCGTTACGCTTGTCAGCTACAATATGCATAAAACTCGTCTAAATGCGGTCACGGCGTGCGTCAAAAGCCTACTTAATGGAAGCGCTGCAACTGTAACCAGCATAGGTCGAGGAGTTAATACTAAAGCCTTTGAAAAACAT
>NZ_BJKJ01000037.1:0-39639 GCF_006538305.1 Alteromonas sp. KUL17
CAGACTTTTGACGCACGCCGTGACCGCATTTAGACGAGTTTTATGCATATTGTAGCTGACAAGCGATACGACTTTGTTCACAATAGATAGAGCATTCATGGCTGTTTGGCCTCAGTGATTTTTGGCGATTGATCTGATCACTAAACGTCATGAATGTTCCTATTTTTTTATCTCACTGATATCGTTATATTATTTGTGGGGATACCTCAGACTCTGCCCCCAATTTTTAAGATTCAAAATTGCCCACACGACCTCGCCAGCGTTCGGTGGGTACTGCCGGCCAGTTTTTCATATATACTGGCTTTTCATGCAGGCAGTGTAATACTTCAAGTTTTGGTGGTTCTGCCGCACTGTAAGTTAGACGCTCTGAGACAATCGCGCCTTCTTCACAGCCCTGCCCAAAAAATACAAAGCCGCGATAATTTCCTCTTTCGGTAATGGTAATAAGCGAAACAAATTCTTTGCTGTCGGATATTTTTCTCATGCAGGTAAATGCCTGTCTATACGCTTAATTTGAAGCCCTTGTTCAGCCAGGAATACCCATAAAAGTTAGCTCGTTGTTCTTGCTGTTAATGCGCCAAAGTGTTTCAAAGGTCTTCCAAGACGCAAAGTTAATGATGCACAACACTGTAAAACCGGTAATGATTATGAGTGGCTTTGTCATTATGCAAGCCCTTAATATTTGACGGACTGTTGTTTCTTTATTTACGGATAAAAGCTAACGCTAGACCTTTATTGCAAAAAAGTAATCTACAGAGGTGTGGAAGTGCCGCGGCCTTAAGAAGCCCTAGTGCTGAATTCATAGCTGGAGAGGCGTAATACTAGTGCCTCTTCTTTATTTCCACTGCAACTAAAGTTGCAGTTTTAGGCGCAAGACTGTCAAGAAAATATACAAAAAAGGTGTGTTAAGTACATGTGAAAAACTTAAGCGTGTGAGTTTATTGGGGTTTTAAAGTTGGTGTGATATTTGCTTTTCAGTGGCCAAGAATGGTAGATTAACAGAACCATTTTCATTTCCGAGTATTTTAGGCTGCGTCCTTAAAGGGCTTGCGCTTTTTTTAGTTTCGCTAACACGTTGGGTAGTCGTTTTATGCGTTTTGCACTTTTTTTGTTTTTTGCGTTGTTCAATTCACCGCCGTAGCGGCTGAAACCGCCAGCACGAGTAAAACGACATCGAATGTGCTCGGCACTTATAATCTTATTTTGCTAGAAGATTACAACTTCCAAGGTGGAGATGTTGAAGGGCAGGCATTTATTGGCGGAAATTTAAACGCTCAAGGACGCACTGCTGAGTTTGGGAGTCGGTTAGCCAATACCGACACAGCTATTGATGCGGTGACAATTGTAGGTGATGTCAACGCGAATGGTATTCGGGTGCTTAGAGACAATAATCTCGTCTACGGCGGGGCCTTAAACGCATCGACGGTAGAATTGAACGACGGTGATGACGGTCAGGCTATTTATAACCCCGATGTGTCTATTACCGACATTGCTAATTCTTTATATGCAGATACTGCTTACTACTCAAGCCTTACAGAAAATGGCACATACAGCAACGGCACGTTTAATTATACAGGTACTGATGAAATTGCTGTGTTTAATGTTTCGGCCAGCGAAGTGTTTGCCCAAAACAGTTCATTAAACTTAATTGCAGGCAGTGCTGAAACCATTATCATTAATGTGTCTGCCAGCGACTTGCAAGGCAAGGACATTGTTATTGGTGGTGGCGTAAACAGTACAGGTGATTTTACCCAGCAAAGTTACTACTCAAATATTCTCTGGAATTTTTATGATGCTGAAAGTATTGATTTCAATAACCTGAATGTAAAAGGGTCTGTACTTGCGCCTTTTGCAGACACTACAGGCGGGTCATCATTTGACGGCGCCTTCGCGTCTGAGTCTTACACTGGGGCTCGTGAGTTTCACAACTTTGTATTTAACTATGAACGTGAAACGAATGTTGTTGAAGTTCCAGCGCCCAACTCAAACTTGTTCTTGATACTTATCGCCAGTATATTGATGATTACACGCAGGCTTAAAGTAACCCGTTAAATAATGAGAAAACGAATTTGTGTAAGTATTCTTGGTTTCATACTTACACTTTCATTCACGGCATTCGCCAATGCTGATCAAAAAGATACTGCGAGTTTAGATTATGAATCTGCCATCGTTAGTTATGAAGTTAAAGCTTTCAACGACGCATTTATCCATATAAAGAATGTGCTACAAGTTAACCCCGATTATCTTCCTGCACACCTACTTTTAGCCAATCTTTATTTCGAAACAGGGATGTGGGAACAAGCCCACAAAACCTATTTACATGCCTATGAAAAAGGTGCAGACTCCAATTTGGTGTTGCCTAATTGGTCAAGAGTATTGGTGCGCTTGCAAAAGTCAGAGCAAATACTAGCCATAGACGTATCTACTGACTTATCTAAGGCCCACTTGGCACAATGGCGCGCTACTCGTGCTGAAGCGTGCCTGATTGAATCTAGACGGCTATGTGCCCAAAGGGAATATAATGAATTGCTTACCCAAATACCAGATCATCCCCTGGGATTAAACGGTTTGGCCTTGTTGGCAATTGAGGATGGTCAATATAAACAGGCAGATACCTTGCTTCAACGCTCGCTTGCTGAGGACGACAGTCAAGCCTTAACATGGTGGGCGCTTGGTCGTCTTGCAAGTGCAAGAGGTGATGTGCTGCTGTCACAGCGTTATTTCAACAACGCCTATCGTATTTCGCCCAATAACGCAAAAATTGCACGAAGTTTAATTGATGCTTATGTGGCTATAGCCGATTTGGACGCTGCGTTATTAGTCACCGAAGATTTGTTATTGGAAGCGGAAGATGACCTATACTTAATGTTTGTCAATAGTTGGCTTACTAGCCAGATAGACGCCTTATCTAATATTCGCCCTCAACTAGAGCAAATCGATCAGCGTTTATCTAACGTGCCAGAAGAAATGATGATAGCGGAACCTTCCTTGCTCTATTTGCGGGGTATGGTAGCCTTGATGCAAGGCAATTTCGAACAAGCAAGAGATAGCTTTGATCTATTTACAACCTACAGCGAACAAGACCTGCAAACCGCGATTTTGCTAGCAACTACTAACATGGCGTTGGGCGATAAAAAAGCCGCCATGTTAGGGCTACAAAATCACGAGGAGGAATTGATAGAACAACATCTTGAGCAGGCAATTTTTCTAGGTAGTTTGTATTTAGAAAACGCCCGTAATTTTAAAGCAGTAAGATTGCTATCTTCCTTAACTGAACTGTATTCCGATAATGTAGACGTTGCTTTGTTTGCGGTTCGGGTAGAATTCTCCCGAGGTAAATTTAAAGAAGCTGCAGAACAGTTAAACAATTTATTAGAGCAATACCCAGACAATCGACAAGTGTTAGTGGCCTATTCTCTTTATTTTCTCGATACCGGCGAAACTCAAAAAGCCGCAAAAGCCATCGCCACTTTAAGAGCGCAGTTTGCTGATGATATAACGATTCTAAATATGTACGCTGCTCAATTGCTGATTGAAAAAAAATACGCAGAGGCTGAAGTTGTACTATCCGATGTTCTCAACCAGGCGCCTGATCTTTTTGCTGCGCGATACAATCAAGCAACAATGCTAATCAACAAAGGATTGTTAGACGACGCTGAAGCTATTTTACTTGTGCTTGAAGAAGAAAAAGGAAATCACCTTCAAGTGGTGTTTCAATTGGCGAATATTGACATGCGTCGAAGCGATTTTGAATCGGCGGATAGACGGTATAGATACCTTTTACAAAAGTTTGGGCCAATAGGAAAAATAACTTTCTCCGCCGTGGCTGCAATGAATCAGCGACAAGACTACAGAAGTGCCATTGCTGCATTGCGTGAATTAGAAGTGAAGGAGCCAGGTAATCCTTTGGCACTAGTGCAACTGGCTACGTTTTACATCAAAGCAAACGATGTAGAAAATGCAAAATCAACTCTTCTAAAACTAGAATTAATATTTAATAGGCCGGTAAACATACTGGTAAGTGAATCGCAAAATTGGTTGGCTGTGGGTGATGAAGATAAAGCCCTGAGTAGTATGGATAAAGCTCGATTATTGCAACCAGAAAACCTAGATTTACAACTTCAGTGGGTGAAGCTTTTATTAGCATTAAATAAAGTTGAACGCGCAGAATCTAGTCTGTCAGCAATAATAAAAAGTTATCCTAAGCACCCTCAGGTGTTATTCAAATTTGGTGAATTAGCCCAGAAAAAAGGTAGTTTCACTCAAGCGATGACATTTTATCAAAAGGTGCTGAATGAAGATGAAACCTTCGATTTAGCCTTTGCCAAACTGTATGCGCTAAGTGTCAAAACAGGTGATTTTTCGGCCTTGATTAAGCGTTTAACTGCGACGGTAGAACAAGAGCCCGATAGGTATTTCACCCGTAATTTACTGGCGCAATATCACTATTATTATGGCGATGCTAACACCGCAATTAATCACTATCTTTATATGTTAGAGGTAGCACCAGAAGCAAACCGGTTTGCATTATATAATCGATTAGCGGAGCTTCATTTACTCATAAATAACGAAAAGAGCTTACACTTTGCTGAGCAAGCTTACCGATTACAACCCAAAGACTCCGATGTGCTGCACACTTATGGTTGGGCGCTAACCATTAATGGCCAACCACAGGCCTCGCTGCCTCTGCTTCGAGAAGCGTCAGTGCGAAATGCTACATCTTTGTCACTACAATATCACCTTGCCTATACCTTGGTAGAATTAGAAAACTACTCAGAAGCGAAACGCATTTTAAGTCGCTTAGTCAACTCATCAACGCCTTTTGAACAACGAGAAAAAGCAATCGCACTGTTGTCTCGCATGGAACAAGCACGCTAGCTTTCCACAAGCTGTACAAAAAACTGAAAGGTTTGGGGCCAGATGTACTGATATTTTTGTGAGAAAAGAACTTCACATGACCTATTTCTTTCCTCTTAAAATTGCTAGGGTGAAGCATCTTTATTTGTGCGCTGACGTTAGGAAATATACGCACTACATCCTCTGCATTTTTTAAAGTTGGCAATGGCATCATCAGCGGCGAGTAGCCATTTTGATGGTAGTATAATGTAATCGTAAAAACGGGTGTGAATGTCTTTTGGGAAAGCAGTTTCGACATAGCCATTGCCGTTAAACCATCGCCGCCATTGTTTGACTATTTGCTTAGGTGGGCGCACGCCCATGCCTACCCATTGTGATTTGGTATGCCCAAGGAGCAAGCTACTGAGTGGTATAAACACTTTCGTAAAAAAGTACGCTCTGAACAACTAGCGCCCACTTTTTCCAGCCACACTAAGCTCGCTTATACATGCCCCTGTAATACGAAGCCCCCGATAGTTACATAATGAATGTCAGACCAGCCATCTAGTAACAAGCACTTCAGTGTGATTCGAAATCACGATTGGGACCATCTATTTTGTTCGCTTTAACTGCTGCTCTAAATCAACGAACATCTTTCTAAACGAAAAAAGTAATTAGCACAACGTTGTTGATTACGCTTGTAATGCCCAGTTTTAGCGAGACGTTAAGTAAAGCTGAAAAGAGGGCGAGAAAACAACCAGAAGGAATTCGCAATGAGTAAATGTCCATTTTCAGGTGCAGCTATAAAACCTACTACGCTAACGTCTAGCAATGGTGCGCCCGTTGCCAATGATAATCAGAGCCGAACAGCGGGGCCACGCGGGCCGGTGACTTTCGACAACCATTATTTGTTTGAGAAGCTTGCACACTTTAACCGCGAGCGAATTCCAGAGCGCGTAGTTCACGCTAGAGGTAGTGCAGCATATGGTACTTTTACGCTAACTAAAAGTTTGTCTAATTATACTATTGCAGACTTTCTGCAAAAAGAGGGGCAAAAAACCGACGTGTTTTTGCGTTTTTCTACCGTAGGTGGTGGTCAGGATTCAAGTGACTATGCTCGTGACCCTCGTGGTTTTTCGGTGAAGTTTTACACTGAACAGGGTAACTGGGATATGGTTGGAAACAATACACCCGTATTCTTCTTGCGAGATGGCATTAAGTTCCCTGACTTTATACACAGCCAGAAAAAGAACCCACGTACGAACTTGCCGGATCCGCAGGCCGTGTACGAGTTTTGGGCGAACAACCCTCAGTCATTACACCAATCGACAATCTTGATGTCTGATCGCGGTATTCCACTTTCTTATCGTCATGTGAATGGCTATAGCTCTCATACGTTGAGTTTCTGGAATAACGCAGGCGAACGCTATTGGGTGAAATGGCACTTTAAAACTAACCAAGGTATTAAAACGCTAACTAGCGAAGAAGCGGCAAAGATGCCTGCTTATGGCGCTCAGCAAGACTTGGTCGAAAGCATTGATAACGGCGAATTTCCATCGTGGACCGTAAATGTGCAGATTATGAATGAAGAGGAAGCGCGTAATTACCACATTAATCCGTTTGACCTAACGAAGGTGTGGCCGCACAGCGACTTTCCATTAATTGAAGTAGGTCAGTTGGAGTTAAGCCGTAATGTTGATAACTACTTTGCAGAAACTGAGCAAGCAGCGTTTGCGCCGAGCAATTTGGTACCGGGTATTGGTGCGTCGCCAGACAGAATGCTTCAAGCGCGTCTAATTGGCTATCAAGATGCGCACAGATACCGTATTGGTGCAAACTACAACCAAATACCGGTAAACGCGCCGCGTTGTCCAGTGCACAATTATCAACGAGATGGAGCCTTTGCGGGAATTAACCCAGCACTTGCAGGAAGTGGAGCCAACTTCTATCCAAATAATCGCGCGCGAGTTGGTGAGCCGGCTGAAGCACCAGAGGTTCAAGAGCCGCCTATGCCGCTAGAGCAAGATGCATGGTTAGATATTTACGATAACCGTGACGAAGATAACTACTCACAGGCCGGTGATCTTTACCGCATTATGAGTGAAGATCAAAAACAACAGCTGGTAAACAACATTGCTGACGGCTTAAGCCAAGCTACTAAGGACGTTCAAGAGGCAATGTTCGTTCAATACGACCTAGCTGATAGCGACTATGGTGAACGGGTGAGAAAGGCGGTAGCCAGCAAATAGAGTAAATGGGGTCAGAGTACTTTATTAAAATGTACTCTGACCCTGAGGGATCCCCACGAATTTAATTTCATATGCCTCCGGCCCAGGCTGCGTCGACTATGGAGCTGTACCATTTGAGCGCAGCTTTCCACTGTCGCATAGTAAATCGTATTCGACAAGCGACAGCCCTGAGTCTAAGGTAATGGAATGACAACACGCTCCTGGTTTCGGTATTGGCTTGGAAGCGCCGATGCTTATTCGATGAGACAAGTACTATACCCAGTAATATAGCTACGAGTGACGCTAACGTCGTCAGCAATACCAGTATTGTTAGACGCTGCTTTTTCACGCTTTTATTCTGTTAATAGCCAAGCCCGAACTTCGTGCTTTTCATGTCTCTAAAGCCTTCTTCAATTTGCATTCGTTGCCTGTAAATGGCCACTACTTGTTTCGATAAGCTTCGATGAGGTGCCAGTGATGTGGCTAACAGCCATGGGTCTTTTGCTCCTTGCGCATGGACTTTCGACCGCTTTGAGGCTTTACGTGTACCATCTGGATTTGAAGCATGACGCCCTTTAGATTTCTGTTTAAACAGAACTAGCGTGCAGGTAAAGGGGTTGCTCTTTACTATTTGGCTGTTATCAAAACGCTTCGGTCGACAGGTTGCTTGAGTATAGAGGTAGCGAATACACTGCCACGTATCTCCTTTATCAAGTGAATAAAGATGTGGCTTACGGATGCGTCCAACAATATCCCACCTTAGCGCTAGTACCTCTCTGAACCAAGGCGATTTATACCCTGCATCGGTAACGATAATGGGTCGGCAATTTGAAGGTAACATGGCGTGTAATGTCTTTAAGAATGCTTTGTGGGTGGCGGGTTTCTCTTTGGTCTTGTTGCAATGCACTTCTTGATAAAGTGTGATGGGCCGACCTTTCAGGGATATTGCCGCGCGTAAAAGAAAATGCGCTTTACGGTCGTCTAAATCTGACCAGTCGATTGAGATAACAGGGCGTGTTGTGTTGCCGCAAAATAGTTGGCATATAGATGCATAGATAAGCGGTGTTTCACTTAGTAAATGCGGGTTTGAGAGCAAGCGGTCAGCACGTTTAATCCGTTGTTTTTCAAAGGCTTTAGTATTAATTCCTCGACCTATGCTGGTTACAGTTGCAGCGCTTCCATTAAGCAGACTTTTGACGCACGCCGTGACCGCACTTAGACGAGTTTTATGCATATTGTAGCTGACAAGCGATACGACTTTGTTCACAATAGATAGAGCATTCATGGCTGTTTGGCCTCAGTGAAGTTTGGCGATTGATCTGATCACCAAACGTCATGAATGTTCCTATCTTTTTTTATCTCACTGATATCGTTATATTATTTGTGGGGATACCTCAGACTCTGACCCCTTTTTTACTGGGTAGCGACGAGGGCGTAAACGTGCAAGCGAATGGCCTGCAGTGCGCGTTCTTTCCAATTGTTCCAAGTAATACGGTTGCTAATTTCGTGCTGATTCAACGTAATATAACCATGATTTAGCGCCCATACTTGCATAGCTACATCTTGCTTTTCTTCAACAGACAGATCTTTTTTAATTAACGCAGCGGTTAGCTTAGTTAGCGTGATAAAGGCTTTTTCACCTGCCTCGATAGCTTCATCCGATGGCGTATAGTCTTTTAAATTAGAAGCAAAAATTAGTCGATAATGGGCCGCATGAGTTTCTGAAAACGTTAAAATACGCTCGCAGCCATTAATCACTTTTTCTGCCGCAGTATTGCCGTCGGCTGCCAACATTTCACGCTCTACTAATTCGAAACCCTCAATGTAAAGCGCATCTAAAATGCCCTGCTTACCTTTGAAGTGGCTATAGATGCCAATCGTTGACATACCTGCACCGTCAGCAATGGCGCGCACGCTAAGTGCGTTCGTTCCGCCTTTCAAAAATAGTGCTGAGGCAGCGTCTAAGATCTTTTTTCGCGTATCTTTTTTCATTTACACATCATTTACATGTTGCGCAATATAACACCGTTATGTAAAGTGGTTTTATAACGCCGTTATATCTCTTGGTTTAACACTTAACCTGCCTGCCCGCAGGTTATTCATAAGGACACTATATATGAAAACTGAGCAATTAACCTGCGATTATTTAATTGTTGGTGCTGGCGCCATAGGGATGGCTTTTGCTGACGTACTACTTCACGAAACTAAAGCTAACATTTTGATTGTAGATAAAAATGCGAAGCCCGGAGGGCATTGGAACTACGCTTATCCCTTCGTTACCCTTCACCAGCCGTCAGCTTTTTATGGCGTGTGTTCAAAAGAGTTAAATCGTGGCGTTATTGATAAAACAGGATTGAATGAAGGTTTAATGGGATTAGCTTCAGGCCAAGAAGTGAGTGCGTATTTCGATGCGGTAATGAACGAAACCTTTTTGCCTTCAAACCGAGTGCAGTATTACCCGCTTTGTGAATATACGGGCAATAACCAGTTTGTTTCTATGCTAAATGGCAAGCACTATAACGTTACGGTTAACAAGAAAATTGTTGATGCCACTTATCTAAACACTAATATTCCGCTTACTCATACACCTAGCTTTACCCGCGACGACGACGTTGCATTTACGCCGGTTAATACAGTAGTTGAAAATATCGAAGGCTTTGACAACTATGTGGTTGTCGGTGGGGGTAAAACGGGTATTGATACCTGCCTATGGCTGCTTGAAAATCACGTCGACCCGCATAATATCCACTGGGTAGTATCGCGAGATGCATGGTTACTGAACCGGAAAAATACCCAGCCCTTGGATGACTTCTTCTTTGATTCTATTGGGGCACAAGCAAACCAAATGGAAGCTATCGCTGCGTCAACTTCCATCGAGGATATGTTCGACAAATTGGAAGAGCGGGGCGTTTTACTGCGTATTGATAAGAAAGTAAGACCCAGTATGTTTCACGGCGCAACGGTGAGCGAATTAGAGCTTAAAGCCTTACAAACGCTGCCATCTGTCGTTAGACAAGGTCGTGTTAAACATATCAGCCGCGAAGAATTGTGTTTTGAAAGCACAACATGGAAGATGCCAGATAACGCGTTGGTTATTGACTGCTCAGCTTCTGCACTGACTAACTTAGAGATTAAAGCAGTGTTCGACGGCGACACCATCACCCCTCAAACAGTGCGTGCTTATCAACCTGTTTTTAGTGCGGCGCTTATTGCTCACGTTGAGGCAGCCTACAGCGATGAACAACAAAAGCAGATGCTGACACAAGTGGTTCCGCTGCCTAATCGCGACATCGATTGGTTACCAATGACTGCAGCAATGTTACGAAACGTGCAAATTTGGGGTGAAGACCCAGCGCTTAAAGCGTGGATCTACCATTGTCGACTAGATGGCTTTTCAAAAATAGTACACGGCGTGGCAAAAGACGATATGCAAAAAATGCAGGTGTTAGGGCGATTGAAGCAAGCAGCGGCACCGGCCATGCAAAAGCTGATGACTTACATACTCAGCTTAAAAGCGAGCGGACAGCTTTAAAAGGTTATAAATATCGATGAAACAGTTTCAAATAGACAAAACGAACCCAAATCGCTTTCGGATAATGCAAACAGTTGATAGCCCTGATAATGCGCAGACAGAGGGTGCTGGAAAGGCAAAAAACGTAGTAATCAAAATTGAAAGGTTCGCGTTTACTGCCAATAACTTGACCTATTATATGGTGGGTGACAAGCTTGGTTATTGGCAGTTTTTTCCACCCATTAATACAAGTAGTAACGAAAACTGGGGTGTTATTCCGGTATGGGGCGTGGGTCAAGTAATTAGCTCTAACAACGATGCGGTAGAAGTAGGAAGTCGTTTCCTTGGTTATTTCCCGCCCGCTGAATATTTGGTTATGGCTAACACTACGGTGACAAACAACAATTTAATAGACTGTAGCCCTCATCGTTTGAAGTTGCCTCAAGGGTATAATGTCTACCGACCACTTCCTTCACTAACGGCCCACGCTAACGCTGAAATAAGCACTAAGCAGCACGAGCAAGAAAACTTTCAGATGTTGCTGTGGCCGCTTTACGCAACGTCCTTTTGTTTATCAGAAGTGGTCGATGCTATACCTGGGGCACAAAGAGAGCAGTTATTAGTATTAAGTGCTTCAAGCAAAACCAGTTTAGGGCTTGCTTTTGCGTTTAAAGAAGCCGGTATTAACGCAATAGGTGTAACCTCTGAAAAGCGTGTTGCATCACTAGAAGCATTGGGTGTATACAGCGCCGTTATTGGTTATGAACAGCTGGACATGTTGCAACTGAAAAGCACTGTTGTGGTCGACATGTCAGGAAGTGCTCAGGTCAAAGCATCCATCAAACATAAACTTGGTGAACACCTAACAAGATACATCAGCGTAGGGCTTACTCACTGGCAGGACGTTAAGCCGTCAAGCGATGAGGAGTTCTTCTTTGCTCCTGCTCATATACAGCAGCGTATGTCTGAGATTGGGGTTGCTGAGTACCAGAAGTTAAGTAGCGGGTTTGTATCAAAAGCCATTGTGTGGAGCGCCGGTTGGTTAAACGTTAAAGAGCGTGAAGGGTTGAGCGCGCTACAAGATGACTTTAGCGAACATCAGCAAGGCCTCATTCCTTCAAATGAAGGAAGAATATACACACTTGCTTAGCGCGTAACCAGAGCGCCCATATTGAGTTCGAGCGCTTTGATAAAAAACGCTCGCTCGAGGGTAATATCACACATACTGATTAAAATAATTGGTGACCTTAGGCCATAAATGCTGACATTTACGGGAGAAAAACTTCATGTGACCTATTTCTTTTACGTTGTAGGCCTGTGGATCTAGCTCCTCAACTTCTGCTTCCATATTGGGGAAAACGCTAATCATATCGTGAACGTTATGAATATTAGCAATATCGTCGTCATTGGCGAGCAGCCATTTAGAAGGTATCTGAATGGTGTCGTAGTGATGCTCGTTAACATCACTGCCAAAGCCCGTTTTTACGTAGCCTTTACCGTTACACCATTTTTGCCACTGACGGGCCACTTTTTTAGGTAGTGGCTCTCCCATGCCGACCCACTGAGATTTAGTATGGCCGAACAGTAAATTACTCACGGGAATGTAGAAATTCATGAAGAAATGGGCTTTTAGCAAATAGCTTTTACGCATGTTTCTGAGACTGCCCGAAGAGCTACCAAAATTACAAAAGGCAGTAAGGTCGTGCACATTATGCATTAAACCCAGCAGCTGACCACCAGCGCTATGACCGACAAGAAAGTAGGGGACGTTAGGGAAATGAATTTTCAATGTCTCTAGCACCGCTGGCATATCTTGCTCGCCCCATGTTACCAACGACGCATCGCTTTCTTTAACGCTGCTTTTTACCGAACCGCCAATACCTCTGTTATCGAAAGTAATAACACCAAAGCCTTGTTCACATAAATAGGCGGCAAAAGCGCTGTAGAATTGCCGTTTTATACCCGTTGCAGGGCCAATCATAACTGCAGCTTTAGCGGGGGAATGTGGAGTGAAAAGTGAAGCTGCTAGATGAGTACCATCTTCACAGGTTACTTGAATGTCCTTTGTCATCGTCTTGCTCACAAGGCATACCTTAGTTTTCGTTACGCTTCTGGTCATACCAGTAAAGCGCCGATTGTTAAGATTTGCAATAGTACGACTATTTCAATTTCTGATAATTACACATGTTGAACGCAAGTCGCGATTTTCATGTTTTTATGCGCGTGCTTTTGCCGTCTTAACCCAATGCTCAATAGGAGCCGGTTTTCCAAATAAATATCCTTGGAAAATATTGAAACCCATGTCTTTAAGTACACGCAGCTGTGCCTGTGTTTCTACCCCTTCGGCAATGGTCTGCATGTCTAAACTCTTAGCGAGGTCTAGAGTCATCTTAACAATCTTGCGATGTCGTTCAGACGTTTCCACCCTTTCTACAAACTCTCTATCTACCTTTATAACGCTAGCAGACATATCAATAAGCTGGGAAAGTGATGCGTGACCAGTGCCGAAGTCGTCAATAATAATGGTTGCTCCTACATTGGCTAACGACGTTAGGCGTCGCTTAGTCTCGTAATGGCTGGCTAATACAGACGTCTCTGTTAGCTCTAATTTAAGGCGTGCTCCAAGCTCAGGGCTCTCTGAGAAGCGACGTAATAGCTTTTCATAAAAGAGGTCGCTAAGTAATTCTGGCCCCGATAAGTTAATCGCTAGGGGGACCTTGGGTAGGTTGCTAGGCCACTTGTCTAAAAGTGCCAAGGTGCCATCGATAATTTTTTGTGTGAACAGTACTTCCCATTTGTTTTCTTCCACCAAAGGCAGAAACTGAAATGGTTGAAGAACGGTACCAGACTTTGGCTCTTTCAATCTTGCCAGCACTTCGTAGCCCACCGTAACGCCATGGAGCGACACCTGAGGCTGCAAATACAAAGCAAGACACCCATTATCAAGAAGGGCCTTTACCTTATCTTTTTGTTGCGTATTTTCTCGAATAGTTTTCACCGTATTGATACTAAAGGAGATGTACGGCGCGAATTCATCGCTTTGGCTTAGCGCTATTGCGCAGCACTCGGCGGCCGCATCTAAACTAATTTCACGACTGGCATGATAATGCCCCGCTCGCCATTTCAGCATATGTTCTACAGTGCCTCGCGCTGAGTTGATAATCATGCTGGTGGGCAATCGACGCTCAAGATAATGTTCTATACTTTGTGTTGAAAGATGTTTGCCGTTTACGGTAAATAAGAATTTAGCGCCAGGGAATTGATATACCGAGACATCATTTGTAAATTCGCTTTGTAAAAGTGACGCTACGCTTAAAAGCAGCTGATCACCTTGACTGTAACCGTATTGCAGGTTTACTTCTCTGAGGTTAGCCAGTTTCAGCAGGACAATATGTCGATTTAAAATACTCTCGCTCGACTCCGCTATTTTCCAAAAGTGATGGTTTTTCAGTCCCGTTAGTTCATTAAAATAGTGCTTCTCATACTGCTGCTTCTTGAATGCATCAAACTCCATCAAGCTTTTTTTATTGGCGGATATGTCATGGCAGTGGATAAGTTGTTTTTTGTGATGCTCAAGGCTAGCAGGTTGAAGCTTAAATTCTCGTTCGGGTGCGTTAAAAATAGAAGCGTGTTGGTTTACGCCCTTTGTAATGGGGTGAGATAAAGAGAAGAGATCTTGAATATATTCACTCTCTGGCCGGTACTTTTTGACTAGCGCTCTTGCAGCCTTGTTAGCCTGAATTACGCGCCCTTGTTCGTCACAAAAGAAAGACGGTGTACCACCATTGTTAAAAATTTCCTGATAACGGCTAACAAGTTTATTAAGCTTTTTGCTTTGTAATAAATTGTGCTCAGACTGCTTTTCTAATGACGACATGACCCGCAGTACAGCCATTGGAATGCAGAAATTGAAAAACAGGAAAATTAACGATGCTAAATACGTGTGGGTATCCGGCAATGTAATATCAATGCCGAACAAAGGAGATACTTGCGTATTGTTCAGCAGTAAATAATACGGAATGAGATTGAATAGCATGGTCGCAATGGATGCTTTCACCCCATACAAAACTCGAACAATAATAGGCAGCGTAAACAGCAAAAGTAAGCCATAACGCGCCGATTCTAAGTCTATTGTGAAGAAGAGTATGCACAGGGAAGCTCCAACTACCGCTAAAACTAAGCACGCAGAAGCGATCTTTATATCCTTCAAGCCTATCGAAAGTGTGGCGAAGAGAAAAGCAGTGAAGCCCAGCGTTAAGTACATAACATAATAAAGTTCCTGTACATACGCAGTATATGAAGAGTGCGCCACGATGGCCGAGGTAAGGACAACGCCAATGAGCAGAATAGTGCGCAGCACACTGAGGCGCCACACGTCAGCATCGGTGGTTCTTAGGTTATCTTCATCAAGTAAAAGATAGTGTTTTAAAATTCTTATTGTTCGAGAAATCACTAGTAAACCGCTGACGTTTAAATAAGTTCAATACTAGAGTGTTGCAAATAATTCACCGGAGTGAATGGTTTAATATAACCCTTTGCTAATGTGAGTGGTAGCAATAAACATAGTCATAACGCTAATATATTCAATATGATATAAAAAGGAGAGGGAAGTTTCCTTACTAATTAACAATAAGGAAACGTCTAAATTGATTGGGCTTAGTGCGTAGGGCCTTATACCGATAAAGTGAATACTTTAGAATTACGCTGGAAGTTATACAGCTCTTTCTTCACGGCAGGTAGCGCACTTATGTCAGCAGGTTCAAACCCTTGCTCTAAAAACCAGTGTGCGGTAACTGTGGTCAGTACAAAAATGCTGTTAATACCGGCTTCTTTAGCACGGGCGCGCACTTCATCTAAAATCCGTTCGCCACGGTTTTTTCCTCGATAGTCTTGATGGGTTGCCACGCAGGCTAACTCGGCACAGCCGTCTTCAGGGTATAAATACAAGGCTGCACAGGCGATGATCATGCCGTCGCGCACTATCACTATAAACTGGTTAATTTCGTTCTCTAGACGCTCACGAGAACGCTTTACCAATACGCCGCTTTCTTCTAGTGGTTTTATCAGCTTTAAGATACCGCCCACATCTTCGATGGTCGCTGCACGCAGTTGTTCATAATGATGTTCCATTACTAACGAGCCCGTACCGTCGCGAGTGAACAGCTCTTGAAGCAAGGCACCGTCCTTTTCAAAGCTGATGCAGTGGGCACGGGGAACACCTGCAGCAACGCTGGTGGTGAGGGCGCTCAACACCGTATCTTCAGTGGTAATGTCGCCTGCCATGATAAGCTGTTCTAATTGAGGGCGTTCAATGGTGCGAAGTAAACGACCTTCGCGGTTGTATACACCATCAAAATTCGAAAATACGATCAGCTTGTCAGCTTTAAGGGCTATAGCCGCCTGCGTAGCTACGTCTTCGTGAGATAAGTTAAACACTTCTCCCGTTGATGAATAGCCCATAGGCGATAGCAGTACAATTGAGCCATCGTTTAAATGATCGTTAATGCCGGTGGTATCAATACGACGTACTAAACCGGTGTTTTCAAAATCAACGCCGCCTCGCACGCCCATTGGCTTGGCAACGACCAAGTTGCCAGAGCACACACGTATTTGCGAGCCGTGCATAGGTGAGTTTGGTAGCCCCATAGTCAGTAGGGCTTCTACCTGAGAGCGTACCGAGCCGGCGGCATCTTTAACGCACTCAAGGGTTTGTTTGTCGGTAATGCGTACACCGCTTTCAAAGCGACCTTCGATGTTGCGAAGGGCTACGCGCTGATCAATCTGCGGGCGGGCACCGTGCACTACGACCACGCGCACGCCCAAGCTATTAAGCAGGGCAATGTCGTGAATAATATTTGGGAAATTAGGATGTTCGATGGCTTCGCCACCGAACATCAAAACGAAGGTCTTTCCCTGGTGAGCATTAATATAGGGCAGTGAACTGCGAAACAATTTTATGCCGTCATGATGCGCTAATACCATCTAAGCAGTTCCTTGTCGCTACCCTTGCTTATCCAAGTCTTCCAGCTCTTGATACAGTGCTTTCGTCACGGTTTCTTTGCTGGTGCCGCCCAAGATATTGCGTTGATTCACGCCGTACTCTAGCTGTAGTACCGGGTATACGTCGTCTTCAATTTTGTCGCAAATAGCCTGCATGTCGCTTAGTGGCAAATCTTCAATGGCGCAGCCTTTGTCGATGGCCTGAAGCACAACGCGTCCTGCAATATCGTGGCCTGTTCTAAACGGTACACCTTTACCTACCAGATAATCGGCAAGTTCAGTGGCGTTAGAGAACCCTTGGGTTGCCGCAACACGACAGCGCTCTTCGTTTAACTGCAGTGAATCAAGCACTTCGCTGGCAATACATAAACAAATATGCCACTGATTAACCGTATCGATAGCGCCTTCTTTGTCTTCTTGCATGTCTTTGTTGTAGGCAAGAGGAAGGCCTTTCATGGTAACTAGCAGGGCCTGCAATGAGCCAAACACACGGCCACATTTGCCGCGCATTAATTCAAGCGCATCAGGGTTTTTCTTCTGCGGCATAAGCGATGAACCAGAGGTTACACTATCGCCAAGCTGTAAGAATCCTGCTTCGCCAGAGTTATAGAAAATCATGTCTTCGGCAAGACGTGACAAGTGCATCATGCTAGTGCTGGCTACAAATAAAAGCTCTAGCACAAAGTCTCTGTCCGACACAGCGTCTAGGCTGTTAAGGCATGGAGAGTCAAAGCCCAGTTCTTCAGCAATGGCATGACGGTCTACAGGGAAAGTCGTGCCTGCCAATGCGCCAGAGCCTAAGGGGCACTGGTTCATACGTACTTTTAAGTCGTCTAAACGACTTAAGTCACGCTTTAGCATTTCAACGTAAGCCAAGCACCAGTGTGCAAAGTGAATAGGCTGTGCACGTTGTAAGTGCGTGTAACCTGGGATGATCGCTTCTTGATGACGGCTAGCGGCATTCAGAAGCGATTTGATCACACCTAAAACATCAGCGCGAAGTGAGGCAATATGTTCACGTACCCACAAGCGAAAGTCGGTGGCAACCTGATCGTTTCGGCTACGCCCAGTATGAAGTTTACGACCAATGTCACCAAGCTTTTCAATAAGCGCAGCTTCAACAAAGCTGTGAATGTCTTCTTCGCTAGATGCGTTAAAGTCTAACTCACCTGCATCAGCTTTCGCTTTTAACTCGCTCAATGCAGACTCAAGCTGGGCTTGTTCATCAACGGTCAATACGCCTGCTTTTTGCAGCGCACGCGACCAACTGATAGAGCCTTGAATATCTTGGCTTGCCATAACTTGGTCAAACGGCAGCGAATCGTTAACCTGTTTAAACATACTACTTGCACCGGATTCAAACCGGCCACCCCACAACGCCATGTGATGCTCCTTAAATGCTGTTCTGACTTAAGCTTTACGATTGTATGTAACGCTTACTGTTCACCTTGTTTTTTCAATGCTTCGATACGGCTTGAAAGGCTGAACAGGCGGATAAAGCCTTCAGCGTGCTTCTGGTCGTAAACATCGTCTGCACCAAAGGTAGCAAAGTCTTCAGAGTAAAGGCTGTTTGGTGATTTACGCTGGGTAACCGTGGCTTGGCCTTTGTAAAGCTTAACCACGATATCGCCTGTTACTTTTTTCGCAAAAGAAGCAGCACCAGCTAATAGCGCATCGTTAAGTGCGGTGAACCAACGGCCGTCGTACATCACGTGTGAGAACTCAAGACCAATCTGCTCACGGTATTTAAGCGCAGCTTTATCTAGCACCATAGTTTCTAGGGCTTTATACGCTTTAAGCAGTACGGTGCCTCCTGGCGTTTCATAACAGCCGCGTGACTTCATACCTACAAGGCGGTTCTCAACAATGTCGATACGTCCAACACCGTGTGCCGCAGCAACAGTATTAAGTTTAACTAGCGCTTGATAAGGCGATAGTGCCTCACCATCAACGTGGGTCAGTTTACCTTCGTTGAACGACAGGGTTACGCGTTCAGGTGTGTCTGGTGCATCTTCAGGGTCAACGGTCATGGTCCACACTTGCTTGGTAGGCTCTTGCCATGGATCTTCAAGTTCGCCACCTTCGTGTGAAATGTGCCATGCATTTGCATCGCGGCTGTAAATCTTTGTTGCTGACGCCGTGGTTGGAATATTGCGCTCAGCTAGATAAGCCAATAAGTCTTCACGGCTTACCATGTCCCACTCACGCCATGGCGCGATTACCGTAAGGTCTGGGGCTAGAGCCGCAAAGGTACTTTCAAAGCGTACCTGGTCGTTACCTTTACCCGTACAGCCGTGGCATAGTGCGTCGGCACCTACTTTACGCGCAATCTCAACTTGCGCTTTGGCGATAACCGGACGTGCCATTGACGTACCCAGTAGATATTCACCTTCGTAAACCGCACCGGTAGTGATAGTTGGGAAGATATATTCGCTTACGAACTCTTCTTTCAAATCAACAATGTGGCATTCGCTTGCGCCAGATGCGATAGCTTTTTCATGAAGCCCTTCTAGTTCTTCATCACCTTGACCCACATCTGCTGCAAACGCGACAACTTCACAGCCATAGTTTTCTTTAAGCCATGGAATGATGGCTGATGTATCAAGCCCGCCTGAATAGGCCAGCACGATTTTTTTAACGTTTTGCATCTAAATAATCCTTCTAAGCGTCTTTTTAGGCGTCTTTTTAAGCGTTAAGTAATTGAGTAAGAATGGCGTTTTGGCCATGCATTCTATTTTCGGCTTGCTGCATTAATAGCGATTTATCGCTATCAATCAACGAGCCCGTAATTTCTAAATCGCGATGGGCAGGTTGGCAGTGCATAACGTAGCTAGCACCGGTTGCATCCATCAACGCTTCGTTCACCTGATAAGGCATGAACTTTTCTTTGATCACTTCAAGTGGCGTCTCGTCACCCATTGAAAGCCATGTATCTGCATAGATAACGTCTGCGCCGTTAGCAGCACTAAGCTCAGTGCTTTCAACAATCGATACACCCGTTTTCTCGGCAATCGCTTTGGCTTGCGCCACAATTTCAGGTGCCGCTTCGTGCCCCTCTGGCGTGACTACAACTTGGTTGCAACCTAGAAGCGCCCCAACAATTAACAGAGAATGGGTTACATTGTTGCCGTCGCCTACATAGGCCATGGTAAGACCTTCGGTTTTGCCGAAGCGTTCAAACATTGTAAGGTAGTCGGCAAGGCCTTGGCACGGGTGGTACTTATCGCACAATGCATTGATAACAGGCACATTTGCAGCCTTAGAAAAGGTTTCCAGCGTGCTGTGAGAAAAAACACGAGCGACTATGGCGTCAGCCCAGCATGCTAGGTTAGCAGCGGTGTCTACTGCGTCTTCACGGCCGGCTAATTTGCCCGACTGCACATCCAAATACACCATGTGGCCGCCGAGCTTGTTTATACCAATATCGAAGCTAACGCGGGTTCGCAAAGACGGCTTTTCAAACAGGGCAACAATTGACTTCCCCGCTAGCACGTTGCTGTAACTTGCTGGGGCTTGTTTAATTTCTACAGCCAATTGCAGCAAGTTTTTCATTGCGTCGGGTGTCCAGTCTGCAAAGGTTAGTAGGTCCTGTTTCATTGTACTTCTCCGGCATTGCCTTTTGTAAAGTCGGTGTGGGGTAAATCAGCGTTTTTTGACGGTGTATTTGTCAGGGCTGAGGGCAGTATTTGCGTGCCCGTTTTCTTATTTAAAATGTCGTTGATGTCGGCGGCCCAACTCGCGATGTAAACTGCGCGGCCTAAATTCTCTGCAGACGCGAGTGCCGCATCCACTTTTACTTTCATCCCGTCGGTAATAACGCCTTCATCTGCGTACTTCGATATGCTTGCTGCGCTAAGTTCGCTAATTAGCAATTTGTCACCGTCTAACACACCGTCAACATTGGAAAGAAGTAAAAGCTCAGCGTTAAGAAGCTCAGCAATAACTGTTGCGGCTTGATCGGCATTTACATTTAGTAATCTACCTTGTGGGCTTGAACCAATAGAACTGATTACCGGTAGTGTTGACTGGGCTAATACGCTTTTTAGAAATGATGCATCTGCTGTTGACGGTACGCCCACGGCACCATACTGGTCAGCTAGTGGCTCACACACCACCATATTGCCGTCTAACAATGACAAACCAACAGGGGTTAAGCCTGAAGCCAAAGCTGCTGCGCATAGCTGCTTATTGGCAGAGCCTGCGAGGGCTCCACAGATATAAGGCATATGTTCATCGGGCGTAACCCGAAGGCCATCAATTTTTGTGCTTTGAAGACCAAGACTCGCCATAAGCGTTTCTACTAATGGTCCGCCTCCGTGAACCACTACAACGGGGCGTGTGGCCTGCACGTCTTTGACGCTTAGAAATAAACGTGTCATTGCGGCGGTGTCGTCGAGTAATGCACCGCCAACTTTAATTACAATTGGTGAAACACTCATAGTACTAACCCTGTCTCTACTGGTTGTTTCGTCATTATGTTAAGGCACTGTATTGCCTGAGAGGCAGCACCTTTCATTACGTTGTCGATTGCAGCGGTAATCACTGCGTATCCAGATGCTTCATCTAACTTCCAATGAAGATCAACAAATGGGGTATGAGCAACGTCGTCAATTTTTGGAAAACTCTTGCGCAAACGCACAATGGGTTTATCAGCATAGGCGTCAGTGTACGCTTGTTCAAGTTGTGCGCTGGTGGTACCAGCTTTAACCTTAACGGTCACGGTCGCCAAGATCCCCCGTTTAAAATTACCCAAGTGCGGCGTAAAGATAACAGGGGTGCCCAAGTAAGCTTCAATTTCTGGGGTGTGACGATGGCCTAGCACGCCGTATGCCTGCAGGCTAACTTCAAAAAAGCTGGTGGTTAGGCTGGCTTTCCTTCCTGCACCCGATACGCCTGAAACAGCGTTAATTACAGGGCGTACGCTTTCATCCAGTAAATTATTATGTGCAAGAGGTTTAAGCGCACTAAGGCTCGCAGTGGGGTAGCACCCCGGCACAGCGATCACGTCAGCGTTGGCAATTTGCGCTTCATGCCACTCGGCAAGGCCGTAAACAGCTTGAGCCAAGCTTTGCTCTTGCGTATGTGGAAAGCCGTAGAACTGTTCAAAGACATTCGTGTCTTTTAGCCTGAATGCACCCGACAAATCGAGCACTTTGGCTTTGCCTGAAGATAAGACAGGCATCCAGTCGTGGCTCGCCTCGTGCGGTGTGGCAAGAAAGATAAAATTGACACCGTCAGCCATTTCTTCTAATGCCGCATCCGAAATTGGCGTAAGTGTAGAGTTTACGTGAGCCAAGTTACCGTGAAGCTCTGCAATGTTCTTACCCGCGTCGCTACTATTCTCAGACACGTAAGTGCCCGCCAATACCAGTTTTGGGTGTTGAATAACCAACTGAACGAGTTGTGCCCCTGTGTAACCACTGGCACCAATAATTGAAACGTTGTACATAATCAAAAATTCAATAAAAGGAGAAAAAAATCACTTTTTACCTTTGTAAACTGGTTGGGCGTTATTCGTTGCCTAACCGCGACCACATCACAAAGGTAAAAAGTGTGCTACCGCAAAAGCATAGAAAGGCGCACGCATCGTCGTACGCTATGCATCGTGTAGCCAGCCAGGGGAGAGGTAAACTCTTTATCGCTGCCAGTGGTTGAACCAACAACGCGAGTTGGTTGTGTCATCATCAATTCCTATCAAGTCGCAACTCAAAATTGTGAGTTGGATGCTTTAACCGTCGACTAGTGTATCTAATTTGAATGTTTATGCAATAAAAATGTATAAATATTTTATTGGGTGGTTGCGGCGACTACGCCACAAAAAATATAACTAATAATATATTTATTGTTGTTACAGTAAGTTGACAAGTTGCCCGTTAGAACTGAATATTTATACTCACTTCGACATACGGTGCATTAACAGTCTTCGTTATCGATGAACATTGCTTTTAATAATGCGCGGGGAAAACGCTAGCAGTAGCTTTTAACAGAACTCAGATGGGACGTTAATGGCTGTCGTCAGTGGGCTTAAGCATTGGTTGTTGGGATTAACTCGGAAAATAAAATGGGCAGACTTACCTTGGCGCTTGTTGCGCACGATCATAAAAAGCCTGAGCTACTTGCTTGGGTTAAGCAGCACATTGATGTGCTCAAACAGTGTAATTTAGTGGGAACAGGCACAACAGGCGGTTTAATTGCCAATGAAACGGGGCTAGAAGTTACGCGCTACAAAAGTGGCCCGCTTGGGGGCGACCAGCAGATAGGAGCACTCATCGCTGAGAATAAGCTAGATGCACTTTTCTTTTTCTGGGATCCGCTAAATCCAGCGCCTCACGACCCTGATGTTAAAGCGCTGCTACGACTGTGTTCGGTATGGAATGTGCCAGTCGCCTGCACACCTGCCACAGCTGACCTAGTAATAACGTCGCCGCTTTTTCTGTCACCCGACTACAAGCCAGTTAAACCGAATTTTTAAGATTGGTTAAGTCAACGGCCTTGTAGTTTGGTGGGCAGAAGCTGGTCTTTAGGTTAATTGATACCTCGTTGAACGAACTGGTAGGCAGCATCTGCTGCCTTGTTGGTTATTCCGGCGGTTATATCATCGGTCTGAATAGATGCGGTGGCATCACTCGCCAGCGTTTGTGGCGCACCTGAAATGTTAGCACTTACCTTACTGTCGATGCTTGGATTGCTAAAAACTGACGCGAGTAAAGACTGCCCCATCGACCACATATTGTTTGAAATACTTTGACCTGTCACATTCTCTACGGTCAAATCGATAGCGTTATACATCAATCCGCCAATTCCGCCATATAAAAAACTTCCCGCTAAGCTTGCTGCGGCGGCCGTGTGATTTGACGTGGTTGCTTCATAAATATCCGAAACTATGGGTAGGTGATTTTTAATGATAGCTATCACAGCTAGGCCGATTGGCCCTTTTCTCAACATTATTCGGTGGATATGAGCAACAGTTTGTTGTGGCGCAGTGATTTTGGGCGCATGGTCCTCAATACGGTACACGCTGCTATTACTGACATTCACGCGGCACTTCAGTGCGAAACGACTTATACGCAGGTCATTGATATCTCGCCTGACTACATTGCTATAGATCTGGGTAAAAATAGTGGGTTAGCCGTGGGCGATGAGTTTTCATTGGTTAAGCAACGGGCGCTGCCTGCGTTGGGCTTATCAAGAAAGCCGGGACTGTTTTCAACGAAGACTTTGACTTTGCAGGTGTACGAAGTTTCTGATGACGTCAGCTTGCTTAAAGCGGAGTCAGGTAGTGATAGCGTACATATTGGTGATTTTGTCACGCCGTTAACTCTCACGGCGAAACGTAGTTTAAAAGAAAGTCAGCAGGTTGAAAGCCAGCCATAAAAAAGGCTGGCCAGGGCCAGCACTTTTTACGGTGGGTTAGGGTGTTACTGAATACTAAGAACGCAGTAAGTCACGTAGCTTTCGGCCTTCCTCGCGCTGCGCTTTTAACTCAGCTTTCTGTTCAGGCGTTAATACGGCAAACATGGCTTGGCGCTGTTTGGCCTTTTCAACACCAGCACTGACAAGGTCGTCTTTGTACTGGGCAACAAGCGCGTTCCAAGAGTCTTGTGAGAAAGACGAGCTTCTAATCAGATCGCGCTGGGCTTCCTTGAAGCTTCGCAACGTTTCTCTATTGGCTTTGGATGTATCCTTGAATGATTCACGAAGTTCAGCAAGATTTGTCAGCTGATCATCGGTCAGGTCAATGCCTTCAAACGGCGTGCCATTGCGCTGGTGATCTCTGTCGCCTCTTTCACCTTTACCGTGACCACGGAATTTTTTGCCTTTGCCTTCATCATCCATACGTTTTGCAAATTGTGACTTTTGCTCGTCAGACGCGTTGCGTCGCTTATCGCCTCTCGCCGCTCTTTTTTGATCTCTACTTTCTTCGCGTGCCAAGACTTTCGCTTGCTGCTCTTCACTTAGCACGTTAAAAATATTGTGGCGTAGTTGCGCAAGCGCAAAGTGTTTCGACTCACGCTCTTCAAGTTGAGTTTGTATAAATGTGCTGATTTGTGCCTCAGAAGCAGTTTCAAAATCGAAACTTGGCTTCTCACTATCGTGATTTTCAGGTCGAGGGTTAGCGTCTTTAAATGCGCTTATGAGTGTTTTTATCTCTTCGCGTTGTGCGTCACTTAAGCTTAAACCGCGAAGGTGTTTAACACTTTCTTTAACCGGTTCGTGGTGACGCATACCAGGGCCTGCTGGCTGAGCCAACGCAAGTCCACCTAAGCTAATCGCCGCTACAGTTGCACTAGCAATTAATAACTTTTTCATTGTCGTCTCCTTTTTGTTCGGACACGTTAATCCTAGCGTGATAAATACAAAAAGCAGTCAACACACTGTAAAGCTTCTGTAAAGGTGATGCCGTTTTGTAATTGTAAAGGTCTGAAAAGATATAGTATGCGTTTGTCAGTGTTTTTCGTTTAATTTAGACAAGACTCACCACAAGCGCAGGTTGAAGTTTATAAAAATTACAGGCACTTTCATGAATCAAAGGTCAGCAGTTCCAACCGTTAAAGAGTTTAATACCATGAGTTCAGATTTTCATTTGCAGTCTATCCTTATTATTGATGATGACCTTGAGCTAACTGAAATGCTCTCCACGTACCTGTCGAGTATGGGATATCAAGTGCAAGTGCGTAACGACGGCGAAGAAGGGTTATCTGAAGCTGTATCTGGACGACATTACGATCTTATTTTATTGGATGTGATGATGCCAAAGATGGATGGCTTCGATGTGTTGAAAAAACTTCGTGTCAGCCATAGCACGCCTGTACTTATGTTGACAGCGAGAGGCGATGATTACGACCGCATTTTAGGTCTGGAAATGGGCGCCGATGATTATTTACCGAAACCGTTTAACCATCGTGAGCTAGTGGCACGAATAAAAGCGATTGTGCGTCGTCATAATCTTTCCTCAACAGGAGGTGCGGTTGAACAAGATTTATTTGTGAATGGCATCTTTTTAAGCCCAAGTAGCCAGCTCGCTAAAGTAGACGATGTGGAATTAACGCTAACCACAACTGAGTTTTTAATTTTGCGCTTACTAATGCTAAATGCCGCTCAGCGGGTAACGAAAGAAGAAATAAGCTTAAAGATACTCGGCAAGCCACTGCAAGCTTTTGACAGAAGCATTGATATGCATGTTAGCAATCTGCGAAAGAAAATCAGTGCAGTAGCCGTAGATGAAAAAATAAAAACCATCCGCGGAGTAGGGTACATGTTAATTGTTGGAAGCCATTAATGGTAAAACTGTTACGCAGCATCAGCCCAACGCGGGCCATCATGGGCCGTTTGTTTCTGTGGTTTTGGGCAACGTTCATTGTTACATCGCTTTTGGCCATTTGGGGAAGTCGCCTCTTTTTTGAAGACCTTCAAGTTGTGCAAATAAAGCCTCGCGAAGTAGAAGATTTAAATCAAGCCATTGAGCGGATGCAGCGTGGGCGCTTTCAGGACCTGCCGTTACATGAGACGCTAGATCGCAATTCACGTGGCGTGAGAGGTCGACTGGTTGCGGTAGATATTCGCGACAACCGCCTTATTTCAGGTGGAGGCCCTCCGCTTCGTGATAACGATAAAGAAGATTTACTGCGTTTGGTAAATCAAACCTCCCCGATTGCAGTAAAGCGCGGCGCATTCAAAATTCTCGGCCCGGTTTTCTTCGAGCGAAACAATTCACGCTTTGCGCTTTTTGCGGTAAAGCTAGATATGCCCGAAAAGCAAACTCCTCCGGTTCTGCTGTTTTTGGCGATTGCACTTATTACTACCACGCTTTTGAGCTGGCTATTTGCTAAAACGCTGACCAACCCTATTTTGCACATTCAGGGTTCAGCAAAACGTTTAGCAAGCGGCGACTGGCAAACGCGGGTGGGCAAGGCTGCCAAGCGTCAGGATGAGTTAGGTCAGTTGGCGCGCGATTTCAATAAAATGGCTGAACAGCTCGAATCAATGTGGGGCGCACAAAAGCGATTATTGGCCGATGTGTCTCACGAACTTCGTTCACCCCTAGCGCGACTGCAAATGGCGCTAGGTCTTGCCCATCAGCAAAATGTAGACCCTGCCACGTTATCTCGTGTTGAGCGAGAGGCTGATCGTATGGAAGCGCTGGTAAGCCAATTACTTACTCTTAGTCGTGCTGAAGCTGGCGAAGCCAACATGCAAAAACACGCTTTGTCTTTAGTACTCAACGATGTGGTTACCGACGCTAACTTTGAAGTGGCAAACAAAAACAAGCAGTTAAAAATTGACGATATACCCAAAAAGACGGTAGTCATTGACAGCATGATGTTTTGTCGCGCTGTCGAGAATGTTCTTCGCAATGCCATACGCCATAGCAAACTCGTCACGCATATTGCGTTTAGCGAAGATGCGCAGCATTGGTGTATTCACATTACAGATGACGGCGACGGGTTAACCATTGAGGAATGTGAGCGTATATTTTCACCGTTTTACAGGGCAACTCTTGCCAGAGAGCGCGAGTCAGGAGGCGTAGGCTTGGGCTTATCCATTGCAAAAGCGGCAGTTGAGTTGCATCATGGACGCATAATCGCTGAACCTGCTGAGCGCGGTGGGCTACGAGTTACTATGTCATTTCCCAAGTTATGATTGGGAACGTTGATAGCATTCCGTAGCCTAACAAAGAGCGCAATTTGACTGTAATAGGGTATTTATGAACTGGACGTTCACGTCTGAAAATAACTTAGCCAGCACTTTTGCCACGTATATCAATCCCTTCTGGCAAAACAGTGTTACTCAGGGCCACTTCTCTGGGAAAGACAATATCAAGGTACGCTTTGCGCACTGTATCCCAGAATCGCCGCGAGCTACCATTGTAATATGCTCTGGTCGAATCGAATCTTATTTAAAGTACAAAGAGTTCATTTACGATCTCTATCAAAATGGTTTCGCCGTATTCATCTTAGATCACAGAGGCCAAGGCTTGTCAGACAGGATGACCCGTGACCCTCAGCATGGTTATGTTGCCGATTTTGACGACTACGTTGATGACTTCGTTATGTTCGTAGAAACTATTGTAAAGCCACTGCAGCAAGGCCCGTTACAGCTGGTATGCCATTCGATGGGGGGCGCCATTGGTGCACTCACGCTGCTGCGTCTTCCGAATTTGTTTTCAAAAGCCGTTTTAGCTTCGCCCATGTTTGGCATTAAACCCGCTCTGCCCAATTGGTTGGCGAATGGCTTGATTCGCACAGGCCTTGCGGTAAACAGGATGAAAAAGAAAGATGCGGGGTACTTTTTTGGTCAAACCCCGTATATCGCGTTTCCTTTTTCACTTAATAAGCTCACCCACAGCAAAACCCGCTATGCTCTGTTTCGTGAACTGTATGACGAAGAGCAGGATATTCAGCTTGGTGGCGTGACTACAGAGTGGTTGGCCGCGGCACATCAGGCTATGAACAAAATTGAAAGTAGCGCACGCGCTATTACAACGCCTTCGCTTGTATTAAGTGCAGACGATGACGCGATTATTGATAATAACCGTCAGCGCCGCGTGGCGCAGCTTATGCCAAATGCAAAACTTGAAATAGTGCCCCGCGCTTACCATGAGCTATTCACCGAGTCTGACGACATTCGCGAGCGCTCTGTGGCGCGTATTCTCGACTTTTTGACAGAAGACTCGTCTACATAAGTGCAGCCGCAGCTAACATTTAGTGAGGTAATCATACTTAAGAGCAGCGCTTTCTATTTCACAGGTAATAAAAGTGTGTGCAAGGGTGATGAAGAATGGCGTTTCGGTATAAAATAAACGAGTTGTTAACTGTGAAGGTAATTTAAAAAAGCATGCTCGATATCGTACTCTATCAGCCAGAGATCCCGCCAAATACGGGAAACATCATCCGCTTATGCGCAAACAGTGGCTTTACGTTGCACTTAATCGAGCCCTTGGGTTTTGAATGGGACGATAAACGCGTTCGACGCGCAGGTTTAGATTATCACGAGTTTGCTCACGTAAAGCGCCACGCCAATTTAGACGCTTACCTGAATGATGCTAAGCCAAAACGGGTATTCGCTTGCACAACGAAAGGTAAAGCATTTCACAGCGATGTGTCTTATCAAAAAGGCGATGCGTTAATTTTCGGACCGGAAACCCGAGGTTTACCAGACGACTATATTCAATCGCTTCCCCCAGAGCAGCGTGTTCGCATCCCTATGTTGCCAGACAGTCGTAGTATGAACTTGTCTAATGCAGTATCGGTATTTGTGTATGAAAGCTGGCGTCAGTTTGGTTACGAGGGTGCTCGTTAGTACTTTCTTTAACGCTTACTGTTTTGCTAAAAACTCTTTTAACCATTTAAATCAAAGGCTTATTCAGCCTTTAAAAATGTCTGTAAAGATAGCGTAAATGTAAAGATTGTCTCTCGTGGCGAATCTTTACATTCGCTATATTGCATTCAGTTTTTTTTATGGATCGAATGCTTTGAAACTCCCTCTACCCATTAAAGTACTGCTCATTGCAATTATTGTGTTTGTGCCTGCTTATGCTGTTTATGCATGGCTATACTCACCTCAGACAAATACCGAATATCTCTTTCAAGATGCAAAGATACGAGACATCGAATTAAATTTGGTGTCTACAGGTCAGCTTGAGCCCAAGCGCTACGTAGAGGTAGGCGCGCAGGTTTCAGGTCAGGTAGACAATATTCACGTAGAAGAGGGGGATATTGTTAAAGAAGGCGATTTGCTGGTAGAGATCGATGCCCGTGTATTTGAAACACAAGTACAGAACTCTCAAGCGGCGCTGGACAGCAAAAAAGCACAGCTGGCTCAGCTGCGGGCAGAGCGAGAACTTGCCGAAGTGAGAGCGCAACGCAATCAAAATTTGTTTAAGCAAAATGCAGTCAGCCAAGATGTAGTCGTAAGCAGCGATACAAACCTTAAAGTTATCGATACCAAGATCACGGCGAGCATCGCACAGATTAAAGCCGACGAAGCCTCGCTGGAAGGGGATATTACTAAGCTCGGGTTTGCAAAGATATTCGCGCCAATATCCGGAACTGTAGCCACCTTACCGGTGCGTGAGGGGCAAACCCTGAATGCCAATCAAAACGCCCCCGTGTTGCTTCAAATTTCCGATTTATCAGTAATGACGCTTCGGGCTGAAGTGTCTGAAGCCGATGTGCAGAAAATAAAGCGCGGCATGCCAGTCTATTTCTCTACCTTGGGCGATAACAAAACCTTCTACCACTCTACCGTTCGTCAAGTGCTACCTACACCCACTGTACTTAATGACGTAGTGCTATACCAAGTGCTAATCGATGTTGAGAATCCTGAACGCACGTTAATGGACGCCATGACTACCCAAGTGTTCTTTGTGCAAGAGCAGGAGAAAGGCGCGCTTTCTGTGCCGTTAGCGGCAGTAAAAGGACGAGCTCGCAATCAATTCGTGATGCTTAAACAGGGCGATGAGGTGGTTCGCACGCCAGTAAAAGTAGGCATAAAAAATAGAACCCATATTCAAATTATAGAAGGCCTATCAGAAGGTGATGAAGTGGTTGTGGGTCTAGCAGACGGCACCGCAATGCCGGCCGCGGGTATGCGCAGAGTGCCGGGTGGGCAGCCGCCATCAGGCCCACCGCGCCGCCGTGACGGATTTTAATATGTCGTTAATACAGCTTAATGGCGTATCACGTCGCTACAAAACAGAAGGGTTTGAAGTCACCGCATTGGATAACGTTTCGTTATCAATCGATAAGGGTGAATTTGTCGCCATTATGGGGCAATCCGGGTCAGGAAAGTCGACCTTGATGAATATCCTAGGATGTTTAGACACCCCTTCAGAAGGGGAGTACCGTATCCACGGACAGTCAGTATCCTCGCTAAACCCCGATCAACTTTCTGCCCTTCGCTTGAAAACGTTCGGGTTTGTTTTCCAACGCTATCAGCTACTGTCGTCGCTAAATGCGACTGAAAACGTGGCACTGCCAGCAATATACAGCGGTACGTCTAGTGAAGATCGCACTCAAAAAGCGCAACAGCTGCTTGATAAACTTGGCCTTTCAAGCAGAAAAGAGCACAAACCCGGAGAGCTTTCAGGTGGCCAACAACAGCGTGTCTCGGTAGCGCGAGCCTTAATTAATGGTGCAGAAGTAATATTAGCCGACGAGCCCACGGGGGCGCTTGACTCGGCCAGCGGAGAGCAGTTACTGGCATTGCTTCGCGAGCTACACGCAGAAGGGGTGACTATTATTCTTATCACCCACGATAGTGCAGTTGCTGAACATGCCGACAGGCAAATACACTTACTTGATGGGAAAATTGTAACAGATACCAAAACCGCTGCGCCTAGCACAAGTGAATCAGTTGAAAAGAATGCGGCTTCAGTGCAGCACGTACATTCTCAAGAGCCCACGCCGCTACCGGCAATCAAACCTTTTCCAAGTATCTCACTTTTTTCAGCCCTATCTATGGCGTTCACTGCCCTTAGAATGAATTGGTTTAGAACCTTGCTCACACTCTTGGGGATTATTATTGGTGTAGCGGCAGTGGTGACCATGATGGCCATCGGTGAGGGAGGTAAACAGCAGGTACTAGAGCGCATTGAAACCATTGGCACGAACCTGATTTCGATTAGGCCGGGTGGACGAAACATGCGCTCATCCGGTGATATTGCATCGCTGACGTTAGCCGATGCCACTGCATTGAAAAGTGTTCCGGGTGTGGCTTATGTCGCGCCGGAAAGAAGTGCAAGGGCAACCATCCGATACAGCGAAAACGATTTTTCAGGACGTATTACAGGCACCACACCTGACTACTTTCATGCTAAAGACTGGGAAATGGCGCAGGGCGTGTTTTTCAGCGATGAAGACGTAACAAATTATGCGCCTGTGGTGGTAATTGGAGATACGGTAGCTGAGACCCTGTTTGAAGATAAATATCGGGCAGTAGGCGAGTACATCTTGATGCAAAATGCCTTTTATCAGGTCGTAGGTGTACTTCATTCTAAGGGCGCCAGTGCAGGTGGTAACGATATGGATGACGAAGTGCTCATTCCGGTTACAACTGGTCGTTTGAAGGTATTTGGTCGGGATTACTTAAGCAGCATTACCATAAAGGCAGAAAGTACCGAAGTAGCCACTCAGGTAAAAGACGATGTGCTGGCACTGTTGGTAGAACGTCACGGACAAGAAGACGTGATGGTGCGTACCACAGAGTCACTGGTAGAGGCGGTCACGGAAACGCAAGACACGTTAACTTGGCTCTTGGCGTCTGTTGCTGCCATATCTTTGTTTGTTGGCGGTATCGGTGTAATGAATATCATGCTGGTCAACGTATCTGAGCGTAAGAGGGAGATTGGACTACGCATCGCCACAGGCGCAAAACCTCGCGATATCTTGCGCCAGTTCAATATCGAGGCATGGGTAGTGTGTATCTTGGGTGGTATATTCGGCATTCTTCTGGGCTATTTTGTTGTCCTTATCGTTGCTTCATTCAGTGTGCCTGTCGCCTACACGCTAATGCCGCCCGTTTTGGCTTTTGTCACATCTCTCGCTGTAGGGCTCATTTTTGGTTATGCCCCTGCTCAAAAAGCATCAAAGCTTAATCCCATTGACGCGTTGGCAGAGGAGTAACGCCATGCATTCTTTTTGTTTTTCTTTGCCTCTTGCCGCTCGTTCATTACTGTGCGCGTTCTCTTGTATCGTGCTGACCGCAAGCTGCGCTTATTCACCTTCTACAACGTTGCCCGAAACTGACACGCAGGCGCTACAAAAAGCGAAGTCTGTGGACGCGACTAGTCAAATAACAACATCATGGTGGAAGGTGTTCGAGGTGGCTGAACTTGCGCCCGTTATGAAGTCGCTTGAAAGCCAAAATTTAACCCTTAATCAAGCCGAGCAGAGGGTAAAACGAGCGCAATTTCTATTAGCACAAGTTAATGCAGGTGACGTTCCGACTATAACGGCGAGGACATCTGGACGCAGTGGAAGAGACCTAGATAGTGGCCGTTCAAGCCACTCTACCTCAGGTGGACTGGGGTTGAGTTATGACGCGGACATATGGGGTACACGAGAAGCTCAGCAGCGCAGTCGTCAGTTAGGTATCGATACTGCACAGTATCAGTTTACCGATGCGCTGTTAGACACCCAGGCGTTGTTTATAAATACCCTTCTTGAGCAGATTTCACTGCAGTCGCGGCTGTCTATTGCGATGCAAAACGTAGAGATTAGCGAAGCGCTGCTAAACCTAGTTCAAATTCGCTTTGAAGAGGGGGATACCTCAGGTATTGAGGTTTCCCAGCAGCGCAATACCTTGATCAGTGCTCAGTCGGAGGTGCTGCGACTGAGCAATAGTTTAACGCTTAATGAGCGGGCATTAGCGGTATTGTTAGGTAATGAATCTATGCAATTTAATACGCCTGAACAAAAAGCGCTGCTTTCCCTTTCGCTAACCGATTTTTCACTGCCCGAAGTGGCACCTATATTAAGCGCTGAGGTATTGAAGCAGCGTCCAGATGTTCAGTTAGCTATAGCGCAATTTAAGCAGGCTGATTTAGCGTTTTACGAAGCGTCAGTGGCAGGTCTTCCAGGCATGAGCTTAAGTGCAGATATTGGTGTGAGTGATCTTTTGGATTTAGCGCAAGGGTGGACCTTAGGTGCAGCAGTAAGCTCAGCAGCAACCCTGTTCGACGGGGGACGGTTAGAAGCTGCAGAGAAGGCGGCAAAAATGGATGTTGCTTTGGCGATTTTACAGTATCAGCAGACGGTGCTTAGCGCGATAGAAGCATTGTTAAATAGCCAAACTAACTTGGTATTCAATCAACAAAACTACCGCTACGCGTTAGCCTCGCTCGAGAACAATCAGCAGCTTTATCGTCTTGCGGATATTCGCTACAAAGCCGGTGACACTGACTTTCTGAATTTGCTTAATGCTCAACGTAGCTTTTTCTCGGCTAGGCAATCTGTGATCAGTAATTATCAAGCCGTACTCTCTTCTGTCATTGCCACCTACAGAGAAAGTGCAGGCGCCGACATCACTTCGCCATAGCATTTAGATTTTCTCAAGCAGCAATACGAAAGCCCTGTGAACAGGGCTTTTTTGTGCGTTTTGTAAGGATTGGTATAAATCCTGTCTGAGTCAGGTTTCGTTCAGCTTCACTCATTAATATAGCCTGTGAACATGTACGAATGAGTTTGGAGAAGCATTATGAAACGTATTACCCTGAGTATTATCACCGGCGTTTGCTTAATGATTGCAGGGCAAGCAAGCGCCCATTCAGGTCATCATTCTCACTCGAATAGAGGGGCGAATGAAAGGGTCACTATTATTACGCAACCTGCTCGTCCGATTATTGACGTAGCCATAAGCGTTCCTGAAATTGGCCTGTACGTTAACGTCTTGCCAGGTGCGCATAGGGTAGAGGTTATCGACAATCATCGTTATTACGTTGCTAATAATCATTACTATCGCAAGCATGGGAATCGCTATGTGGTTGTCGATTCACCCTACAAAAAGGTGAAAAAAGTGAAGCACCACAAGCGCAGTCACGCTAGATATCACGACAACACTAAAGTGATCGTGGTAAGAGAAGGCCGCTAAATTCAGGTTAACAAGCTGGAAAAGATAGGAATAGTGGGGCGTTAAGAGGCTGATGGTTTTTGCTACTAAGCAAAAACCATCAAGTATTCACTAGGCTTCTTTTTTGAGGTCTCGACCAAGCAGAGCTAAGGCCGCCTCTTTAGGGGATTTTCCGTGATAAAGCACAGCATAAATTTGTTCACAAATAGGCATTTCTACGCCTACTTTCTTTGATAAAATGTGCACTTCTTCAGTGTTGCGATATCCCTCAACCACTTGTCCGATTTCGTCAATAGCAACATCGACACTCTTGCCTTGACCCAAAGCCAGCCCAAAGCGACGATTGCGCGATTGATTGTCGGTGCAAGTCAAAACTAAATCGCCAAGACCCGCCATACCCATAAAGGTTTCTGGATTTGCACCCAGCTTCACGCCCAAACGGGTAAGCTCTGCTAAACCTCGGGTGATCAGCGCCGTTCGCGCGTTTGCGCCAAAGCCAAGGCCATCGGCTAAGCCCGCGCCTATAGCGATAACGTTTTTAACCGCACCACCAAGCTGAACGCCGGTAAAGTCTGAGTTTTTGTATACTCTGAACGACTTTGCGCAATGCAGCTTTGCTGCAAATTCGTCACTCAGCGTATCGTCAGTGGAAGACAGCGAAATTGCAGTAGGTAAGCCTGCTACCATTTCTTTAGCAAAAGTAGGGCCTGATAACACGGCTAGGGGATAGTCGGTACCCAGTATTTCCTCTGCCACATCGCGAAGCAGACGGCCAGTTTTGGGCTCAAGTCCTTTGGTCGCCCAAATAATGCGTTGATGCGGTTTAAGCAATGGCTTTAAGCTTTGAAGCATAGCCGCAAATGCATGGCTGGGTACAACCACTAAAATATCTTGGCTGGCGGCTACCACTTCTTCTAAGTTGGCATTTACCACTAGGGCATCTGGAAATGTTGCGCCTGGAAGATAACGAGCGTTCTCTCGGTTCGCTTCCATTTCGGCAATGTGCTTTTCATCACGGCCCCAAAGCAGTGTGGGGTTGCCATTTCTGGCAAGACAAAAAGCAAGGGCGGTGCCGTAAGACCCCGCCCCCAATACTGAAACAGACTCTGAAACCGAATGCGACTTCATGTCCACGCCTTTCATGTTCACCTAATTAGGCGTCCATTTTTGGCGCTTCGCCCTGCGCTTGCTGTGCACGTTTTTGCACGTAAGCGGCAAAGATAGCGTCGAAGTTTACAGGCGCTAGGTTAAGTGGAGGGAATGTTCCACGGTTAACCAAGTTAGAAATGGTTTCACGCGCATATGGGAAAAGCATGTTCGGGCAGAACGAGCCCAGCGTGTGCGCTTTGTTTTGGTCTGGCATTTCGCCAATAGCGAAGATACCTGCTTGTTGCACTTCACAAAGGAATGCTGTTTCTTCACCAAGCGTTGCCGTAACGGTAACTGAAAGTACAACTTCAAATACATTTTCTTCTAGCTTGTTAGTGCTAGTGTCGATGTCTAGTTTAATTTCAGGCTTCCACTCTTTAGTGAAAATAGCTGGCGCGTTTGGAGACTCAAAAGAAATGTCTTTTGTGTAGATACGCTGAATATTGAACTGAGCACTCTGTTGCGCTTGTGCGCCCGCTGCTTCGCCGTTATTTGTCTGATTTTCGTCAGCCATGGTATTTCCTATTTAATTGTCGTTTTAATTTAATGTAGTGCGTTGCTGTATGCGCTGACGCTTTACGCCAAACCCAACATTGGATTTAGTTTGCTTTGTGCTTCCAAAGCCATCATATCGTCACAGCCACCAACGTGCTGATCGTCAATGAAAATTTGCGGAACAGTCCAGCCGCCGTTTGCGCGTTCAATCATCTCGTCGCGCAGTTCAGGCTTAACATCTATTGGGTATTCAATAAATTCTACACCTTTTTGCGTTAGCAATGCTTTTGCACGGTGGCAGTAAGGGCAGTGGCCCTTGGTGTAAAGTTCTACTTTGCTCATAAAGGTTACCTGTTATTTAGAAACGGGAAGGCTGGCACTTTGCCACGCGTTCATTCCGCCTTTTAATACACTCACATTCGCGAAGCCATCTTTAAGCATCGCATTTGCTGTACCACGAGCCTGATTACCCATAGCGCATACTACGATAATGGGTTTGTCTTTACTGTTTTCAAGTTTCTTGAAGTTTTTCTCACGCAACTCTTCAGGTTTAATTTGTCTGGCACCCAAAATATGGCCAGCTTTAAACTCTTTCGCAGGGCGTGTATCTAGCACTATCGCATCGTCTTTATTCATCAAAACCGTTGCTTCGTGCGTGCTTAATTCTTTCACTGAAGATGTCCATGCACTGATATAGCTAAATATCAACATGGCAATCAGCGCAACCCAAATACCAGCAAGAATAAAGTTGTTGCTAGCAAATTCAATTAGTTGATCCATTACCTCTAACCCTGTCTACAGACCATGAAAAGAGTGCAAAGTATATAGAAAAATGGGCGAGAAACCAGCTTACCTTTCAGTATGATGAATGTCAGTCATAGCGGGTTTGCGCCAAATACTTTAGATGATTGATATTACGAACAAATTGCACTGGGCATATGGAGGAGCGTCAGATACACTGGAAAACGTTGTTAACAGCAACGATGAAACACATTAAGTCATCAATGAAAAAGTTAAGGTTCTAGGCGCACGTATGTCAGTACGATTATTTCTTTCAATCATTGGGTGCATAGTTGCCCTTGCAATTATGCCGATTGGAAGTGGTGCTATTGCACAAGAAGGCGGTGCGAATAGTCAAAAGAAAAATTAGCTGAGTTACAGGCCGAACTGCGCGCTCGACAGCAAGTATTAGAGAACAATAGAGCCAGTGCACAGGAATTAGAAAATGTGCTGAAGGCCTCTGAACTCGAAATCGCTAAAGTGGCGAAAGCACTATCCAGCACCCGACAGTCACTTAAAAATATTGAGCAAGAACAAGCGAAGCTCGAAGAAGAACAAGAAGGGCTTAAAACGGCTATCCGTAAACAGCAGTCACTTTTATCGAGCCAGCTTAAAAGTGCATTTATGGCGGGGCATTACGACTACGCAAAAATGCTGTTTTACCAAGATGACGCGCGAACCTTCGAGCGTGTCATTACCTATTATCAATACGTGGCTAAAGCGCGCCAAAAAGAGATTGAGAGCTTTAGGGGAAATGTTGCTAGGCTTGAAGAAGTTAACGCAGAGCTTAGCGAAAAAGCCTTGTCACTTGCCGCTTTGAAAGATGAGCAAGAAGGTCAGCGAGCAGTACTTATAACCCGCCAGGACGATAGAAAAGCAACGCTTAAGAAAATAAACAAAACCATAGCCTCTGAAAACCAGCGTATTGCGTCGCTACAAGCTGATGAAAAAGCGCTGAAAGACGCCATTGAAGCGGCTCGGATTGCCGCAGAACGGGCTGCCCGTGAAGCCGAAGTGAGTATGGATGGACTTGCCAAATTAAAAGGTAAGCTGGCAGCACCTGTAAAAGGCAGAATACGAAACTTATTTGGTAGTCGCCGCCAAGGGCAAGTGTCTTGGAAAGGCATTGTGATAGATGGTGCCGAGGGCGACCCTGTAAACAGCATTGCGCCTGGAAAAGTGTTGTACGCCGATTGGTTGCGCGGATTTGGTCTGGTCGCTATTGTCGATCATGGCGAAGGGTATATGAGTGTTTACGGTCACAACCAAGCGTTACTCAAGCAAGCTGGCGATGATGTCAGGCAAGGTGAACGCATAGCCCTTGTGGGCCGAAGTGGTGGTCAGGAATATCCTAACCTTTACTTTGAAATTCGTCATAAAGGCAAGGCGCTAAATCCAAGCTCTTGGCTAGACTAGGCAGGTTAATTTTAGATTTTCAGAAACTAAGTTGAAACTGAATCAGTTGTTGGTATTCTAGAAAAAACACAGCATTGTGTAGTGTGCGCTCAATAATAATGATGAAAAACGGATGTGACTTAGATGCTTTTGCGTCTGCTAATGCCTTGTATAATCTTTGTTTTATGCGGGCTAACTAGCCTTCAAGTAAAAGCAAAGTCAGACATAATTATAATATTAGATGACCTGGGATACAGGCCGTCCGATGTCGCTGCTTTTTCTCTCCCTAAAGAAATTACCTTTTCTATACTTCCGCAAACGCCGCTGGCTTCTGAAATTGCGCTCCGCGCTGAGCAAGAAGGCAGGGCCGTTATGCTGCATATGCCTATGCAGGCGCAAAGTGGAAAGAACATGGGGCCCCTTGGGTTAACCACTGACATGTTCGCAGGTGCCATTACTTACAATTTGCGAAAGGCAATGAAGAGCGTGCCGAACGCGGTTGGTGTGAATAATCATATGGGAAGTGCGTTCACGGGGCAGCAAAAAGGAATGGAAGCGCTCTTAAAAGAGGTGAAGCGGCAAGGCTTATTTTTTGTGGATAGCCGAACCACGGTACTCACAAAAGGTGAAGAAATTGCGCAGCGGTTAGGTGTGCCTAGCGCAAGCAGACAGGTGTTTCTGGACCATAAGCTTGAGCCTGCATTCCTACTTAAGCAGTTCAACCACATGAAACGTATTGCTAAAAAGAATGGTCACGTTGTGGTTATTGGTCATCCCCACCCAGAAACCGTCGATTTCTTGAAAACTCATATACCCTCACTTGAAAAAGAAGGTTTAACCCTTACCTCAGTAACCGACTATTTTTCACATGCGCCGAAAGTGGCCAAGCAGTTTGGTAAAGAGCGCGATCAAACCGCTTCGCTCAATAACGCCGATGTGAAGGATAGCAAGGTAAGCATGACCGAAGAAAATGCCTTACACAGCAGTGGGCTAATGCACAGCTCCGCAGAAAAAGGCGTTGCTGAGCGCTTAGGCACAGCGCCAAACGAATAGCTTTTTTCCCCATTTTATACGTAGTTAGTTCATTTTCATCTCGTTAAGATCAAAATTTAATGTGGGAACGTTTCTCATTTCTGTGAGTCTGTTATAATATAACGTCTCTGGCGAATAGTTCGCGAACTCATTTTTTCACGGTGGTAATTAGGGTAATGACTCCAATTGACGAGAATCCAACAAAACTAGACAAACTTGGCATTTGGGTGTCGAGCTTGTGTGCGTTGCATTGCCTCGCGCTACCTGTTTTGGTGCCTCTGCTGCCGCTGATCGGTTCTAGCTTTTTTGCACAAGTGTGGTTCGAAAGAACGATATTAACCTTTTCGTTAATTGTAGGTGCAGTCGCCTTGGTTAGCAATGCAATTCGCTATCATGGCAAATACTACCCGCTTGCATTGCTGTTTACGGGTGGCGCTATTTATTGGCACAAAGATATTTTTGGGCATCACTACGAACCCTTTACCATCGCGATAGGTGCAGCGCTAATTGTAGCCGGCCACTGGGTGAATATGCGATTGTGTAGACAATGTAAGTGCTGCAAGAATACGGTGTTTTCAGACCACCTTTCAACTGAATTTAAGTAGTCAACTAAGCTGCAATTCAAGTAAAGCATTCCAAAAAAAA
>NZ_BJKJ01000038.1:0-28777 GCF_006538305.1 Alteromonas sp. KUL17
ATGGCTGATGAGGCTTTGCTTAAGCTTACTTTAGCTTTTGCGCTAAAGTTATAAATTCAGGTATGGCAACAGGGCGCTGATATAAGTAACCCTGTCCATAAGCACACCGATGATTTTGCAAAAACTGTTGCTGCTGTTGGGTTTCAATACCTTCTGCAATAATCTTAATGTTTAAGTTGCTCGCCAGTCCAAGAATAGCCTGAACGATAGCTTGGTCGTCGGTGTTTTTCTCAAGTTCACTGACAAAGGAACGGTCAATCTTAAGCTCATCGATAGGCAGTTTCTTCAGATACACCAGTGAACTAAAACCTGTACCGAAATCGTCAATCGACACGGTGATACCCATTGCTCGAAGCTCGTTGAGTAATACTGAAACAGTATCCAAGCTTTCCACAAACACGCTTTCGGTTAACTCGATAGATAAGTTTGAGCCGGGGATTTGGTGATCTTCCAATGCGTTTTTAATTTGGTTTAGTAGTGCTAAATCTGATACTTGGCGGCCAGAGATATTAATGGCCAACCTAATGTCTAAATTAGAGGCCTTTAACGCTTCTATAGCATCACAAGCTGCATTGATAAGCCACTCGCCGAAAGGGAAAATGAGTTCACTTTTTTCAGCAAGAGGAATGAAGACTTCTGGGGAAATAAACTTACCTTCCGACGTTATCCACCTTGCCAAAGCCTCGCATTTAACAATCTTGCCAGTCTCTAAATCGACAATAGGCTGCAAAAAGAGTTTGAGTTCATTGTTTTCGATGGCAGAACGTAGCTGACTCTCAAGCTCGTTGATTGCATGATGTTGTTTGTGCAGTGCTTCACTGTAGGTAAGTGCCACATTGCGACCTTGGTATTTAGCGGCCTGCAAGGCGATGTCAGCACATTGAAGAAGTGATTCGGTTGACGGGCAGTGTCGGGGAAAGTTCGCTTCGCCAATATTTATGCCTAAATTCGCCTCGCTGCCATTGAGAACGGTATAGGTTTGAGTGAGCTTATTGACTAGCTGCTCAATATACTCGGCACTGGTAAGTTCGTTAAAGGTATCTTCACGTTTCACCAATGCAAACTCGTTACTGCCTATTCTCGCTATAAACCCGCTGTTGCCGACAAAGGTTTGCAGTCGCAGTGCGAACGATTTAAGGATCTCGTCACCCGACTGATAGCTAAGTGATTCATTTATCTTTTTAAAGTCGCATATATCTATTATGAACAACTTGAATGCGATTTCTTCCTGAACCAGTCTTCTTACTGTATCGGTAAACAAATTGCGATTGGCTACCTTTGTTAACGAGTCCATTCCACTGGCAGTCAATACGCTCTCTTCTTTATTGTGGATATGGGTAATATCGGTAAGTAGGTAAACCCAATGGGTTAACTCATCCCCTTGCAATACAGGGTGAATGGTAACCTGAAGCCACACACCATAATCGTCAACAGGTTGCCAATAAAGCTCACCTTGCCAGGGGGCTTTTCGCTGCACCAGTGCGGGAAGAAACGTTGCCGGCGCATCAATATCAGTAAGAAGCTCGTTGACGCGAATTGAGCTTGGCGTTGTGCTATTACACAGCAGCAATCTATGAGACGCTTTGTTGTCCAATATCAATCCGCCTTTGTCGTCTAAAATGACAACGCCGGTTTCCAGGTTGTGAATAGCTTGCTGAATGGGCGGAACGAGCTTTTGAAGTCGGGTGTTCTTGCGTAAAACACCATTTAATTTGTGCCTAATATACTCATGCTGACCTACAATTTCGTGATGGCTTAGCAATAATTCCCGTGCGGCTTGCAGCGTTTTACGTTTTTCGTCAAATTGCTCTTCTACGTTTTTAACGACCAGATAGCGAGAACCCGATTCGCTATTAATTGCCAATGCTTCTAAGCGAAGTACTTGGCTCTCATTGTGCTCCGTCCAAAAGCCAGATGAAAGCGTAAATGACGTTTCGCCTTTCCATACTTCGTCGGCATCGAGAAAAAAGTCGTCTAAAAAAATAGAGGGGATATGCTTCTTTTGCAGTTTATTGTTTTCGTCAATCGAAACAACATTTGCTAGCCATGGAAGTTCTGGCGTTAAGCATTCAATGTCGCTTTCGGAGTTACACCTAAATAGCGCGCAGTTAGTAATGCCCAATGCATTTAATAAATGAATATCCATGGCAATCTCCTACCAAAACGCAATTGTACTGAATAAATTCTCTACATTTTCACCGGTCTTTGCGCTGGTCTTCGTTAGTGAAGCGAATTTTTGAGCGTAAGAATTGAGTTCTTCCTCACTCCAGTGCCAACTTGTGGGGAGATCGGTTTTATTTACAACAAAAAATGCGGGGATATCGGGGTAGTGTTCGCGTGCGAGTTCTAGAATTTCCATGCCTTCAAGCAAGGATTGAGACCGAGTTTGGTCAACTACAATAATGTAGGCGCTTGCGCCGCGAAGGTAGCGAGGGTTGAAGCCACAGTATCTGTCGATACCTTCTAAATCCCAAAGTAGAAGCTGAACGCCGCGTCCGTCTTTATTGACTTGTTTCTTGTCTATTTTTACGCCAATAGTGGTCTTGTATTTTTCGGAGAAAATACCTTCAACGAACTGTTTTATCAGGCTTGTTTTGCCAACACCAGTGGGCCCTAAAATACATACTTTTTTCTGTATCACTGCAAAGCTTCCTTACTACTGCTCACTGGATATTAAAACGTTTAACATGACTGAACGCCCCATTGATGCTTTCTGCAATGGTAGCTCTCCTAAGCTTACAGGTATAAGAATATCACTTTCTACGCCAAGTGAAATTAATGAATTCACAACATTCTCTGCTCGTTTTTGACTCAATGCGCGATTTCGTGCGCTTGAGCCTGAATTATCACTGGCACCCATCACAACAATACTGACAACAGTTTTTGTCTTGTCAGCAAGGGTTAACAATTGTTTTATGTCATTTGCCAGAGGTTCTAATTTTGCTAACTGTACTTCAGAAAGCGCTTCTTGGTTAGTAGCAAAAAGTACATTTTGTGACGAAACCTTATTAACTAATCGGTTCAATGCGGCTTTCTGGAGCTCAGCATTGTCAATTTGATAGGCTGCTTTGACGTTTAGCGCGGTGGTATCAACGTTAACTGTCGAAATACCAGGAATAGCGTTTATTTGCTGAGTAAAGTTAATTGCGGTTGGGGTGAATACGGTTCCTGAAATAATAAAGCTATGGTCATCACCTTTTTTAATTAATAGGCTTTCTGATTCGCTGAGTGGATAGTCGCTCACGAGCTTTTCAAGTTTGCGTTCAACCACACTTGGTTTTAAAGAAACAAAGGGTTCTTCAATAACAGTAACTCTTTCTGCATCGATGTTATTATCGCTAAACCATTGTTCGATGCTGGTAGCGACTGGGTCGCGAAGGACTTTAGCGTGCACATTCCCATTGGAAACATAAGTATCAGTTACTATGATGCCAGGTGGAGGGGGAAGCTCGTGCAAGTCGCTTTTTAAGATGCTTAGCGACAAACGCATAAAAGACAGCACTGCAAGTGCGAAAAAAATCACCAGAAGCACTAGTGCACCTATTAATCGGTTTGATTTTTTCCTTCACCCTCTTTTCTTTCGCTTATTAAGCAGTCTGAAAGAATGGTTTCGCAACCGTCGAAGGGCGCATTGTCACCTTCATAAGTGAGCAACGGTTGCTGATAGAACTGATGAAAGTCTTCCAACGCCTGTTGAAGTTTTCCGCGTACCTCTGGAGGAATACTGCCCGTAACCGCAGCAACAAGCAGCGCTTGTGGCCCAATTTTTATTAGCAGCGTAAAGTCTTCCGTTTTTATCTCGCCGAGCTCGTTTTCTGACTCGGTACTGGTAACGCCAAACGCATCTGCCACAAAGTCATTAATGGCCACTAGCATTGACGAAATTAAGTCTGCGTCTTTTTCTTTATCAGGATCTGAAGAAATGCTGTGAAGTAACGTGCCGGTCTCTCGATGAATGACAAGCAGCTGTTGGACTTGGTATTGGTAAATTTGAGATGCGACAAATTCAGAATACCTGACTCCGGACTGCCAAGCTTTGAATCGCCAAGATACGCTTTTGGGACTTAAGCTGTTTTCGATAAGCGCGTTAGTGCGCTCGACAAACTCAACAAGAAATGAAGATACCGCCTTTCTTACAAGCGTGCCAACCAAGGGATAAAGTGTACCAACGATCTTGTCGCTATTAGCTTCTATAGAGCGGTGAAGCGACTTCTCTACAAGAGGAACAAGTACTTTGTTAACCGAGCCGTCCTTTGTCTCTCGTTCAAAGAGCGCTTCAGAAACGACGTTTGTCACGATGCCTTTCGCATCGCGATTCAATTTTTCTTGAACGAACTTGTCGTCCCTTCCAATGAGTAGCTCTCTGACTTTGTCTAGAGAGTTGTCAGATAGCTCAGACGGCGGCACTTTTTCAGTCATTAATTAATGATCTGTAGCGAGGTTGGTGGCCATGGTCGAAAGTAAGTTTGCCAACGTTTTTCTATCGGTTTTACTTTCTGAAAGCTCACTGGTAACCTGCTGAAGCTTCTCTAACAGCTCTTGGTGACGCTTACTAAATAAATTATCAAGCGACTCTAGTTCTTTAACCACATGAGCTTCCAATGCATCGTTGTCATTCTTTGCAGCAGTTTCCGCTATCTCCAATTCACTTTGCAATTTGTCAGTGGTGTTTTGAAGTTGCTCTTGCACGTTACTGTGGTTGTCGTTAGCACTGGCCAACTGATTCGATAATTCTGTGATCTGTTGGTCAATAAGCTTACGTATATCGTTAAACTGATTATCAAGATGCGTATTCAGTTTAGAGAAGCTGTCGTTGACCCGCGACTCCAATGCAGAAAGATCTGCACGGAATGCACGGTTTGTTTGACCAAACAAAATTTCTCTAAGTTGAGCAAGTTCGTCTGCTGGTTTGGGCGCGCCTTCAGTTTGAGTTACGTCTTGCGCTTGCTGATCCTTCGGCTTCTTGTCCGCCATAAAATGTCTCCGGAAGGCGCAGTTCTTTGCGTTGAACACGCTAATGAGCTGCAATCACATTTTTGTCTGTGCTAATAATTATGGTTATTACTTTATACAATAGCCGCTAATCGTGAACTTTGAAATACGCTAAAAGCATAATAGTGGCAAATACCTACAAAAAACGTTATCTTTTCAGTAAGTTGAATAATCTATGAAGATTTACTTATGCGTTCTACGATTTGAGCTGTTTTTTAAGGCTGGAATAGGCCTATCAAATAATGGCAAGCGACATTGTTTTTTATTGAACATAGGTACTATACGCCGCTCGCGCGTATGCGAGGTATATGAGTAATAACTGTGTCTGAGGTTCCTGTCGTGTCTATCACTCCGCTAAATCGTAAATTCTCTGTCGCTCCAATGCTGGATAGTCACGCCTAATTTTAAAACGCCTTGATATATATGGGGATTTCGGTAAAAAGTGACATTCGTTGTATTCCTATTGTGTTCCTCAGTGTAAGGATATTGACGGAAATATCCAGAAACAACCGATGGTTTTATCCTCCATTTAGCCTATCTTTTATAATCTCTATGAGTATGTCGGCTTCTTCATAACCTGCGACAGTGTACTTTGTTATATCAACCTTCAGGCGCTCTAAGACACTATCGTTGTTTAGCAGAGCCTGCTTTATGTAGGTCAATGTTTTTTCCCTTACTATGGCCGCGACTTCGTCGGCCAACAACATTGCGGTGGCATTCATAATGTCGTTATCCTGCGCATCCATATAATCTTGTTCGTAAAGCGCATCTACAACCGCAGGAATCTTGCTGTAGTGTTTTATTACATAATAGATATCAATAGCGTCTTTTCCCTTATCCTCGCGCCCTCTTTCAGTCCACGCGATAAGCTTCATCGAACCCTAGGACTCTCATGAGAATATCTTGTTTTGGAGGCCAAGCGATCTGGCCGTGATCATCGCTGACCTCACCAAACGGAATCAAGTCGATTTCCCAAGGCAAGCCGGCACTGTCAGTCGTGTCTAGTTGATGTGCCTTCTTCGAGTGCGGTGTAAATCCCGCTTCTATCAGTGCAGTTCGTAACACTTCGTAATGCTCCCAATTCTGCACTTCTATACCAAAGTCCACATCTTTCGTACCGCGCTCGATAGCAGCGTTATAGCCGTGAACCAAGATAATATCCCGTGCAGTAGCCCCTACAATTAGCAACGGAACACTTAGCTCTGCGGCAATACCATGGATCTGACTATATACCTCGACAAGCCCTTTGGGCAGCTTTTCGGATACATCAAGCGAGGTGGTCATGATAGATCCTTTTGGCAGTTTCAAGATTGCGAGGATCATCGCTGTTGAGTAGTTCAGCATAGACTAGCAATGGCGCGACACAGCCAGGTAACTCACCCCTAATTTTTTCGATTCCTACAGGCGGCTCTACAATTTTCAGTATATTAACGTCTGTCTCTTCAGCACGTAGTCGGCGTAGCCTGAAAGTTTTTACTAGGGCTTTATGTGCTTCAGTATCAGCATATATTTGATATGTTTTGGGAGTAAGGTAATGAGTATAGGCATCAGCGGCGACCTCTCCGCCCCAGAGTGCTCCGTACTTATCTAGCGGTGCGTTACGAAGCTGCTCAATATTCTGAGGAACATATAGCTTTTGCTCCAGTTTTGCTTCCATGTTGTGTGGATAAGCGTCCAGCCATCGCGTTAGAAGCAGATCTTTTTCGTTGAGGACGAGTCCCTTTTCCCTTTTTCGAGAACAAATGTGAGTTGCTTAAGGTCATCTAAAACTTGTTTTACCGTGCCTAAAGCAATTTCAGCTTGCTCCGCAAGTATCCGCATTGGCTGATTAACAAGCTCGGGCTTCAATAACAACATCATGACCAGTTTCATGCCTTTAGGTTGAAACGCCTTTCCTGTTAGCTTTCTCGCGTGTTGTATTTGATGCTCTTGAGGTGGTTTCTTGCCTCTAATATCGATATAAAAAGGAGGTATGTTGAGGTGCGCATTACCTGCCAGATCGAGATAATCGATTTGCAATTCCTGGCAAAGCTCGGCAATGTTCTCATTGATATAGGTTGTGACTATAAGTGTTTTTTGTTGTTAAAAACTATTTTTTCTAGTTGAAGCTTGTGTAGTCTGTGGCGAGTAAGCCCCTCCTTTTCTTCCACACACCAAGTCTGTTTCTGGTTTCCGTGAGTGATCGTCAGCTGTCCGTCCGTTTCCTCAGCATTTCGGGCATCGTGATGCGTATAAGTGACATTTAGCTTGGTATTCGCGGCTAATAGTTTCGCAGCTTCAGCTAGTAAGTTATCCATTTGTTCATTTATATTTCATGTTCACTATTATTGAACAGTACGAAAAAATGAACAATATTGCAACCTTTGTTCATTATTTTCGAGTGTTCACTTTTTGTGAACGTTGACTTTTAATGAACAAGAAGGCATCCATTTCAAGACCATAAGCGTGAAATGGTTATTTTAGACTTGGAGAAAACTATCTTGCCTTTGTTTTTCTGTTTTACAGAAGTAGAATATACGGTTCGTTCTCCGCAAAGCCGCTTGTTGATTGAGTAAAACGCCATATTTTTGTATTCCTATTGTATTCCTGAAAGGGAAAAATCGACGGAATACCACGGAAATGTCACTAATTTTGAAATCGGTAAAAATGCGATGAAATTTACTTTTTTACAAATTAATCAAGGTTTTAATGTCTATGTCTGACATCTCTTTCAACCGTAAATTTTCTGTCGCTCCAATGCTGGATTGGACAGACCGCCATTGTCGCTATTTTTTACGATTAATGTCTAAGCACACACTTCTCTATACAGAAATGGTAACCACAGGCGCGATCATTTACGGCAAGGGTGACTATCTGGGTTACAACCAAGAGGAACATCCTGTTGCTGTTCAACTGGGCGGAAGCGATCCGTCTGACATGGCGAAGTGTGCTGAGCTATCACAAGCGCGCGGTTATGATGAAGTTAATATAAACGTAGGTTGTCCAAGTGATCGAGTTAAGAACGGTAGCTTCGGTGCCTGCTTGATGGCCCAGCCAGAGGTGGTAGCAAGTTGTGTCAAAGCCATGCAGGCTGCGGTAGATATTCCCGTTACGGTAAAGTGCCGTATTGGCATTGATGATATGGACGAAGATGAAGACTTCGCTCGTTTCATCGATACCGTGACAGATGCCGGATGCGATACCTTTATTGTTCACGCAAGGAAAGCGTGGCTACAGGGATTGAGCCCAAAAGAAAATCGCGAAATTCCGCCGTTAAACTATCCGCGGGTTCATAGACTTAAACAGGCTCGCCCAGAATTATCTATTAGCATAAATGGTGGGGTTAAAACGCTAGAAGAAACCCAGCAACAGCTAGAACTTGTTGATGGCGTTATGGTAGGGCGTGAGGTTTACGCCAATCCTTACATTATGGCTACCGTAGATAAAGAGATTTTCGGAGATACTGAAGCTCAGAGCATGTCACGCCGAGAAATTGTGCTGAAAATGCAGCAGTATATTGAACGCCAAGACGATCCCTATTTTAAACCCTGGCATGCAGCTCGGCATATTTTGGGTCTTTATCAAGGGCAAGCAGGTGGACGTATTTGGCGTAGATACTTAAGCCAAAATGGAACAGGAAAAAATCCAGATCCCAATCTGCTGCTAAATGCGCTAGACGCTGTAGAAAGTGCACAAAAGGATGTCGCTGCGTTTAATAGTCAAAAAGACTAACGATTTAGTAATTTTGACCAAAGTTTAATATTTGTTCAATTCTTATAAGCTCGCTGTCTCGCGAGCTTTTTTATTTAAATTTATATATATCAATGCCTTAAGTGTTTTTAAAGGAGTTGGCACAGCTCTCGCAATCCTCTAAGTATCGCAACAACGGCGTGTTGTTGCACTGACTAACTTCAGAGGGAAATTATGAAAACTTCACTAATCGCAGCAACTTTACTGACAGCAAGCATGGCAAGCAGCGTAGCAAATGCAGAAGAGTCAGTGCTTCAAACATTTTTAACTAATGTGGTTTCAAACGCAGTGGCTACCACATCACAGGAAATTAAGGCTGACGTATACCAAGCAGTAGCAAACGCAACGTATCACTTTGAGCTAAGCCCACAAGAAGTGCGCGGAAGTGGTAAGGTCAGCGTGACTGATTTAGTTGTTGCTACCCCGTCTGAAGGTAGTTCTACAGAACAAGATGCCGACTAATTCGATATTGGTATCTAGCAAAAGCGCCGAAAGGCGCTTTTTTTGTGCGTGTAGCACAGTGACTTAAACATTAAAAACGCAATAAACAGGGTTGGTCAAATTAACAAATTTGTTGGTTAAATACGCTAAAAAATTGTACTTGGTTGCTTGGTGAACAGTTGGTAATTTCCGGAATTAAATTAAAATCTTTTAAAAACAGTGCCTTAAATAAATGGCATGGTGATTGTAATAGTTAGAGTGTTGAGGAGAACTCAGTCAGCGGTAACCAGCGGTCAGCGTAACTAAGAATAAGTGCTGGAAACCACAACACTACTTTTAACGGAGAAATAATCATGGGTATGTTTTCGCGCATTAACGATATTGTTCAAGCAAACATCAACGCAATGTTAGATAAAGCGGAAGATCCTGAAAAAATCATTCGCTTGATTATTCAAGAAATGGAAGAAACCTTAGTTGAGGTTCGCACTGATGCAGCGCGCTTTATTGCTCAGCAGAAAACCCTTGCACGCCAAATGGCATCAGCAAACAAAGAAGTGGAAGGGTGGCAGCACAAAGCACAGATCGCAATGAATAATGACAAAGAGTCATTGGCTAAAGCCGCACTAATCGAAAAACAAAAGTATGTTGCAAAGCTAGCTTCTCTTGAAGAACAAGAAGCGCATATTGCAGAAAGTATCGAAAAAATCCAAGGCGATACTGCGCGTCTGAACAGTAAGTTAGCCGAAGCAAAAGCCAAGCAAAAAACGCTGGTTCAACGCAAGCATTCAGCGCAAACACGCTTAAAAGTGAAGCAAGCTGATCACGAAGGAAAAATTGATGATGCCATGATGCGTTTTGAGAGTTACGAGCAGCGCATTGATCATCTAGAAGCGCAAGTTGATGCGTACGACCTAACAAAGTCGAATGAAGCAACGTCACTGCAGGCCGAGTTCGATGCAATGGAAGCAGATGAAGCTATCGAAAAGGAATTGGCTGAACTTAAGAAGAAGAAGGTCGCGTAGGCGACCTTGAGAGCCGCAGCCCGCATTGTAGATATCGAAGTAAGCATTTTTGGAGAAGATGATGAAAGTACCATCACAAAAACGAATTTATAGAGACCTTGATTCTGGAATCATTTCAGGTGTGTGTGCAGGAGTTGCACGTTATTTTGATATAGATGCAGTATGGGTTAGAGCGGCAGCTGTAGCAGGCTTGTTCATCGCTACGCCTATTACGCTAGTGGCTTATATTGCAGCCGTTATCTTATTACCGAGATTAGTGTAATGAAAAACTTTCTGATTGCATTGGTCATCGCCATTATTTTGGTGAATTGTTTAGGCAGCTTAGTAGATAGCTGGTTGGGTATGCACTTAATCATGTCAGATGAATTGCTAAGTCCTTGGGAAAACGTAGCAGTGTTATCGCTAATCGGCGTAGTCCTCGCTATCGTTGGTTTCGTTGTTGCTGTAAGCGTTATGGGCACAATTCTTTTAGCGCTAGGCGCAGGATTTTTAGCATTATTGGTGGTGGGAGTAAGTGCATTTTGGCCAATTATACTTATCGCGATAGCGCTATATGCTTTGAAAAATCGAAACTCTGCCGCTTATAAGCAGCAAAATGACCGAAATATGCACCATAATGTATAATCATCATAATTTTATTTAAGTTGTGTTAACGTAGTAAAAGATGGTGATATAAAGACGACCGTCACAAAGGTTTCGCATTTTTCACATAGTATTAAGACTACAAATAGCTGACCTCCGTCGGCTATTTGTTATTTAAAAGGAAGGTTGGTGTTATATGAGACAATCTATTAACTCAAAACGGATAGCGATTGTCGCTGTAGTGATAGTTTTACTTTTCTGGCTAATAGGATGGTATTGGAGCCTATCCCCAGACACGTTTGATGTTAGACAACGTTTAAAGCAAAACTCGCCTGTTGAGAATCCAACTAATATTGCGGGTTACACATTAACAACAACCATGATTGATGTGTCGGAAACCTTACTTGATAAGCCTGGTGGATATCTTTCTAACGATATTACGCCTCCTGGCATCTTTTTAGATAACATGCCTGCATGGGAATTCGGTGCGCTGGAAATGGTGCGAGACCTTGCACTCTCTATGCGTAAAGACTTCAGCCGCTCTCAATCCCAATCTATTGAAAATCCATACCTTACAAAAGCTCACCCTAAGTTTAATATGGATCACAAAAGCTGGGCGTTGCCTTCTTCTGAATCGAGTTACTCTGACGGTATAGAGCTTCTAAAAAAATACCGTGACGAGCTAGCGAATACCCGAAACACCGACAGTCAGTTTTATACTCGCGCAGACAACTTGCGCGAATGGTTGAAACAGGTAGAAAAACGGTTGGGCAGTTATTCACAAAGACTTAGTGCCAGCGTAGGATCGGCTAGATTGAACACTGACCTGGCGGGTGACTCGAATGCAAAGCAGTCTTCTCCTGTAGCCAGCCAGCGTGTAGTTAAAACGAGTTGGTGGAAACTAGACGATAATTTCTATGAGGCACGCGGTGCTACGTGGGCTTTACTTCACTTTCTAAAAGCCGTGGAAATTGAATTTTACGACGTATTGGAAGATAAGAATGCATTGGTTAGTCTTCAGCAAATTATTCGTGAACTGGAAGCGACGCAGCAGTCGGTATTCAGTCCAATGATTTTAAATGGTAGTGGATTTGGCATGTTAGCGAACCATTCTTTGGTAATGGCAAACTATATTTCTCGTGCAAACGCTGCTTTAATTGAACTTTCAGAACTTCTTAATCAAGGATAATTAATGAAAAAGGGTCTTATAGCTGCCGCATTGGGATGCGCATTAGTTTCAGTTTCATCTCATGCAGACACTATCGCAGGCGTATATGTTGGAGCCCAAGTATGGCAAACCGACACGCAGGGCGGTTTTGCTGATAGCAACAACACCGCTGACTTTAACTTTGATGATGAGACCAATACGGCGCTATACATTGCCTTTGAGCATCCTGTACCGTTTTTACCTAATGTAAAAGTAAATCACACGACATTAGATAACTCGGGCACCACAACGCTTCAGTCTGAATTCACTTTCGACGGTGAATTATTTACTGAAAGCACCACGGTTAATACAGATGTAGAGCTTGATGCTACAGATTTCATTTTGTACTACGAGTTATTCGATAACGATCTAGTGAGCTTTGACTTAGGTGTTAATGCAAAGTACATCGACGGCGCACTGTTCGTTGTGGATAGAGCGAGTGACACAAGCGGATCTGCAGAGTTCTCTGGTATTGTTCCAATGGCCTACTCAAAGGTTCAGCTAGGTTTACCGTTTACTGGTTTATCAGCATACTTTGAAGGAAGCTATTTGTCGTTCGACGACCATGAGCTTAGTGATTATCAAGCTGCAATTCAGTACTCGTTTATTGAGAGTTTAGCGGTTGATATGACGCTTCAAGTGGGTTACAGAAATGTAACGGTAGATATTGAAGACCTTGATGATGTGTACGCTGATATGGAATTCGATGGTGTATTCGCAGGGCTAGAACTTCACTTCTAAGCCTCAAATACGGATTTTAAAGGGCGAGGCTGCGATTGCAGCCTCGCCCTTTTTTGTTGCTTCTCGCCCAAATTCAATTGTGTTATTACCTATTCGCACAGTCATTAGCACTTTCAGTAATAAAAAAGTTTCATTTATTCTTTTCTCTTCTTGAAGAAAGCCGTTAGCCTTAGCGCCATTGATAAAAGGCTAAAAGACTATGTCACAAGATTCTAATTCGAACTCAGCGCCAGGCGCGGTATTAAACGAACAGCAGTGGAATGCAATAACGCAAGCCATTGCAGGCTTAAATCGTGATCAACTTACTTGGGTAAGTGGTTATGCTGCGGGCATGGCTGCTGCACAAGGTGGTTCGGTTGCACCAATGATGCAAGGCACTCCTGCAGTAGCGGGTGACGCGCCAACGCTTACTATTTTGTACGGTTCACAAACCGGTAATGCAAAAGGTGTTGCAGCGCAGTGTCAAGCGAAAGCAGAAGAAGCGGGCTTTAATAGCAAGCTGGTTAGCATGGCAGATTACAAGCCACGTAACTTGAAAGCAGAAACTCACGTTGCGGTATTTGTTAGTACCCATGGTGAAGGTGATGCACCAGACGATGCTATTGAGCTACATGAATTCTTGGCTGGCAAAAAAGCCCCGAAGCTTGCTGATACCAAATATGCAGTTTTGGGTTTAGGTGACAGTAGTTACGAGTTTTTCTGCCAAACGGGTAAAGACTTTGATGAACGCTTAGGTAAGCTTGGCGGTAAAGCTATTGTAGAGCGTCTGGACTGCGACGTTGATTATGAAGCGGAAGCCGAAGCATGGCTGAGCAAGCTCATCGACTCGCTAAAAGACGATTTTAGTGCAGCTCCGCAAGCAGCGGTAGCGGCGCAAACTGGCGCGGCAGTGCAGGGTGTAGCAGCGCAAACTTACACCAAGAAAGCGCCGTTTAAAGCGACCTTAATTGACGCACAAAAAATCACAGGTCGTGATTCTGTTAAAGATATACGCCATATTGAAATAAGCCTTGAAGATAGCGGAATTACCTACAAGCCAGGTGATGCGCTTGGTGTATGGTTTAAAAATGCAGCATCTCTAGTGTCAGAGCTTATTAGTATCTTGTCATTAAACGGCAATACAGAAGTGTCTGTGGCTGACGCGACCATGTCACTCACCGAAGCATTAACGTCGAAGCTTGAATTAACCTTAAGTTACCCTAATTTCATTAAGTCATATCAAGAGGCGACAGGCTCTGAATCATTGGCTACATTGATGGAAGATAAAGCGCAGCTGCGTACCTACATGGCCGAACGTCAAATTATTGATATTGTGCGCGACCATCCGGGTAAGTTGTCTGAACAACAGCTTGTAGATGCTTTGCGACCGCTAACGCCTCGCTTGTACTCGATAGCATCAAGCCAAGCCGAAGTGGAAGAAGAAGTACATTTAACTGTAGCTCACGTTGACTATGAAGCGTTTGGACATCGTCATCAAGGCGGCGCATCTGGCTTTTTGTGTGAATATCTAGAAGAAAATGGCGACGTAGAAGTGTTCGTAGAAAGTAACGATAACTTCCGTTTGCCCGCTGATCCAAATACGCCAGTGATCATGGTCGGCCCGGGTACGGGTATTGCACCGTTTAGATCGTTCATGCAAGAGCGTGACGTACAAGGCGCAGAAGGCAAAAACTGGTTGTTCTTTGGCAACCCACATTTCACGCAAGATTTTTTATATCAAGTGGAATGGCAAGGCTACGTTAAAGAAGGCCTGCTAGACAAAATTACGCTGGCATTTTCTCGTGACCAAGAAGAAAAAGTATATGTTCAGCACCGTTTACTAGAAAACGGTAAAGAAGTGTATGAATGGCTAGAGCAGGGCGCACACTTCTATGTGTGTGGCGATGCAATGCACATGGCAAAAGATGTAGAGAACGCCCTAATTAGTATTGTGCAAGAGCACGGCGGTAAATCTGAAGCCGATGCAAAAGCCTATGTTGTAGAGTTACGTAAAGCGAAACGTTATCAGAAGGATGTCTATTAATGAGTAACGAAAAATCACCATTTATCGTTGAGGGCAAACTGGCTGACAACGAGCGTTTAAAGCGTGAAAGTAATAATTTGCGTGGCACCATCACTACCGATCTTAAAGATGATCTTACTGGTGGTTTCACCGCTGATAACTTCCAGCTTATTCGCTTTCACGGTATGTACCAACAAGACGATCGTGATATTCGCGCTGAGCGTGCAAAGCAGAAACTTGAGCCGCTTCACAATGTGATGTTGCGTGCCCGTTTACCTGGTGGTGTTATTACGCCTGACCAATGGTTAGCGATTGATAAGTTTGCAGCCGATCACACCATGTACGGCAGCATTCGTTTAACAACCCGTCAAACTTTCCAGTTTCACGGTGTGTTAAAGCCTAAGATTAAGTCCATGCACCAAATGCTAAACAAGGTAGGCATCGACTCTATTGCTACGGCAGGCGACGTAAACCGAAACGTACTATGTACGTCAAATCCGGTTGAATCTGAGCTTCACCTTCAGGCATTTGAATGGGCGAAGAAGATAAGTGAACACTTACTACCTAAAACCCGCGCGTATGCTGAAATCTGGTTAGACGGTGAAAAAGTCGAAACGACTGAAAAGCCTGTAGAGCCTATTTTGGGTGATAACTACTTGCCGCGTAAGTTTAAAACTACGGTAGTTATTCCTCCGCAAAATGATGTAGATGTTCACGCGAATGATCTTAACTTTGTTGCGATTGCTGAAAATGGACAGCTAGTTGGCTTTAACGTACTTGTCGGTGGTGGTCTTGCAATGACTCACGGCGACAAGAGCACGTACCCGCGTAAAGCCTCTGATTTCGGATTTATTCCGCTTGAAAACACGCTAGACGTTGCCGCAGCGGTTGTAACAACTCAGCGTGATTGGGGGAACCGTGTTAATCGTAAGAACGCGAAAACCAAATATACGTTAGAGCGTGTTGGGGTAGACAACTTTAAGGCTGAAGTTGAAAAACGCGCAGGCGTGACTTTCCAAGACAGCCGTGCGTATGAATTTACGGGCCGTGGCGATCGCTTTGGCTGGGTTGAAGGTATTGACGGCAAATATCACCTGACCGTATTTATTGAGAACGGCCGTATTTTAGATTACCCAGGTAAAACGCTAAAAACAGGCTGTGCAGAAATTGCCAAAATCCACAAAGGTGATTTCCGCTTAACGGCAAACCAGAATTTGATTATTGCCGGTGTAGCGCCGCAAGACAAAGACAAAATTGAAGCATTAGCCCGCGAACATGGCTTAATAGCGCCATCGATTTCTAACCAGCGACTTGACTCAATGGCCTGTGTTGCATTGCCAACCTGTCCGTTAGCCATGGCAGAAGCTGAGCGCTACTTGCCGGATGCCGTTACGGAGCTAGAAGGTTTGCTTGCCAAACACGGATTGGAAGAAGACAGCGTAATCTTCCGTGTAACAGGATGCCCGAATGGCTGTGGTCGCGCGATGTTGTCTGAGGTTGGTTTAGTAGGTAAAGGCCCAGGCAAATACAATTTGCATTTGGGTGGAAACCGAGAAGGTACACGTATTCCACGTATGTATCGAGAAAACATAAGCGAACAGGAAATCATGGCAGAACTAGATTCACTGTTTGGCCAGTGGGCCAAAGATCGTGAAGCGGGTGAAGCCTTTGGTGATTATGTTGTTCGCGCTGGTGTTGTAAAACCAGTAGTAGACTCCGCACGGGATTTCTATGACGAATAATACAGCGATTAAGCAGCAACCACTAACGCTTGATATCAGTAAGGAAGCCCTTGCTGATATCAATGAAACGTTAGAGAAAATGATAGCGCAGGAGCGAGTAGCTTGGGCGCTGGACAACTTGCCTGATACTCATATTGTGTCTTCAAGCTTTGGAGCACAATCGGCGGTTATGCTGCATATGCTTACCCAAGCACAACCGGATATTCCTGTTGTGCTTACCGACACAGGCTATCTTTTTCCTGAGACGTATAAGTTTATTGATGAACTTGTAGAAAAGCTCAATTTAAATTTGCATGTGTACAGCGCTGAGATGTCTTCTGCGTGGCAGGAAGCGCGCTTTGGCAGACTTTGGGAACAAGGCATCGAAGGTATTGAGAAGTACAATAAGATGAACAAAGTTGAGCCAATGCAGCGCGCCTTACGTGACCTGAAAGCAGGTACGTGGTTTGCAGGTTTGCGTAGAAGCCAATCAGATACCAGGGGAAAGCTTCCAGTTCTACAAAAAGTAGGGCAGCAGTTTAAACTTTACCCGATCATTGATTGGAGTAACAAAGACTTACATTACTACCTGAAAGATAACGACTTGTCTTATCATCCGCTTTGGGAGCAAGGGTATGTATCCATCGGTGATTGGCATACCACGCAGTCGCTCCAAGAAGGAATGAGTGAGCAAGACACGCGCTTCTTTGGTTTGAAACGTGAGTGTGGATTGCACGAGTTTGGTGACGGTATTTAACTTACGTTAAATACCTCGCCTAACACCGACTTAATGCTGGTTAAATACACTTCATTAGGCGACTTAGTCACTAATTTATACAGCTCACTGCCGACCGAAGTGAACTTGTAATACACCAAAGCAACCCCCGACGTTTTACTGGTTAATGAAATATTTTCATTTACGCATCGCCAGGTTACTTGCTGACCTTCATCGTATTCGGCGCTTTCAATTTCGCTGGTATAAATCAACTTCATCTCTTGCAAAGACAACAAATCAGGGTAACTTAACCCTACGTTGGCTAAGTTAATTTGCTCAGGAACAGGGCGTCTCAATAGTGAAAGCAAGCCTTTGCGTTTGTGATACCCCACAAGAATACGCGGGACCGCATCGTTATTTCTTCTACTCGCAACATTCACAGCCTTATTGAATACTTGTGCATCCCTGTGCGTTAGCGTCTTTAATAACTGCAATGTACGAAGGGAAAAACTGCCCGGGCGAGCCACCTCAACGGCAAAAATCTTTCCCCATAATTCCTGCATGGGCGGGCTGTAAATTTCCTCAGCCATGGTACTAAATGCGAAAAACCAGTCGGGATCAAGATTATCGCTAGTTTGTTCGTTGATCGTCACATTTAATGCTATATTTAATACAGCTTGAAGATTGCTCGCTTTTTGGGTTTCTAAAATTTGTTTTCTTCGTTCTAGCGCATGCTTTTGCTTTTTAGGATCAGGAGACATCATAGAGGGGCTAATTCCCACTCTGGCAAACCATGAAAGCATGCGTTGGCGACTAGCATCGGTTTTCATTGCGTTGCTGGCCGCTTTCTCAGCCGCAGGCGATTCGGCTGTCACCTTTACAGTCTTCTCTTCCGTTTCCTGTGGTTTTTTGACTTCAGGGGAAAAGTGCTGGGATGTAATCTTCATAAATGCTTAAATGATCGAATGTAAATTGGCATGTAACATGAGAGCACTATTGCATTGCGTAACCCATTTATCAATGTAATCGTCGCCTTAATACAATGAGTAGCGCATTCTTGTTTTGTATGTATCGAGGAAATGAGCGGTAATGTCGGCAATGGATTACGATAACGACGAGTTAATTTTTTTAGATGATGATGGTTCAGTTGAAGAGCAAACCTTATTGGGCAAAGACTGGAACATTCTCATTGTCGATGACGATGAAGAGATTCACACCGTAACGCGTCTCGCGCTATCTGATCTCATCGTAAACGATCGCAAATTAAACTTCATCCACGCTTATTCAGCAAAACAAGCCAAAGAAATGCTGCACGAATATGGCAACAGCATTGCCATAATTTTACTTGATGTCGTCATGGAGACTGATGACGCGGGTTTTGATGTTGTTAAATACATCCGCGAGGACATGAAGTTAGTTGAACCTCGAATTATCTTACGTACGGGCCAGCCCGGCTACGCGCCTGAAGAGCAAGTCATTAAAGTTTACGATATCAATGACTATAAAACCAAGACAGAGCTTACTCGCGCCAAATTACTAACTACTATCATTTCCTCACTACGCTCTTATCAGCAAATTGTAACGATTAGTCAAAGCCGTGCTGGTTTAGAAAAAATAATCACCTCTTCAGCCAACTTGTTTGAAGAACATTCGGTGAAAGAGTTTTGCGAAGGTGTAGTTACCCAAATCAGTTCGCTTATTGGTTTAGACTCCGAAGGTTTATTATGCGCGAGAGCGGGGTCTTTGTTAGATCGAGAGGACGAAGAGGTTTACGTGCTTGGCGCTGCGGGTGAGTATGCGAAATTTATAAACCAGCCTGTGTTCACGCTTAAAAACCTTGAAATTGAAGAAAACATTAGTCGGTGCCTACGTCTTAAAAAGCACATTTTTGAGCCCAGTTGCTCGGTGCTGTATATCAGCCGCGCTGGTTTTGAAGCTGCCGTTTTTGTTCGACAAACCCACGAGATTAGTGAGCTAGACAAGCACTTGCTTGAGGTTTTTCTATCCAGTATTTCAGTGGGATACGAAAACGTTAATCTTTTCCATGAATTGAGAAATGCGGCGTTCAGAGACTGGTTAACCCGTCTGCCAAACCGCAATGAGTTTATCAATATGCTCGATAAACCTCATTTGTTTGCCGGAGAAAACTATAGCGTAGCCCTTATCGACGTAAATCACTTTTCCGATATAAATGATGGTTTAGGGCAAGAAGTCGGCAACGAATTGTTGCGAGCTATTAGCGATCGCTTTCAATCTTCTTTCGATAGCATAGTGAAAAAAGGCCGCATAGGTGCTGATGTATTTGGTCTTATTGGTCCTGACGATTTGGTATGCCCCAAGTCCATTAACAACATTTTCCAATCTTCATTTCAGGTAGGTGATCACACCCTTCCGGTGAATATAACACTTGGATTGTGCAAGTTAGACAATAAACGTCACATCGGCATTGAGATTTTAAAGCGCACGAATATTGCGTTAAACCGTGCTAAGAAAAATCTAACAGATAACTTCGAATATTACGCCAAAGATATTGAAGATCAGACGACTTGGCGCCTGGATATGATTCGCCAACTCCGAAGTGACTTTGCAGCAAGAAAGCTGGAGCTGTGGTTTCAGCCGCAAGTGGACTTACTGAATGAAAAAGTTGTTGGCATGGAAGGCTTACTACGCTGGCCCAATGGTGAAGGGGGATACATTTCTCCCGCCGTGTTTGTACCACTTGCTGAGTATTCAGGTCTTATCGTTGATATCGGTGAATGGGTGCTAGAAGAGTCATGCCGTCGTCTTCAGGAATTGAAAGAAAAAGGCTACGGCCATCTAAGAGTTGCCGTTAACATCTCTATTCCGCAGTTCCGCGACAGGTTATTTGTAGAAAAAGTTAAGCAGGCACTATCTAACGCCAACTGCGACCCAAGCCTTTTAGAGCTAGAAATAACAGAAAGCGTGGTGATGGATGAACCGCAAATTGTAATAGATGCATTGCGTTCGTTAAAAGAATTTGGGGTGAAAATAGCCATTGATGACTTTGGAACAGGCTTTTCCTCCATGAGTTATCTACAGCAGCTCCCGTTAGATCGATTGAAGGTCGATCGTTCTTTTGTCAAAGACATTAAACCGGGTGCAAGCGCAGTGCTTGCTGAGACCATTGTGACTTTGGGGAACAAGCTAGGCTTATTGACTATTGCCGAAGGCGTAGAAAAAAGAGAGCAGGCGAGTTACATGATAAAGCTTGGATGTGACGAAGCACAGGGCTACTTGTACGCGAAGCCTATGCCGTTTGATGCGCTTTTAGCGTTTCTTGAAGAGCACGACTAAACTTTTAATACAGATTCGACAGTGTCTCGCAACTTGGGAAGGATATCTAATTCAAACCAAGGGTTTTTAGCGAGCCACCTGTTGTTTCTTCCTGACGGGTGGGGCAGTACGGAATGTGTTTCAGTCGGACTGCGTACAGCTTCAGTTAACGTTTTGTGTTGCGGTAAATAATACTGTTGCGAGTAACGTCCCACGTAAAGCGTTACTTTAGGTTTTAAATGAAGAAGAAAGTCATTGTGCCAAGCGGGGGCACATTCTTTTCTTGGCGGGGCATCGGCTCCATTTTTATAACCTGGAAAGCAGAAGCCCATTGGCAGCACCGAAATTAAGCGTGGGTTATAAAAGGTCTCCCTCGAGACAGACAACCAATCGCGTAACCGATCTCCGCTGGGATCATCAAAAGCAATGTTGCGTTCATGAGCTTTCAACCCCGGTGCTTGCCCAATAATAAGCACTTTAGTTGATGGTGCAGTGCTAAATATGGGGTTGGGTTGATGCGGTAGGTGAGGGGCACACAGTCTACAATTTCTCGCTTTAACCACCAGTGCATCGTGGCCTTTCACATTTTTCTCCAAATATTTCTCTTTGTCATACTTTTGTCACAAAACTATGATCTCAGTTTGACTATCTTATGTATATACAGTATGTTTAATAGTGACAGTAGTAGACTGTAACACAGGAGAAGAAACATGCGTAAAGTAGTACTAACCCTAGCTCTATCAGCGGCCTTTGGTATTGCGCATGCGGAATCTGGTGATAACCAGCTTTTCGATTGCATGGATGCGAAAACATTCGAAATGAATAACCAATGTATGTCTGACAAAATCGGCAATAACATTCGTTTCCGTGATGCACAAGCAAAGTTGATCGACATTGCAAGCGATAGTCAGGGTGACTACGCCATTGCAACAATGACGTTCGATCAAGAAAATATGCACATCGACATCGTAGCACATAAAGATTCGCTTAACGCGCTTGCTGCGAACCGTAACTAATTTCTTAGTTAACGCATATTAAGCCGGCGACAATCTCGCCGGCTTTTTTGTGTCCGTTAGAAAATTCTATTAAGTCCATTAATAGCAGCAACTCGATAAGCTTCTGCCATGGTTGGATAGTTAAACGTAGTGTTAACGAAGTAATCTATGGTATTGCCTTCGCCCTTTTGCTGCATGATCGCTTGGCCGATGTGAACAATCTCGGAGGCACGTTCACCGAAACAATGAATGCCCAAGATTTCTTTAGTTTCGCGATGAAACAAGATTTTTAGACTTCCTGTCTGCGTTGACGCGATTTGGGCTCTGGCCAAATGTTTGAACTGAGCTCTTCCCACTTCATAAGGCACTTTTGCTGCAGTAAGCTCTTGCTCTGTTTTACCAACAGAACTTATTTCTGGGATGGTGTATATGCCTGACGGAATATCTTCTACCAATGCCGAATGTGTTTTTATGCCAAGCATAGCTTCAGCGGCAAAGCGACCTTGGTTATAAGCCGCAGATGCTAAACTTGGATAGCCAATGACATCGCCGACTGCAAATACATTGTCTACGTCAGTTTGATAATTTTCGTTAACCTTGAGTTGGCCTCTGCCATCGGCTTTTAAACCAATATTCTCGAGTTTAAGTGTATCTGTATTACCCGTTCTTCCGTTAGCAAACAAGAGACAATCTGCGCGCATACGCTTGCCCGACTCTAAGTTTAAAATAACCGAGTCATCGGTAGCTTCAACCGAAGAATAGGCCTCATTGTGCCGGATGAGTACGCCATTGTTCCACAGGTGATAACTGAGTGCGTCTGATATCTCGTCATCAAGAAATGACAGTAAGCGATCGCGCATGTTAACGAGGTCAACTTTTACGCCTAGTCCTCTGAAAATACTGGCATATTCAGAGCCAATGACCCCAGCGCCATAGATAATTATTGATTTGGGATCGTGATCTAAAGATAGGATAGTGTCTGAGTTATAAATACGCGGGTGATTAAAGTCGATGTCTTTAGGACAATAAGGACGCGACCCTGTGGCAATAGCAATTTGGCCAGCAGTGACTGTATCTTTAGAGCCATCTTTACGGGTTATCTCTAACGTATGCGCATCTACGAAACTGGCTTCGCCGTGAAATAGCGTCACACGATTTCTGTCGTAGAAAGAAGAGCGAAGTCTAGTTTGGCTTTTTACCACACCGCTAGCATGGCGCATGATGTCAGAAAACGTAAGACTCTTACTTAAGTGGTTGTCGGCAAACAAGGGAGAAGAGTTATATTCAATAAGACGACTTACTGAGTGACGAAGCGCTTTCGATGGAATGGTTCCCCAATGGGTACAACCCCCTCCCACTGCCTCGTAGCGCTCAACAACCGCCACTTTTTTTCCGGCTTTGGCAAGCTGCATTGCAACGCCTTCACCACCAGGACCTGTGCCAATAACGATAGCGTCGTAATGATACGACGGGGCTTTGGTTTTTTGCTTCGTTGCCATCTTACTTTCCCATGTTGTTACTTTTGTAATGCGATGTCACCACTAGGTTAGCCGTAATACAAAATGAATGATTCTGGTTTTAGTATAACGACCTTATCCAACTATAGAATAAAAAAAACCACATAAGCAGACACTTATGTGGTTTTTAGCGTTCAAACGTATAAAAGAGGGCGTTAATTTACGCCATTTGCAATGACAAACTATGTAACTGTGTCCATTTCTCTTTCTGTACAGCAAAGGCATGTTTCAGCTCTTTGTACTTGTATGCAAGCTCAAGCCCCTCGATACTGCGCTTTAGGGTGCGTTGTTTAACGCGCATGACACGTTTTTTCGTGGCGTAGTATTCACTCATGCGCTGCATTAACAAGTCGTATTCTTCTTGAATGGTGTGCATCATCTCTTCAGCATTAGGCAGTAGCGATACTTTTTCACTTGCTCTTTGCAGCTGCATTGCTGCTAACGCTTTCTCGATGCGCTCTTCTGGCACTTTGCGAAGGTTGGATGTCAGTCCTACCAGTGATAATCCCTTAATAAGCCATTTTGTAGGATCAAACTGATACCAGCGAATGCCATTTCGGTAGTCGTACTCAAAGATGTGATGGTAATTGTGATAACCTTCACCAAAAGTAAAAAACGCAAGAATACCGTTATCACGTGCTGTGTTCTTATCGGTGTAAGGCTGGCTACCCCAAAAATGAGCAAGAGAATTGATAAAAAAGGTTACGTGATGCACTAGCACCAGGCGAAGTACTCCTGCTACCAAGATCATGCCTAATACGTCACCATTTAAATAGCCCAGAAGACCTGTGATACCAAAGTTGGCCGCCAGCACGATGGGCAAATAGTAGTTATGCTGCCACATCACCACTTTATCTTTTTGAAGATCTTTACAGTTACTGTAGTCATTGTAACGTTTGGCCTGATACTCACGCAACATCCAGCCGATATGCGCAAACCATAGCCCTTTCTTGGCAGAGTAGGGGTCTTTATCGTTATCATCAACATGACGATGATGAACGCGATGATCTGACGACCAGTGCAAAATACTATTTTGCAGCGCCATAGCGCCACCAATCGCAAGGATCACACGAACAACCACATTGGCGTCGTAAGTTTTATGCGACCATAAGCGGTGGTAGCCGGCAGTTATAGACATACCGGTAAAGTAAAATAGGAATATAGCCGCACCGATTTCTGCCCAATCGATGCCTTGATACGCCACCCATAGCGGCACACCAATAAACGCAATTGCGCCAGATATAATAAATACCAGCACATTAGTAAGGATAAGAGGAGGTTTTTTCATTTTATACAACTTGGCTTACAACTGTTCGCTAATTTATCTTTTTACGAGGCTTCAGGCAAGCAAAACCCCGATTAGTTCTGCTTACATGTGTAAAGTTTAATTATAGTAAAGCTATGCTAAAGCGCTCGTTAATTGTGGCTTTTTCTGCTTAATGCTTGTTTATAAAAGAGATGGTTCTGTTTCTCTTTCCCCACTGGTGTGTGTTGCGATAAACTACACATGCTAGTCTTTGATGTACGAAGTTTGATTGCGTTAATGGCTATACAGATGACGTAAGGGCTTCAACCCCAAGCGCTAAAAATCATCAAGCCGTTCAGAGCTAATCAACCTATGGTGCGAATGTGAGTCGACAAGAACAGAAATTAAAAACCCGCCAAAATATCATTCATGCTGCGTTTTCTTTGCTCGATGAAAACCGCAGCTTATCGGCAATCAGCTTGCGTGAAGTTGCCCGAGAGGCAGGTATAGCACCTACGTCTTTTTATCGACACTTCAAAGATATGGACGAATTGGGTTTAACGCTGGTGGATGAAGCCGGTTTAGCATTGCGGCAGCTTATGCGTCAGGCAAGGCGGCGTATAGCCTCTGGAGGCGGCGTAATACATACTTCTGTTGAAACCTTCATGGAATTTATTGCGGCAAATACAAACGTATTTCGTTTATTATTACGCGAGCATACCGGTACGTCGTCGGCTTATCGGTTGGCAGTATTTAGAGAGATTCAACACTTCATCGACGAGTTGACCGACTACATTATTGAACAGCAGGGCGTAGAATACGCATGCGCGCAGCTTCAAGCTGATGCTATGGTTAGGCTCGTATTCAGTGCAGGTGCTGAAGCACTAGAAGCTGATGATAAGCTTCGCCGCGAAATTGGTGAGAGAGTGAAAGCACAGCTTCGCTTCGTTCAAGTAGGTGCAACGCAAAAAAGCGTATAATTGAATTAGTGGCGATTGGCCTTTTAAGTCCACATCGTTTGCTCTAATCAAAGCCACCTTATTCTAATGTGTCTTCATAGGCCTTTGTGACTCCAAAGGCCTTGTCAATTTGTACCAAAACTAGCTTTTGCGTGTAAGTAAAACGCCAGCCTCAATGTGATGAGTAAACGGGAATTGATCGAATAGTGCTGATTGAGCAACGTCGTGAGTTTCACTTAAAAGCTCAAGATTTTGCGCCAACGTTTCAGGGTTACACGAGATATACACGATATTATCGTAATCCTGAATCATTCTAAGCGAGTCTTCATCCAACCCTGCTCTTGGTGGATCGACCAATACAGTTGTGAAATTATATGTACTTAGATCAATGCCTTCTAAGCGACTAAACGTACGTTCACCTTTCATAGCCTGAGTGAATTCTTCAGCGGCTAATCTGACTATCTTCACATTGTTAAGCTGATTTTGTTCAATATTAAACTGCGCAGCTTGTACAGAGGGCTTGGCTATTTCGGTCCCCACAACATTATCGAAGTGAAGCGCTAGCGGCAGTGAGAAGTTACCTGCACCGCAATACATCTCCAGTAAATCGCCAGAGAGCGGCTTTACGCAATCTAGTGCCCATTCAATCATGCTACAGTTCACTTCGGCATTGGGCTGAGTGAAGCTATTCTCGATATGCTTAAATATGAATTCTTTGCCATTAACGGGTAAGCGCTCAATAACAAAATCGTTGTCGATAATAAGCTTTTGTTTTCTCGCACGGCCGATGATGTTTACTTTCGGAAAGTGAGCCTCGAGTTTCGCCTTTAATTCTTTTGCAGCCTCTTGCCACTTCTCATCTAGTTGACGATGGTATAAAAGGCTGATGACAAGCTCGCCAGATAGTGCAGAAAGATAATCGATTTGAAAAAGCTTCTTTCTTAGCACCTCATTTGGTCTTACTTCTTCAAGCAACAAAGCCATAGCATGGTTTATTGCTTTACAAGCTGGAGGGAAACTATCTACGCGATACTTTTCTTTTGTTTCCTGGTCGAACATGATGTGAAATAAATCATCGCCCTCATGCCATACTCTAAATTCGGCGCGCATCCGGTAGTGCGTTGGTTGCGATGGGAATACGGACAAGTCAGGCGCATTGAACGGAGAAAGTAACGCAGTAAGACGTTCTACTTTTTCGTCCAACTGAACTTGATAGCGTTGTTGTTCGGTCGCGGTCATAAAATTCTCCATTCAATGTTAAGGTCGCGAATTGTAGTCCCTTATAAAATAACTGCAACAAGCGCTATCTACTTCTACGTTATTATTAAGAATGTCCCAGAAAAAAAGCTGTATTAAAATTAAACAATGCTGATTCTTTGCCGATAATAAGATTGAGGATAGTGAGGATCAAATTATGAACGTGGGTCAAATTAAGGCTTTTATGGGCGACCAAAAGGTTGATCAAAAAGCAGATCAAAAGGCATCAGTTCACCCGAACGAAATGTTGAAAAAGCAGTTACAGCAAGACGGATTGCAGCAAGCGGCTGAGTTTTCGAAACAACAAGCGGCATCAGTATCTGTTTCAAGTAGCCAAACTAGCATTGGCTTACGCGTGGTTAGCAGTAGCCTTAATCAAGCCTTGGAAATAGATGGGCAAAAACCGCAAGAAACCAAAGAGAAAAATATCGAAGATAAGTCGAACAGTTTGTTTGACTTTGAAAAGGTCGCCAGAAACGTACTTAAGTTCGTAGGTGGCGTTATCAGAAGTGCGGCAAACGGTGGCGCTAGCGAAGAAAAGCTTAATGGCTTATTTAGCCAAGCGAGAGAAGGCGTAAGCCGAGGGTTCGCGATGGCAGAAAAAGATCTCGCTGGTTTTATGAATGAAGAGATCGAACAAGGAATGACAAAAAGCCGCGATCTCATCGATACCGGAATTAACGATCTAGAAACCGATATATTTGGTCGCCAGCAACCAAATGCAGTCACACTTTCATCATTAAATGCTGTTTCTGCATCGGATGAGAAAAGCGGTAGCTTACTCATTCGAACTAAAGATGGGGATGAGGTGAGTTTTAGCTTCGAAAGCCTTCGTTCGTTTCAGGCGTCCCAGCAACTTAACTTCCAGGCTCAGGCTTCTCAGGAGCAATCTGGCAATAGTGGTGAGCAAAGTGAAAGCAGCTTAACGACGTCTTACACAGAACAAACGTCGTATCAATATTATGAGCGTAGCGGTATTAGCTTTTCATTGAAGGGCGAACTTGATGAAGATGAGTTAGAGTCGATAGCTGATTTGGTTGGTCAAGTTCAGGATCTCGCCGACACCTTTTACAGTGGTGACATCGACAAAGCATTTGAAGAAGCGTTGAGTTTAGGCTTTGACGATAAAGAGTTAGTTGGCTACGCGTTACAGTTGAATAGAACAACACAGACCGAAGTACTAAAGACGTATGAGAACATCCAACATTACAATGAAGATAAAAGCGACAACACGAAGTTCGGTAATGTGGTTAGTCCAATCGCTCAATATCTAGAGAAGATGATGGATACCTTTGCTAATGCTGAAAGAACGTTAGAAAGTAGTGAAGACTACAATGCGTTAATAGCTGGCATCATTAACGAAATGGAAGATGTACAGGTTCCTGATCTTATATCTGCCATAAATAGATTTCGATCTTTTAACCAAACTCTATTAGATAGCCTTCCTCAATCTGCTGAAACCAGCGAGAGCTAATGCTTATGATAATAAAAAGCCCGAAAGCGAAAGCTTACCGGGCTTTTTTACATTACTGAAAACTACGAATAAGAATTACGCGTGTTCGACTTTGTCTTTTGCAGGGCGAACTTTTAACGTTCGTTCCAGGAAGACCGAGTCGTTAGTTTTATCAATAACACTACTGAGATCGTCTGTGACAACTTCGATAAAACCGTAGCCTTTCCGTTTTCCAGTTTTACGATCCTTCATTAAACGAACTGATTGCACTTCAATAAAGCTACTGAAGTATTCCTTTACTGCGTTCTCATTTGCCCTGTAAGGCAAATTACCCACATATAAAGTTTCTACTGATCCGTCACTAGAATGTGCTCTGGCATCTGAGGAAGATGGACTTTGAATAAGAGACGCTAGCCAAGGAGTAACAATACCACTGATCAGCAGAGCTGCTGATACAGTTAATGGAACATGGACGTTCAAACTAGCAGAAGAAAATAACAAGTAACCTGCAATTGCAAAAATAGCGCTAATAACAGCGCATTGAATAAAGCCTACTTTCATATACCTACCTTTCTATTGTTTATTATGGTGTTGGAGGCTGTACATAGTTTACTCATTTGTAACAAATTGAACAATAAAATGTGAAAAAACTAGTCTAAAGATGGATTGAGTACCTAGAAATGATGCAGAAATGAGCGGTTAACACCAAAAGTGGTGTAAAAAGCAAAAAAATCCAATTTAAGTGTTGATCTTTCATAAGAGGTATCTATAATGCGCTCCACGTTCTGAGGGGGCTTCGAGAAAAACAAAGCCAACTTAGCAACAAGTGCGAAACCAAGTTTTCAAGCAAATAAAAAGTTTAAAAACATGGTTGACATCGAAAATAAACGATGTAAAATGCGCA
>NZ_BJKJ01000039.1:0-27692 GCF_006538305.1 Alteromonas sp. KUL17
ACTTTGAGCGGTTTTTTTGTTAGGGCTTTGAATGTTTTAGAACCACTTTACCTGCGATAGCACAACGCAATGACGAACATGTTAAGTCTCGCCGAGTGTGTAGTTATCTGAGCAGGCTAGTATTAAGCTGTTTCTTTTCCAACCGCTACGGTGTCGCGTTCTTCGTCCATTTCATCGTTGCTGGGCGTTTTCAAATGCGCTGGCGTGAATTCTTCACAGTCCATATTGCGCTGGTCCATAAAGCGCTTAACCGTTTCGGCGCAATAGGCTTTTCTACAGCATTGAGAGAGCAGCATTTCATGACGTTGTACACGTTCGCGAATAAATCTAACTACGAGTCCTCTAAGCCACTGTAAGCCCGCGTCTTGATCCTGACGTTTGTGCCACATCACAGACAGCGGAGAGCTGACAATTTCTATTGGCGTTTCAAATACTGCCAATTCGCCTGAGAAAATCTCTTTTTCCATTACCAAAGACGGTGCTACACAAATAAGGTTGCTCTCTTTTAGTAACGGTGTAGCGTTATAAAACTGGTTTACTGACATTGCCACGCGGCGTTTAAGGCCTAAATTCGCTAGTACCTGATCTGTAGGGCCAGTCACATCGCCTGTAACAGAAACCAGGAGATGATCAGCCGCGACAAAGTCTTCTAAGGTCAATTGAGATTTTGCTAATGGATGATCGGGGCGCATTACCACAACCCAGCTTGGGTCGAGAACATGTTCGGCACGAATAACAGAGCCAGGCTCCTGATATTTAGAGAAAGTGAGCTCTGCTTCAGCATCTTTGAGTATTTTATCGGTTTCCATGTCGTAATTAGGAATGGCATGGATGTTAATGCCTGGCGCTTCATTCTCAATAACTTTGCGGAGCGGCCCCCACACCATAGAAACGATGCTGTCAGTTGCAGCTATACGAAAGGTACGCTTAGCCGTTGCAGGGTTAAAGTCAGTTGGGTTAACGGCGACTTCGAGCTCGCCTAAAGGGCCCTGAATCTGACTCCATAAATTTTTAGCAAATGAGGTAGGTTGAATACCGCGGCCGTCTTTAACGAACAGTTCATCTTTCCAAGCTGTGCGCATACGAGAAAGTGCGTTAGATACCGCAGGTTGCGTCATCGACAGCCTATCAGCTGCGCGGGTAATTGCACCCTCGGTCATGATGGCATCAAAAATCATCAATAAATTTAAATCATGTGGACGCATGGTTGTCTCCGGTGTCTATTGCGGACAATCTACTTTCATCTATCGAACGATGAAAAAAGCTGCCGTTTACTTCGTTTTTGGCTATGTAATTTAACTGACATAGTTTAGTTATAGGTTGTAGCTAAAAGCATTTATTTTCCAAATGAATGCGACGAGCGACACTGGTACACTATATCGCTGTAACCGTTGATTTCTCTAAGCTCTCGCTTTTTATACAGTTATTCTCATTTTCTCTGCGAAACCATTCTTCTAAATTTTTAAAAGCAGTTGTCTCTGTCAGCCCGATCTTCAATATATAATATCATGTGATGTGTTGCATATAAAAAGATAATTATTTTTATTGTTGGTGGCGATGCATAATGCACGGCATCAAACTTTAGTTTAATTTTTATGAGAATCTTGCAATGAAAACTTTTACCCGTTTATTGGCAATAGTAAGCCTAACTGCGCTTGTCGCTGCATGCGGTGGTGACGAGCAGGATCCAAGTCAATCAATGAGCGCTGGCGCAAATGCTGGTGTTCCTGTTGATGTGGCAACGGTAGTGTCTCAGCGTTTAACCGAGTGGGATAATTTTACAGGTCGTTTAGAGTCTCCGCAAATTGTTGCGCTTCGCCCTCGCGTGTCGGGCTATATTGACTTTGTTGCATTTGACGAAGGCGAATATGTCGAACAAGGGCAAACCTTATTCTTAATTGATAACCGCACGTTTAAAGCAGAAGTTGATCGATTGACTGCACAGCTTGAAGAAGCCAAAAGTCGCGTTCAGTTGGCTGAGCAAAACTATAGCCGTGCTTTTAAAACTTCGTAAAACCCAGGCGGTTTCTGAAGAAGTTCTTGATGCCCGTTTAGCTGAGAAAAACCAAGCGCTTGCAAGCTTAAACCAAACGCAAGCCGCACTTGAAGTAGCGCGCCTAAATCGAGGCTTTGCTCGTGTTGAAGCACCTATTTCTGGACGTATTTCTCGCGCAAACATTACTGAAGGTAACTTTGTTACCGCAGGACAAACAGAGTTGACTCGCATCGTATCGACCGACCGTTTATATGCGTATTTCGATATTGATGAGCAGACCTACCTAAACTATCTAACCGATAAATCAGCGGCTTCAACAGCAGTGAGCGAGCAGCCGGTAGCGATGCGCCTTGCTAACGAGTCTGATTATAACCACTGGGGTCAAATTGATTTCATCGACAACCAGGTTAACGGTAGCACCGGCACACTTCGCGTTCGTGCCGTATTCAATAATGAAGAAGGTCGCTTAATTCCGGGATTATTTGCACACTTAAAATTGGCAGGTGACACCGATGAACAGGGCATTCTTATCAAAGAAAAAGCTATCGGCACAGATCTTAATAATAAGTTTGTACTGGTTGTAAACGACGAAAGTAAAGTGGAATACCGTGCGGTTAAGCTAGGCGACAAAGTGGGCAGCATGCGCATCATCACAAGCGGCTTGAATGTAAACGACACCATTGTGGTTGATGGCTTACAGCGCGTTCGCCCAGGTGCCCAAGTTGCCGCTAACGAAGTGCCTATGGGTGATGAAGATGCTTTGGCAAACTTATCTAGCTGGCAGTCACGTGTTGATAATGCAACACAAGTAACCCAAAACATGGCGCAGTATGAGGATGTTTTATCTGGTGGTTCATTTGCCACAGGTACAGCAACAGCAGGTCTTAAGTAATGAACATTTCGCAGTTTTTCATTAGCCGCCCGATTTTTGCGGGCGTGCTTTCCCTACTTATTTTTATAGGTGGTGCAATTGCTGTCTGGCAACTGCCTATCACTGAATACCCAGAAGTAGTGCCGCCTACCGTGGTGGTAACTGCGAATTATCCCGGTGCAAACCCAGAAGTTATCGCCGAAACAGTTGCAACGCCGCTAGAGCAAGAAATTAACGGTGTTGAAAACATGCTGTATATGTCATCACAGGCAACCAGTGATGGCCGTATGACACTAACAATTACGTTTGCCATTGGTACGGATCCAGATGAAGCCACAACGTTGGTACAAAACCGTGTAAATCGCGCGACACCGCGTTTACCTCAAGAAGTGCAGCGCTTAGGTGTGGTAACTGAAAAATCGTCACCAGATTTAACCATGGTAGTGCACCTGACGTCGCCGGATAATCGTTATGACATGCTTTATCTTTCAAACTATGCTGATCAGTTTGTTAAAGACGAGCTAGCGCGAATCAATGGCGTTGGGCAAGTGCGCCTGTTCGGTGCTGGTGAATTCAGCATGCGAGTATGGTTAGACCCTAACAAACTGGCTGCGCTCCAGTTAAACCCTGGCGATGTGGCAGCAGCTATTGCCGACCAAAACCAGCAAGCGGCGGCAGGTAGCCTAGGTGCACAGCCTACGGGTACCAGCGAATTTCAGCTGCTTATCAATGTGCGCGGCCGTTTAAAAGATGAAGCCGAATTTGAAAATATTATTGTTAAGTCGGGTGAGAATGGTGAAATAACCCGTCTTAAAGACGTTGCGCGTATCGAACTAGGTTCAGAGTTTTATGCACTGCGTTCACTTATTAACAATAACCCTGCGGCAGCGGTGCCGGTTTTCCAAGCACCAGGCTCTAATGCAATCCAAATTTCAGATGACGTTCGCGCTCGTATGGCCGAACTGTCTAAGGCGTTCCCTGAAGGCCTTGAATACGAAATTGCCTACGACCCTACCGTATTTGTTCGCGGTTCGATTGAAGCGGTAATTAGTACACTTCTTGAAGCTGTATTGTTAGTTGTACTTGTTGTTGTGCTGTTCTTACAAACATGGCGTGCGTCTATTATCCCACTCGTTGCAGTGCCTATTTCACTTGTGGGAACGTTCGCCTTTATGCAGCTAATGGGCTTCTCGCTTAATGCACTGTCGCTGTTTGGTCTAGTGTTGGCAATCGGTATTGTTGTGGACGACGCCATCGTTGTTGTTGAAAACGTAGAGCGTAATATCTCTGAAGGCAAAGCGCCGTTTGAAGCCACCGTACAGGCAATGAAAGAAGTAACCGGTCCTATTATTGCCACAACCTTGGTACTTGCTGCGGTATTCGTACCTACTGCCTTCATGAGCGGCCTTACCGGGCAGTTCTATAAGCAGTTTGCGCTAACAATTACTATCTCTACGGTAATTTCTGCAATTAACTCGTTAACGCTTAGCCCTGCATTGTCTGCATTGCTGTTGAAACCTCACGGTAAAGCGAATGACTGGTTAACCCGTTTAATGGATAAAGTGTTTGGCCGTTTTGTATTTTCACCGTTTAACCGTTTCTTTGACCGTAACTCAAAGCGCTACACTGGTGCTGTGGGTGGGCTTATCCGTAAGAGCAGTATCATCATGGTGCTTTACGCGGGTCTGCTAGGACTCACGTACTTCCAGTTTGCCAATACACCAACAGGCTATGTTCCGCCGCAAGATAAGCAGTATTTGGTCGCCTTTGCTCAACTGCCAAATGCAGCAAGCTTAGACAGAACTGAAGAAGTGATCCGTGAAATGTCTCGTATTGCTATGGAACACCCTGGTGTTGAAGATGCAATTGCATTCCCTGGCTTGAATATTAACGGGTTTACCAATAGTCCAAGCTCAGGCGTATTGTTTGCAACGCTGACTGACTTTGATAAAAGAACGACGCCTGATCTATCTGGTGGCGCTATTGCTGCCCAGCTTAACCAAAACTTTGGGTCTATAAAAGGTGCCTTTGTGGCAATATTCCCGCCGCCACCAGTAATGGGGTTAGGCACGATTGGTGGTTTCCGTTTACAGGTTGAAGACAGAGGAAACCTAGGCTTTGAAGAACTTGAGCGTGTAACGCAAGAAGTGATCGGCAAAGCGTGGGCACACCCAGCGCTTACCGATGCATTCACTAGCTTCACTGTTGCTGTACCTCAGCTCGATGTGGATGTAGACCGTGAAAAAGCGGTAAGCCAAGGTGTAAACATCGATACCTTGTTTACCACCATGCAGGGCTATTTAGGTTCGTTATACGTGAACGACTTCAACTTGTTCGGTAGAACTTACCAAGTAAATGTACAAGCTGATGCCCAATACCGTCAGGATATTGAGAACATTACGCAGTTTAAAGTGCGTAATGCACAAGGTGAGATGATCCCGCTTGGCTCATTCTTGAACATTGAGCACAGTGCAGGCCCTGACCGTGTTATGCACTATAACGGATACGTCACCGCTGAAATAAACGGTGCAGCAGCGCCAGGCTATTCGTCTGACCAAGCGAAGGCAGCTATTGAAGAAATACTGGCTGAAACGTTACCACTTGGCATGACTTACGAGTGGACTGAGATCACCTATCAGCAAATATTAGCGGGTAATGCATCAGCGTTTGTATTCCCATTAGTTGTGCTTTTGGTGTTCTTAGTACTGGCTGCACAATACGAAAGCCTGCGTTTGCCACTGGCAATCATATTGATTGTTCCCATGACCTTGCTGAGCGCGCTTATTGGTGTGCAAGTTTATGGCGGCGACAACAATATTTTTACCCAAATAGGTTTGATTGTACTGGTTGGCCTTGCAACGAAGAACGCCATTCTTATTGTCGAGTTTGCAAAAGAGCTACAAGACAAGGGGATGGACGCGCTTTCAGCCATTAAAGAAGCAAGTCGCTTACGTCTTCGTCCAATACTAATGACGTCCATTGCTTTCATCATGGGTGTACTGCCAATGGCGGTATCAACCGGTGCCGGCTCTGAAATGCGTCAAGCCATGGGTGTGGCAGTATTCTCAGGCATGATTGGTGTTACCGTATTTGGACTTATCTTAACTCCGGTATTTTATTACCTGATACAGCGTAAAGGTTAACTCTCCCGTCTACCCAAGCGTTGCCCTCTTAAGGGGCTCTTTAGGCCACTCATTTGAGTGGCCTTTTTTTTGCCACCATTGGTCAGCATTTATCTCGTTTTGTGAAACCGAAAAGCTTATATTCGCTTGTATCCTGTTGAAAACAGAAAGAATGGAGATTCGAATGAAAATAGGTGCGGCGATAGTAATGGCGATGGGCATGGTGGTTGCTGTGTCTTTGCTTGGTGTTCAGGTGTCTTCTGCCATGAACGATATGCAAACGTGGGATAGAGTAGTAACCGTAAAAGGATTGTCAGAGCGAGAATACATTGCTGATCAGGTTATTTGGCCTATTCAATTTGTCGACGCGGGCAATGACTTACCTCAACTGTATGAACATATTGAAAAGAATAGCCTTCAGGTGGCTAGCTTTTTAGAAGAGAAGGGCATTTCAGCAGAAAGCATTACAATTGGAAAGCCTGAAATAAATGACAAATTGGCGCAACAATACGGAAGTAGTGAAAAAGCGCCATTTCGCTACAGTGCCATTCAAACCGTTACTGTCTTTTCAAATGATGTTGAAAAGGTGCGAGCGCTTATGCAGCAAATTGGGGAGTTAATTAAAACTGGTATTGTATTATCAGACCAAAGCTACCGCGCTCAGCCCGACTATGTATTTACCCGCTTAAACGAAGTAAAGCCGGAAATGATTGAAGAAGCTACGCTCAATGCGAGAGAGGTTGCGGAAAAATTTGCCAAAGATTCAAAAAGTACTTTGGGCAAAATTAAGCGCGCTAACCAAGGGCAGTTCAGTATTTCTAGTCGCGACAGTCATCATCCACATATAAAGAAAGTGCGCGTGGTTTCTACTATCGAATACACACTTATCGACTAGCGCATCAGGCTTTCGAACATGGTATAGCAGTCAACAGGCCGTATTTCGTGCTATGCTTTGTCATATCGAAAAGGCCTGCGAGTCGAATTGCTTAATATTAAAGCAGCGTGGCTTAGAAGATTGGAATGCCTTACTGCTAATGTCTAGTGGCTAGATGTTGGAGTATGCGTTTTAATTTATATTGATAAAGCTAAAGCGTGGCCACTGTTGCTTGCTTGAAAATGCAGCCCAAGTGGTATTCGTTTCACCTTTTGAAGGTTATGCCACTGACATGACGGAACAAAAATCACAATCCCAACAGCTGGAGTTTTTTGAAATTCCAAGCCCATGCATTGGTGTGTGTGAGTCAGGTCCGAGGGGTTTCTGTAAAGGGTGCTTTCGAAGTCGGGACGAGCGCCTGTACTGGCTTAAGGTTGATGATGCAACTAAACGTAAAATAATCAGCGCCTGTGCTCGGCGCAAAAAAGCGGTGCTGATGCGCGCTCGCAAGCAACAGCAAAAAGAGCTGGGGGAATCAATTGGACAGTTCACGCTGTTTGATGATCCGCCAAGTTCAGAATAAGCGGCCTTGAGTTTGTAAAAAGTAGACTGAGAGTTTCTAGATGTCGTTAGATAAGTATGTTTCGTATGCCGCGAAATCATTTACGTTACCGGATATTTGCGTGCGCCTGCGTTCAACATTAGACGATCCCCGTTCCAGCGCCGAGGATATTGGCGAGCTTATTAGTGCTGATCCCTCTCTTACCGCAAAGGTACTAAGGCTGGCAAATAGCTCGCTGTTTCGGTTTCCTTCTCAAGTAGAATCTGTTGCCAAAGCTATCAGTGTGATTGGCGGCGAAGCCCTGTATAACTTGGTAATTGCAGAAACTGCCAGCACCGCATTTAAACGCTTTGATACTAAGTTAATAAATTTAGACAAACATTGGTATGCATCAGTGTATTGCGGCATGGCGGCCAAAAGTCTTGCGATGAGACTTAACGTGCGCGGAGCAGAACGCTTCTTTGTAATGGGTATATTGCAAAACTTAAGTGAACTGGTCGTGGCCAAGAAAGAAACTAAACGCTATCAGTCATACCTGAATGCTGAGACGAACGCGTTACCGCACGTTAATCAGTTGGAGCATTTCGGTTTTACGTTTGCTCAATGCAGCGGTATCATACTAGAAAATTGGCACTTACCTATTGGGTTGTACTATCCGGTAACGTTCATGAATGATGAAGCTAAACATAAATCTGATGTAGATATCTGCGTCCTGTGTTTAGCAAATCGAATTACGGTAAGTCAGTTAAATAAAGAAAGTTACGCTGACATTGAACTTTTTACCCCTGAGATAGCCAATACAGTAAGTCTCGACATGGAAGTGATAAGTAATTCAATTGAATACGCCGAACAAGAAACGGCAAAAATTGTGTCGCTTATTCACTGAGCTTTCGGTGCAACAACTCCGTTACTTTACTGATAATTAGCAAAATGTAGTAAAGCTCATCCAGAGGATTGGTATAACAAGCGTCGTACTAAGACGTAATCTAAAAACTATAAAGCTCAACGTAAATCAGATTATGTTCAAAAAAATCTTCCGGCCAAGCATTGTTGTTGGCATTGTTTGTTGCTGCGTGTGTGTGCACGCAAGTGCGAGGGATCTTATACAAACCCTCTATCACGCAGACTTCACGCCCGACACCGATGACGAAATTCCTCGTTTTACGCTAGACGGTGAACTAGGTGTACTTGTAAACACCGGAAACACCTCAGCTGCCAGCGTGAAAGCCGCGGTCAATGCGGACCATGAAACAGAAAATTGGAGCAGTATCTACTTCGCAGAGTTGCTCTATAAAGAAAGCGGTACGCCGACAACAGAGCGGGACATCAGCGCCCAGCGCTTTTTCACTAGCGCGCAGTTCGACTATAAACTAATGACGCCTGGTCGCCGTCTTTTTATGTACGGTGATTACGAAGACGATCAATTTACCGGTTACGATCACCGTGCTTCGCTGGCAGCGGGCTGGTCTCAGCGCCTCTGGCGCAGTGAAGACAGTGAGTTTCGCTATAGCATTGGTCCTGGCTACAGTTTTATTGAAGCTGAAGAAGATAATGAAAGCGTAGTCAACGACGGCATCATTGTAAGAGCGTCCGCCGAATACAAATACCACTGGAGCTCAGGCGCTAAGTTAAGGCAGTTTGTTAGCACTGAGGCGGGTGAAGAAAATATGAAATCGCGGTCAGAAACTTCGCTTTCAGCCAACGTATTCGGTTCACTGGCGATGAAGTTATCCTTCATACTAAACCATGAAACAGACACCGCCGAAGATGTTGCAGCCTTAAGCACAGAGACCTCCGTGGCGCTGGTCTATCAGTTTTTTTAGTCAATTAGTGTAAATTAACGGGTTATCTTTGGCTTTTTACCGTGTTCGCATTGACTGAGAGCTTTGAAAATGTACACTGCGCACCATTGTTTGTAGTGCTTGCTGTCTCGCGGCACTGTCTAGCAGATCTCTTTTAAAACTCGTGTTGTACCGCCTTGCAGTTCAAAAGGTATCGAGTACAACGAATGGACCGATAATCAATAGGATTGTTCAATGAAAAAGCAAGTGCTTGCATCTTTAGTTGCAATTTCTCTTTCTCCAGCCGCTTTCGCTCAAGACGATGAAGTTAAGCCTTTTACAATGGAAGGCGAACTAGGTTTTATTTCGACTTCAGGTAACACTGAAACCACGTCAATTAGTGCGGGTATACAGGCTCACCAAGAGCTTGAAAAATGGAGTAACGACTACATTTTAAAAGGTCTGTACAAACAGGAAACTGTTCAACAAGAAAATGATGCAGGCGAGCAAGAAGATATCGAGTTTACTTCTGCACAGAAGTTCTTTGGTTCAGCCCAGGGTAACTACAAACTAGAAAATCCTGATAACCGTTTATTCGGCTTCGCTTCATATGAAGACGACCGCTTTAGTAACTTTAATTACCAATCAACTATTGCGGCGGGTTGGAACCAAAAAGTACTTGAGAACAAGCGCCACACCCTTGAATATTCAATCGGTCCTGGTTACTCATTCATCGAAACTCAGGATGGCGAAGATCTTGACAGCGTAATCGTTCGTGCGTCATCAGCGTATTCTTGGAAAATTTCTGATACGGCTAAATTTACGCAAACAGTAAGTACCGAAGTGGGTTCTGACAACACGAAATCTCGTGCTGAGTCTGCACTTACAGCTACAATCAGCGGTAACCTTTCAATGCGTCTTTCTTTCAAACTTGATCACAACACCAATGTTGACGACGACGTTGAAAAACTAGACACAGAAACTGCAGTTAGCTTAGTCTACAACTTCTTCTAAGCCTACCTTATATGCTCAGCGCACTGAAGTAGGGCTGGGCACTTCAACGCATTGAAGTAAAATCACAGGCATAAAAAAACGCTGCACATTGTGCAGCGTTTTTATTTAGTCTTAAAACAACTCTTCTTAGTGAAGAATACGTGTCTTAATTGTGCCATCAATTTGCTGAAGCTCTGCAAGTGCTTCATAACCACGGTCTTCTTTAACATCAACTACTACATAACCAATTTCAGCGTTAGTTTGTAGGTACTGGGCTTCGATGTTGATGCCTTTTTCTGCAAACGCTTGGTTAATCTGAGTAAGAATACCTGGCTGGTTTTTGTGTACGTGAAGTAGGCGTGAACGACCAGTATGCTCTGGCAGTGACACTTCAGGGAAGTTAACGGCTGACAGCGTTGAACCGTTGTCGCTGTACTTCGCGAGTTTACCCGCTACTTCAATACCAATATTTTCTTGCGCTTCTTGCGTGCTGCCGCCCACATGCGGGGTCAGAATGACATTATCGAACGCGCGAAGCGGCGACTCGAATTCTTCAGTATTAGATTTAGGCTCAACCGGGAATACATCAATAGCAGCGCCGTTTAGTTGGCCGCTTTCCAATGCCTTCGCAAGCGCATCGATATCTACCACAGTACCGCGAGACGCGTTAATCAAAATGCTGCCTTTCTTCATTTGAGACAGCTCTTTTTCACCAATCATATCTTGAGTTTGTGGTGTTTCAGGAACGTGAAGTGAAACAACGTCAGAGGTATTAAGCAGCTTTTCAAGCGATTTTACTTGGGCAGAATTACCTAGCACAAGCTTGTCTTCGATATCGAAAAATTGAACGCGCATACCTAGGTGTTCAGCAAGAATACTCAGCTGTGTGCCTATATGACCATACCCAATGATACCAAGTGTCTTACCACGGGCTTCATATGAGCCGACTGCCGTTTTTTCCCACTCACCGCGGTGAGCCTTGGCATTTTTACTCGGCACCTGGCGAAGTAAAAGGATAATTTGGCCAAGTACAAGTTCTGCAACCGAACGAGTGTTAGAAAATGGCGCGTTAAACACGGGAATGCCGCGGCGTTGGGTGGCTTCAAGATCAACTTGGTTGGTGCCAATACAGAAACAACCGATAGCCACAAGCTTTTGTGCTGCTTCAACTACCTTCTCTGTAATTTGAGTACGCGAGCGAATACCAACAAAGTGGGCGTCTTTAATTTTCTCAATTAACTCGTCTTCAGGAAGAGAGGTCTTGAGAAATTCAATGTTGCTATACCCATTGCTTTTTAGTGTCTCCAAAGCACTTTGGTGAACACCTTCCAACAACAAAATTCGGATCTTATCCTTCTCTAATGAAACTTTGCTCATGAACTCGCTATCTCTCACTGATGTAATTTTGGTTTGCTTGCACCGCCAATCCAAGACTCTCAGAAACCTGCCAGTATGAAACACAAAGCTGTGTTTAACCTGCGCTGCAACGACATCGCTTTGCAGCTCTGAAAGCCTTGCTTGGGCGTTATTGCTACCAAGCTTTTATAATCACGTTGATTGCTTTCGTTATTAAGGAATTGGCCTTAACTAACGTAAAAGTTGAGACGCGTAGTGAACTTCTTTTAAGGACATCTAGACGTCTAAACGGAAACTAACAGAAAACGCGTTAAGTTGAAAGTAGTATTTTGTATAGCTTTTCACCGCACTATACGTCTTACTCAGTTATCACTTAAAGGTTTCAACACCACTATCTGTAGCACTTAGCACTATGTCCGCGCCTCGTAGTGCGAAAATGCCGTTCGTTACCACGCCAGGAATATTATTTATTTTTTGTTCTAGCTCACGAGGATTCAGAATCTCAAGGTTGTGAACATCTAAAATAACGTTGCCGTTATCGGTGACAACACCTTGTCTATATTCAGGATCGCCACCAAGCTTTACTAGCTCTCGTGCTACGAAAGAGCGAGCCATGGGAATAACTTCAACGGGAAGGGGGAACGAGCCCAACACAGGAACGCGCTTGCTTTCATCAACAATACACACAAACGTGGTCGCCGCACCGGCTACAATTTTCTCGCGAGTGAGTGCTGCGCCTCCGCCTTTAATCATATGCTTGTGTTCGGTCACTTCATCGGCACCGTCGATATAAACCGATAGATTGCTGACTTCGTTTAACTCGAATACCTCAATGCCCAAGGCTTTTAAACGCTCGGTAGAGGCTTCTGAACTTGATACTGCACCTTCAATTTTGTGCTTAATTTTACCGAGTTCTTCAATAAAAAATTTACGGTAGAACCTGTACCCACACCGACAATGCTGTCTGCTTCAACATATTCGATGGCTGCTTTGGCTACGGCTTGTTTTTTTGCGTTCTGATCCATGGTCATTCTCCGGCTTATTGTGTTCGCAAGTGTAACTTATAAGCGCACGTGAACCCACAAGTTCGTATGTTCAATTTGTTATAATGACTATCACGGTTTAGTGAATTGCAGTGTGCGCGAGGGCGTCACGATGGCATCAAGGGGGACATCCCATGGTGCAATAGGCAGAGCATCTACTTCTTGAATGTCGTGGGCAATACCCACTAACTTGGGCGCTTTACTACCCGAAAATGAATGTGAATCTGGCGCGCGTTGGGTAAAACTCAAAGTTCGGTCGTAGTAGCCGCCCCCCATACCCAGGCGATTGCCGTTTACATCAAACCCTACAAGCGGCATAAGAATAACGTCGCATTGCCTAACAGGAACGACGTTTTCACACGACAATACTGGCTCTTCAATGTTGTACTTATTCTTCACCAATTGAGAGTGCTGGGCATAAGACAAAAATAACAAATGTCCTTTACATACAGGGTGTAATACAGGTAGAGCGAATTTTTTATCATGTGAAGACTGCCAAATAGACTCGATAAAATAGGTTAAATTGACCTCGCCATCGTTAACCAAATATCCGGCTATGGTCGTGCTGTTATCAAGAAAGGGCAGTGTACGTAGTCGTGAAGCAATGCGCTTAGCTGCGTCCGTATGTTGCTGGTTAGTTAACCCTCGTCGTGCCTCGCGAAGCTTTTTTCTAAGCTGAGCGCGGGCCTGCATGTCTTCTATAGAAACGCTTGTTTGTATGGATTGCGACGGCGCAATCTGCGTTGGTTTCATTGCTAAAGCTGGTGCTGAAACCGTTTCCGTTGAATTAACCTTGTTAGACGTCAACGATCTAGAAGTACCGCTTCCTGAAGATGAGGGGGACATAGTAGAGGAGTTCTCCTGTCTTACAATTGAGTTAGCTTATACTACCACGGCTGTTAAAAAAGGTTTGTTGGGCTAGGTAAAGATGACTCAGGTAAAATTACTGTGGTAAAACTACTTAGACAAAACTATTTAGATAAAGCTACTTAAATACAACAAATAGAATCATTGGTCTGGATGCCCTAAATAGTGATTGAGCACACGCACCAATTCACTACTATCTATGGGTTTAGTGAGTACGTCATCAAGACCTTGTTCTCGCAAATATTCAGGCCGGGTAATGACATCGGCCGTCAATGCAACAATAGGTAAGTTTGGCTTAAACCCCTTTATTTTTACTGTTGCTTCATCGCCTTGAATTCCTGGTAAATTAAGATCCATAAGAACTAAGTCGACTGGATTAGACTTGGCGTATTCAACGCCTTCCTCGCCAGTGCTTACCACAGAAAGCGACACGCCCAGTTTTTCAAACAAAGTTTGAATAACCACTTGGTTTATATAGTGGTCTTCAACTACCAATACATTTACTGAGTTATCTATGTTTACTTGGGCAACAAAGCTACGCGGTTGTGCCTCAACGAACTGGTTTGCGCTTAGGGCGTCGGCAGGTAAGGTCACACTTATTCGGGTACCGTGATTCAACTTACTACTAACTTTAATAGACCCGTCCATGAGCTCGACAAGGCGCTTCGATATATTCAAGCCTAAGCCGGTTCCACTTATCTGACGGGCGTTTTCCATTCGCTCGAAAGGTGTAAAAAGCCGTTTTTGATAGTCATCGCTCATACCAATGCCTTGATCAATGACATTGAATATTACCTTGCCGCTTTTGTATTTTACCTGCGCTTTTACTGACTTGCCGTGATTAGTGAACTTAATCGCATTCGACAGCAAGTTAAGCGCTACTTGACCAAATTTGGTGTCATCGAAAAACAACGAGCCGGGCACAGCGTCATCAATACTGGTGCTAAATACAATACCACTGTCTTCAGCGCGGATCTTAGTAAGCGAAAATAAGTGGGTGAAAAAGTCTTTGGTATTCACCGCGCGTGGCATCACACGCATTTTCCCCGCTTCTATCTGCTTTATATCTAAAACAGAATTTACTATTTCTAAAAGCCTTTCACCGCTTTGGCTTACATGAGAAAGCGGGGTGGTAAATGACGAGGGTAGATTTAACTTTTGGGCTTCGCCTTCAAGCAACTGACTAAACGTATTTATGGCATTAAGCGGTGTTCTAATTTCGTGGCTTACGTAAGAAAGAAAGTCAGACTTGAATTGACTGGTTCGCTCAAGCTCTCGGTTTTTCCGCTTTAACTCTAAATGTGCTACTACCGATTTACTTAAGGTTTGGAGCGAGGCTTTTTGTGTTTCGGTTAGCTTGCGTGGTTTGCTATCAATGGCGCACAGCGTGCCAATTGCATGGCCAGACGGGGTAATCAGTGGTGCGCCGGCGTAAAACCGAATATCAGGCGCGCCAGTCACCAGCGGGTTATCGTGAAACCGGGGGTCTAACGTAGCGTTAGGTATTTCAAACACATCGCTTTGCAAAATAGCATGTGAGCAAAACGCGATGTCTCGTGATGTTTCTTCTGCGTCTAAACCTACTCTTGATTTAAACCATTGGCGATTTGGATCAATGAGGCTGATAAGCGCAATAGGGGTTTCACAAATTTGAGAGGCAAGGGCTGTAAGGTCATCAAAGAGTTGTTCAGCTTCAGTATCAAGTACGTCGTAGCTTAGCAGTTCGGCAAGACGTTCATCTTCATTTTGAGGGAGTGGCGCCGCTTTCATAACCGTTGAGTTTAAACCTAGCTGTAAATAAAAAGGGATTGTGTATTAACAATCCCTTAAACATATCATAGAGCGTAGGTGTCTATGAATAGTTGTTCCAGCTTTTTGTGGTCAACTTTAGTCGCTACCTTTATGGTATTTGCTTCATTCCATAGTGGGCTCGGTGTTGTACCTTTAGGCGCAACCACGGTTTGCCCTCTATCTAGTGTCCCTGTTCCAACTCGAACGTGACCTTCAGTCAGTTCAAATAACTCAGGGTGGCGAAGGTGGGCAATCGGGAATGCATCGTGGAAGAAACACACGCGATCTTCACGGTTTTGCGAGTAGAAATCCATGTAGAACTGGGCGCTTTCTTTCACAAAACCACCAAGGGTATTGTTTTTCTCTTCAAGCTTTTCAACAAAGGCTGGCGAGAACGGCGTGAAGTTTGTCACGTCCAAACCAAACATGGTGAGTTCCCAGTCTGCTGCGAAAACGATTTCTGCTGCATGTGCATCATTCCAAATGTTCGCTTCAGCTACCGGCGTAACGTTACCTGGTACAAACGCTGCACCACCCATTATGCTAACGCCTTTTACCAACTTAGGAAGTTCTGGCTCAAGACGAAGTGCAAGGGCCAAGTTACCTAGTGGACCAATAGCAACAATGGTGATTTCGCCAGGGTATTTACGCGCCATATCAACGATAAACTGCGCAGAGCTGCGTGGGTCAAGCTCGGTTTTAGGCGCTTCAGGCTTAATATGGCCAAAGCCGTGCTCGCCGTGTACGAAGTGTGCGTACGTTGACTCTGGGCCAACCCATGGCATGCCAACACCTTTAGTTACAGGAATATCTTTACCTGCAATTTCGCAAAGTGTCAGTGCGTTTTGCGCTGCCATTGTTACTGGAACGTTACCGTAAACGGTAGTTAAGCCAAGTACTTCAATATCTGGAGATTGAAAGGCGAAAAAGATCGCCATTGCATCATCAATCCCCGGATCCGTATCTAATATGATCTTATGTGCCATCAATTTATCTCAGTGCGTCTTGCTAGTTGGCGTGTTTCGCTAAGAAACGATCCACTTCTTTTTGTGTTGGAATACTCTGCGCTGCGCCCTCGCGTGTTACCGCAATGGCTGAAGCTGCACACCCGCGACGCAATGCTTGTTTAGCATCGGTATGGTTGCTGTATGCAGACAGGAAGTAACCGATAAAGGTATCACCGGCTGCAGTGGTATCTACCGCATCTACAGAGAATGCTTTTACTTCCACAACATCGTTTTTGCGCAGCATCATTACACCAGCCTTACCCAGTGTAATAATAACTTCGCTGTGTGACCACTGCTCTTTGAACACTGTCACAATATCTTCAAGTTCTTCTTTACCGGTAATCGCAGCAGCTTCGGTTTCATTTACAATAAGTAAATCTACACAGTCTAACGGAAGCTGTTTAACCGACTCGCTCATAGGCGCTGGGTTAAAGGCTACTTTAAGCTGCTTTTCTTTCGCTTGGCGAAGTACTTCTTCAATGCTGCTTGTTTCATTTTGGGTTAGTACCCAATCTGAAGGACGCGTATCGTCTAACGCTTGCATTACGGTTTTTGCGGTAATGGTTTGGTTAGCACCACCAAATAATACAATGGCGTTTTCACCGCTAGGCGTGACTTGGATAATCGCGTGACCTGAAGGAACTTCTGAGCACTTTACGCCACGACAATCAACACCCTTCTTAATAAGAGCTTGTTTAAATGAGGCGTCGTTTTCGTGAATGCTGCCGACGTGTCTTACGTCTGCACCTGCTTGCGCTAAAGCAATAGACTGGTTTGCACCCTTACCACCTAATAAGGTTTGATAATGGGTAGAGGCCAACGTCTCACCAGGTTGTACAAAGTGATCTACCTGATAAACGTGGTCAATATTTATAGAGCCAAAATTTATTATTGCCATTTCTTCTTCCGTCGAAAGAGGGCGCTTCCCAGAATGCCGCTGTCCATGTTTCGCCCGTGAACCGAAAAGTTCAGGGCGGAAGTATCACAATTGCCGTAGGCTTCTCGATACGCGTCGAGCTTGCACAATAGCAGCTGTTTCAACTTCCTTGGTTTAAAGCATCGGCCAGGGACATGAATGAACTAGCAAACATCCCAGGAAACATTGTTGTTGTATTAACGCAACAGGGTATAACAAACGCGAGATCCAGTGAAGAGGATCACCTAAAGCGCTTTATAACTATTTTGCGTGGTGATTATAAAAGCGGTAAAAAATATTACTTTTCTTGACCAATTGGTCAGCAATTATACACGCATATAAGAGAAGCTCAATAATAACCAATCAGCTATTCAGGCATTAAAGGCTAATGAACGTTGTCACGCTGTTGCTAAAGGAATTCCGTATCCAACACCAGCGATCTTAGATGAATTCTGACGATGTTGCTAGCCGTCCGGCAACGAATTTAGCTAAATAGCCGCAAATTAAATATCGTTTGAACAGTGAGTAAACAACGTTTAAATACCGTTGTGTAAAGTGTATACGACACAGTGTTATTAGACCCTGAAGGTACTTTTGCTGTTTGTTCAAAGTTAGAGCAGTGGCAGGGCAAAAGGAGGCGTTACACATTGATTTTTGCTAGTATTAACTCCATCAAGAGATGACATTGACGTAAGTCGCCGCCAAAATAGACGGTAATTAATCGCTTTATAAAAGTGGCGCCTGTATCTCAAACTATTCAAAACAAAAGAGAACAATTCGTGGAAAAACAGCTCGATTACGATAGCGTAAGTAATAAATTGTCTCAGCAAGGCGTAATTGTTGATGCTGCAGAAGTGCATGGCATTCTGTGCGGTATGCTTTGCGGAGGCATGTCGCTTACCGACCAAAAATGGCTAGAAGCGTTAAGTGAAACCATTAATCAGGGTGATGCGTTTAGCGACCCTACCCAGCACCTTTTAAACAGCCTTTTCAATCAAACCTGTCAGCAGCTTCTTGAGCCTGAATTCGCGCTCAATTTGTTACTTCCTGATGATCAAGCGCCTATCAACGATCGCGGGGCTGCACTAATAAACTGGGTGCAAGGTTTCATGCTTGGGTTTGGACTACACCAGCAAGACCTTATGCAATGTTCTGACGACGTAAAAGAAGCACTTGAAGACTTTTCAGATATTTCACGTATGGAAGAGCCAATGGACGCGGACGAAGAGTCTGAAAAGGCGCTGTTAGAGGTTGAAGAATACGTGAAAATTTCAGCAATTTTATGCTTCAGCGAATTGGGCCAATCACTTCTAGATGATCAACAAGACACGCCATCCGTACACTAGTAATTAACTGAAGATATTAAAAGTGGCCGTAAGTCGCCATTCGTTTTAACGAGATTTTTTAGGGCTTTCTCTTTTATGATTAGTGCGCAAGAGTTTATCGCCAGGCAGGACCGACTGCTTGCACAGTGCGAGCCGAATAGTGTGTGTATTGTGCCAGCAGCAGGTATGGTAACCCGAAGTCGCGATACCGAATATACATTCAGGCAAGATAGCGACTTTTGGTATTTGACAGGATTTGAAGAGCCTAATGCTTGGTTGATATTGTCTAACCACCCTCGTTACGGTGAAAGTTATCGTGCAATGGTGGTACAAGAGAAAGACAAAAGTGCAGAAATTTGGCACGGCAAACGCTTAGGAGCCGAAGCAGCGCTCGCTCGGTTTAGCTTAGATGAAGCATTTGAACTACAAGAGCTTGAAGAAGCGCTATTAGCGTCAATTCAAGGTCAAGACAATGTGTACTTTTCATTAGGCCACAATAAGAGTCACGATCGGCTGTTTACTGAAGCCTTAAACACCTTGCGCGATGCGCCCAAAGAATCACTGGCGCCAAGGGCGATTCACGACTTACAGCCTATTTTACACGAAATGCGTTTATTCAAATCAGCGTGTGAAGTGGCCTTGATGAAAGCGGCGGGTGAGATAAGCGCACGTGCGCACAAGCGAGCTATGCAGTTCGCCGCGCCTGGTTGTCACGAGTACCAGCTAGAAGCTGAAATTCACCACGAATTTGCCATGGCGGGAGCCCGTTCACCTGCTTATAGTACTATTGTTGGAAGCGGCGATAATGCGTGTATTTTGCATTACACGCAAAATAACGCGCAGGTAAATGACGGTGACTTGATCTTGATCGATGCAGGTGCTGAATATCAAGGTTATGCTGCGGATATCACGCGAACGTTTCCTGCAAATGGAAAGTTCACCCATGCTCAGCGCGAAATTTACACCGTTGTATTAAAAGCGCAAAAAAGCGTGTTAGACATGTTAGCGCCCGGCGTTACCCTGTCACAAGCCATGTTACATAGCGTAGAAATTATTACTCAAGGTTTAGTTGACCTTGGCGTTCTTGAAGGTAGTGTGGCAGAAAACCTTGAAAATGAAACGTGGCGTCAGTTTTACATGCATGGTTTAGGGCACTATTTAGGTCTAGATGTGCATGATGTAGGCAACTACAAAATTGACGGTGAAGACCGTCCGTTAAAGCCTGGCATGGTGATCACTGTTGAGCCCGGCATTTACATTAGTCAAGACAGCAACGTGCCGGAAAAATACAAAGGCATTGGTGTAAGAATTGAAGATGATGTGGTGATTACTGCGACGGGTGTCGATATTCTTACCGCAGATGTGCCAAAAGACATTGATGAGATTGAAGCACTTATGGCTGAAAGCAGAGACTAGTTGTCAAAATTTGCTAGGTTTACCAAGGTTTGAAAAACTGCGATAAGTGTGAAATATGGAATTTTGTTTTAAGTTACCGGTTTGAGTTACCAGTTTAAACTACTGGTTTAAATTACGCTAAAAACTAGCCTTTAATATAAAGAAAAAAATCTCAGAATTAACGCTTTTAATAATTAGAGCCTCTGGGCGACAGGAAAATAAAAACAGTGGAATCGGCAGCAGCGGTTGATGTAGTAATTATTGGTGGTGGTATTGTCGGTACTGTATTAGCCAAAGCACTCGCAGAGAAAGTATCTCCTGCAAACAGCTCTGGCTTATCTGTCACCCTAATTGATGCGGCTGACCCAGAGCAAACCAGTAAAAGCTTAGTCGACTTTAACCCTTTTACCGACACCCGTGTCATTGCCTTGGCAAGACGTACTGTTGAAGAACTGTCTCACATGGGGCTAAACCTTGATGATGTAGCTAAGCAGCACAACGGTGAGTTACCTCCTCAAATTAAGCATATTGAGGTTAGCGACAAAGGGCACTTGGGGCTATTAAACCTTCAAAGCAGTGACTACCACATTGACGTGTTCGGCCAGGTGGTGAGCTTAAGCGCACTAACGCGATTGGCGGCAGGTGCAACCTCAAGCTACCAATATATCGCACCTGCCAAGGTAACGAACGTAAAGCAGCAGTGCAATTTTGTAGAGGTGCAGCTAGATAGTGGGCAATCGCTTACCACAAAGTTGCTGGTACTGGCCGATGGCGGTCGTTCAGGATTAGCTGACCAGGTTGGTATTTCAAAAACAGTCAATGATTATCATCAAACGGCCATTGTTTTTAATGTACACACTCAGCTCCCCCATGAAAACAAAGCGTACGAGCGTTTCACCCAAAGTGGCCCGTTAGCGTTCCTGCCTTTCGACAGTGAAATCGATGATATCAAGGCTAGTGGAAACGGCTTTTCAGTTGTATGGACTGTAGATACCGACGCCGCAAAGTCGTTAATGGCATTAAATCAACGCGCATTTATCAAGGCCCTACAGGAAGCATTTGGCTATCGACAGGGCAAAGTACTGAGAGTCAGTGAGTTGGCAAGTTACCCGTTAGCGCTTACGAAGGCGCAGCAAGTTGCTAGTCATCGCACAGTGGTGGTAGGCAATGCGGCACAGGCGCTACATCCTATTGCAGGGCAAGGATTCAATCTAGGCTTACGCGACTTAAGTACTTTAGTGTCTGTGCTGCAAGCGTCAGCGGAAAAGCACGGCGAGCAGGATTCATACGAAGCGAAAAACGATACAATCGCATCCGCTAATTTCGATGCAGGCGCTTTTAGTATTACTCAGCATTACGCCAATTCGCGTAAGAATGACAGGGATAACACGATAGCCCTGACCGATACGCTAGTTCGCACCTTTTCAAACCAGTATTTTCCAACGGTAATTGGGCGCAATGTGTCGTTATTGGCATTAAGCATGATGCCCCAGGCGAAAAAAGCGTTTGTTAAACACACGACGGGCTATGGCGAAACACCACTAAGAAAAAGAGATAACAATGCAGCATGTTGATATAGCGATAGTGGGCGGCGGAATTGTAGGGCTAACCCTTGCAGCGGCGCTTAAACACAGTGAATTGAGCATAGCAATAGTCGATAAAGCGGCGTGTTATCAGACTCTGGACGAGAAGCCAACGGCGAGAGTGAGTGCCATAAACCAAGCTAATATTAAAGCGCTGCAACAGTTTGATGTGTGGTCGCATTTGCAGCAAGATCGCGCCAACCCTTACATCGACATGCATGTATGGGACAAAGACAGTTTTGGCGACATTCACTTTTCATGCGATGAAATGGGCAGTGATGCGCTTGGCGTGATTGTAGAGAACCAAGCTTTAGTCAATGCACTGTCTAAAGCTGTGGAAGCGCAGCCTAATGTAGAGTTGATTACTGCGGGTATTGATAGAGTATTAGCTGGCCCAAATCAAACCATGCTGATGCTAGATAATGATGACGTACTAAGCTGCAGTTTATTAGTCGGTGCCGATGGCGCAAACTCATTTGTAAGAAAACAAGCTGGCTTGCCGATTACATTTAAAGACTACGAGCACACGGCGATTGTCGCTAATATCAAAACGGTAGAGCCGCATAATAATGTGGCGAGACAAGCGTTCACACCCACGGGACCGCTCGCGCTACTGCCTATGTCTGAGCCAAATGTATGTTCTATTGTATGGTCGCAAACGCCAGAGCAAGCAAACTCATTAATAGCATTGGATGACGTTGCGTTCTGCAATGCGTTAACTGCGGCTAGTAATAGCGTTCTTGGCACTATTTCGCTGGAAACCAAGCGCGCCGCTTTCCCGTTGACCATGCGTTATGCACGCCAGTGGGCGAAAGACGGTGTGGTGCTGGTAGGCGATGCAGCGCATACCATTCACCCGCTTGCAGGGCAGGGCGCTAACTTGGGAATGCAAGATGCGCTCGCATTGGCTGAAACCCTAAATGACTTAAAGGCGTCGGGCAAAGACATAGGTTTGTACAAGCATTTACGCAGCTACGAACGAAGCCGTAAAACAGAAGCCACGAAAATGATTGCCGCAATGGACGGCTTTAAATTCTTATTCGACGGCGACGACCTCCTCAAAAAGTTGGTCAGAGGAATTGGTCTTTCAGCCACAGACAAACTCAGCACCATTAAAACCGCCTTCGTCAGCCACGCCATGGGCCTATAAACCCCATTCTTGGCGTTGAGATAGTCGCCGGTAAAGGATACTCTTCGGTATCCTTTTTTATTTCTACCAATGGCTTATGTTTACTTTCTCGTGCAAACCTTATCGCGCCTTTCCCTTTGCATGCGCAGCATCTCTACTTACTTCTACTTTACTTATTGGTGCGGCGAATGCTGACGTCACTACTTCTAGTTTGTCCTCGTTTGAGCCTTCGTAGGCTAACGCAAAAAACGTAGAGATGACGCTGAGTAATGCCTCTATCGATTTGGACGTATATCGTCAGCACGTTAAAACACTGGCAAGCGATGAGTTTGAAGGGCGAGGGCCTTTGTCGAAAGGTGAAGAGAAAACAGTCGATTACTTGGTAACCCAATACAAAAAGCTAGGGCTTAAGCCAGCCTTTGGCGATAGCTACACCCAAGCTGTGCCTTTAGCCAAAATAACGCCTAGTAATATTTCATCGTTAACCATAGGCGACCTAAATTTTAGTGCAGGTAGCGAGTTTACCGCCAGAACTCAGCGCATTGTTGAAGAATATTCCCTCGCCGATAGTGACGTAATTTTTGTGGGCTATGGCATTAACGCTCCCGAATACAACTGGAATGATTACGCCAGTCTTGATGTAAAAGGAAAGACGGTGGTAATGCTGGTGAACGACCCAGGTTTTGCTTCTAAAGATCCAAATTTATTTCAAGGCAACGCCATGACCTATTATGGTCGTTGGACTTACAAATACGAAGAGGCCGCAAGGCAGGGCGCAGAAGCTGTTTTCATTGTTCATGAAACCATGCCTGCTGGCTACGGCTGGGGCGTTGTCGAAAACTCAAATTCTAATACTAAGTTTAGCCTAGTCGATGAAAACAATAATGCGTCACAAGTAGGCGTAATGGGGTGGCTTCATCTTAATGCTGCTAGGCAGTTATTTGAAAAAGCAGGCTTAGATTACGGCGAGCTTAAAAGAAAAGCATCCAAGCCTGGATTTACACCTATTTCTTTAAACACCGCCGCATCGCTACAGTTTAACAATGCTATCGAGCATGCTGAATCGCAGAATGTTGCCGGTATCTTAGAAGGTACAGCTAAGCCAGAAGAGTGGGTAATGCTGCACGCGCATTGGGACCATCTTGGTAAAGTTGAAAAGAATGGCAAAACGACTATTTACAATGGCGCAATAGACAACGCTTCAGGCGTAGCAGGTGTGCTTACATTGGCAGATGCGCTTTCAAAACGCGAAGAGGGCTTTGCGCGTACACTAATGTTTAGTGCTTTTACCGCCGAGGAAACAGGGCTACTCGGTGCCGATTATTTTGCAAATAACCCGCCGGTACCAACATCGAACATGGTGGCTTTTTTGAATATCGACGGCATGAATGTAAACGATAATGTTGATTACATTTTGCAGTACGGTGAAGGTTATTTATCTATCGAAGATGATTTAGCGAGGGCAGCGTCGTTACAAGGGCGAACCGTTAAGATGGACCCGCGCCCTCAAAACGGTTTGTTCTTCCGCTCAGATCACTTTGCGCTTGCTAAACAGGGTGTGCCATCTATTTTGTTCATGAGCTTAGGCGATACCGACCCAAGCTTTATCGCTAAGCGCTACCATAAAGCCGATGATGACTATCTTCCAAGCTGGACCTTAGGTGGAGTAAAACAAGACCTGTCTCTTATTGGAAGTATGCTTACTTATTATGCTCAAGGCGATGTATGGCCCATTGGAAGCGCGAAAGTGACTTAAAAGCAAAGCGTCTTCAGGCGTTGTCTGGTAGCGAAACTAACGTTAAATAAAACATGCTGGAACGGCAGGTTATAATGCGAATTTAAAGGTAAAGCGACGCGAATGAGTTGGAGTTTTATTTACATTGGGCGCGGTTATTATGCAAACCGTGCGCAATGCGCTGCAGAGCAAACTGAGCGGCGCCGTTAATATCTCAGGGGTAACGCTGTCGCGATTTATCCTGGCTCCACCAATTGCCCTTGTCTATCTGCTCATCCTCTATAATGGTAATGAAAGTCAACTACCTCAGTTCTCAGGTTCTTTTATAGTAGTAGTGCTGTTTGCATCGCTACTTCAAATAGCAGCCACTTCTTTAATGGTGATTTTGTTTAAGCAGAAGAACTTTGCCATTGGGGCAGGCCTTGCGAAAAGTGAGGCATTGGTGGCTGGCGTAGTTGGTATGCTTTTTTTTGGCAGTTACTTAACACCCCTTGGGTGGGCTGGCATAGTCATAGGCGGAATAGCCGTATTCGTGCTAAGCAGCGGTAACCGACTTCATGGTATTAGTTTGAAAACCATGGCTATCGGTTTAGCTTGCGGTACCTGCTTTGCGCTGACATCACTTCTAGTGCGCGAGGCTAGCCATATGCTCAACATTCAGCATACAGTAGCCGCAGCTTGGGTTTTACTATGGGTGCTATGTGTACAAACAATAAGTTTAAGTGGCTATATTGCACTAACTAAGCCCTTTGTGTTTAAGCAACTAGTAAACGCTAAAAATCAGGTGCTGGCGATAAGCACGGTTAGTTGTTTGGGCTCTATATGTTGGTTCACTGCCATGGCGCTACAGCATGTGGCGCTAGTGAAAACGCTGGGGCAACTAGAGGTTTTGCTTACTTTAGTGCTTTCACATTACTGGCTAAAAAACGCAGTTACAAAACGCGAAATTATTGGGCTGCTCTTAATTGGCGTTGCCGCTATTATGGTGATGTGGGCCTGATGTTTTGTAGTTTATCTTTTTTGTTTTTTGCTCAGCTTTCAAAAGCTAGGAAACAAATATTATTAATGGGTAAAAAGAAATTTTGAAATATATATTTGGCTTTTTGATTTTCTCAGCGCTAAGCGCTTGCAGCACTGTTTCAGTAAAAGACAATGAAACGGAATACAACACTGCTATTGAAAGAAGCAAAAGCAGCGCAGAGCCTGCATTTCAACTTGTTACATTAGGCGATACTGGCGGTATTAAAGACGGCAACTTGAGCGCATTTTTACTGCGAAGTTTAGAAGAGGAACGCTATGTTGCCCTAGACGCAGGAAGCATAGTTAACGGTATTGATATTGCGTTGAAAAAAGGGGCTTTTGACACTTTAAAAAGCAAGCCCGACGATAACCTGCGAGCTAACGGCAATGTACTGCATAATCACGTTGCTGCATACTTGATTAGCCATGGTCATCTGGATCATGTAGCAGGGTTACTTGTTGCTTCACCAGATGATAACAATAAACCCATCTATGCCTTAAAGTCAGTAAACGACACCATGGGGGCGACCTACTTTAATTGGCAGGCATGGGCAAACTTTACGAATCGAGGTTTAGAGCCAAAGCTCAACAAATACGATGTTATCGACCTGGTACCGCAACATACCACTAGCATCGAAGGCACTAATTTAACGGTAACGCCTTTTAGTTTAAGTCACCCCTTAGAATCGACCGCTTTCGTTATTGAAAGTAACAACGATATGTTTGTTTATTTTGGAGATACTGGCCCGGACGATGTCGAAAAAGAAGGAAAGCTGGGCGTAATCTGGCACTACCTCGCACAGCAAATGAGAAACAAGACACTAAGAGGTATGGTTATTGAAGTGTCTTTTGATAACAGTCGCCCTGATAATTTGTTGTTCGGACACCTCACGCCTAAATGGTTAATGCAAGAACTCACTCGCTTTTACGAACTAGTTGAAGATAAAAGCCAGGTTCCAGATATAAATATTGTGATAAGCCATATTAAATACAGCTTAAAAGCGGGAGAGAGCCCACGCTCTGTCATTTCAAAAGAGTTAAAGCAGGCTAATAAATTAGGCTTTAATTTTATACTAGCCACACAAGGCCAATCACTTATCTTCTAATTGCCTTTGGGAATAGTGAACTAAGTAAACATTCGAGTAATCAGGTCTTTAGTTATACTTTTGTCGCGTTTTACGACTTTGTAATCAAAATTTATATAGGTAATCTCTCAAAATTTTTACTAGCTGTTACACTTACTTGATAATCGTTAATAAAGGAAATACGTGATGTCAGAACGAAAGTTTAGATTAGTTACCCGAAGTGATTTTGACGGGCTAGTATGTGCAGTATTACTGAAAGACTTAGACATGATTGATGATATTTTGTTTGTGCACCCTAAAGACATGCAAGACGGCAAAATAGACATTACCGAGAATGACATCACTACCAACCTGCCTTATGTCGCAGGGTGTCACATTGCCTTCGACCATCATCTTAGTGAGACTGTGCGTAATTCAGGCGACATTGATAACCACATTATCGACCCCAAAGCGCCCTCTGCTGCGCGCGTCGTATACGACTATTACGGTGGTGCCGATAAGTTTCCCAATATCTCAGTAGATATGATGGAAGCAGTAGATAAAGGCGACTCTGCGCAGTTTAGCGAAGAAGAGATCTTAGAACCTACAGATTGGGTGCTTATGAATTTCATTATGGATGCACGAACTGGGCTTGGCCGTTTCAGAGATTTTAAAATCTCTAACTACCAGCTAATGATGAAGCTAATAGATGCGTGCAAAGACCACAGTATTGAAGAAATACTACAAATGGAAGATGTGGCTGAGCGTGTAAGTTTGTATCACGAGCACAATGAAATGGCTAAGGCACAAATTGCTAAGTGCTCCACCGTATACGACAACCTAGTTGTGCTCGACTTAACAGATCAAGAAACCATTTACGCCACAAACCGTTTCGTTATTTACGCCATGTACCCAGACTGTAATATTTCTATTCACAAAATGTGGGGGCTGAAAAAGCAAAACGTGGTATTTGCTATTGGTAAATCCATTACTAATCGTAGCTCTAACACCAATGTGGGAGAATTGTGCTTGAAGTATGGCGGCGGTGGTCACATGAACGCGGGTACCTGCCAAGTTGAAACCAGTAAATCAGAGACGGTGCTTGCTGAGCTTATTGAAACTATCACAAATGATGGTTAACGCTGATTAGCACACGGATGAAGGGGCAGAAAAAGTACTCTGACCCTGAGGGATCCCCACGAATTTAATTTCATATGCCTCCGGCCCAGGCTGCGTCAACTATGGAACTGTACCATTTGAGT
>NZ_BJKJ01000040.1:0-21217 GCF_006538305.1 Alteromonas sp. KUL17
GCAGCTAGACTTTCCTAAAAGAGATAAGTGAGAATTGGTGGCTACGGCGAGATTCGAACTTGCGACCCCATCATTATGAGTGATGTGCTCTAACCAACTGAGCTACGTAGCCTTGCTATTCTCTTCCCTCTCAGGAAGTGGCGCGTATTATGCGTATATGACTGGCAACCGTCAACCCCTTTTTTACTAACTTTTTTTAAATGCTCATTAAGTGTGCGCATTAGGGCGAAATACGCGCAAAAAGCCGTGAAATTGAACAACTTGCACGAAATAAGCTAGCTATTTACCACGCTTTGTTACTGGTTTTTGTTTGGTAATAACATACGTCAATAGGGCGCGGGCCATACGTATTGTCATGAAAAAACGGGTTATCTAAGTTTCTTCCTGTGTTTGCCCGTTTTTTATATTCTTCATGATGCGGTGTTTGCAGAAAATAAGGTGTAGCGTTGTTTGCATGCACAAAAGCCTGCTTAATTTTGCTTTCTTGCGTTATATCATCTAGAACGCCACCTCTGTCCAAATTCCCTCGCGGCAACTTTTGAAGCACATCCATACCTTGCAGTACGCGACCAACTACCGACATATTTCTGTCTAAGTGTCGAGGTGCTTGCCCAATCACAATATAAAACTCCGTACTGGCCGTATCTTTCTCGCTATTGCGAGCAAAAGCCACAACACCTGGGCAGTGAAGTCCCCACATTTCTTTACGGCTTTGATCAATGCCTACTGGAAAGCCATCTAAAAAGCCGGTGTTAGGCGCAAACATATCTTTGCTCTCAACTACGTTCACATTGCTATTGAGCGGTTGGGTAAATTCAGCGTTGATTGGCTTAAGCAGTGTCGGCGGAAATTTTGAGGCATCGTGAGTATCGTTACTCCCCCCTGCTTGTGCCACAAACCCGTCTACTACACGATAAAATGCTTGTTCGTTATAAAAAGCCTGCGTCTATTAAACTTTTTAAACCTGGCCACATGTTTCGGCGCAAGGGCAGGGTGAAGCGCAATAACCACATCACCATACGCTGTTTTAAACGTCACAGTATTACTGTGACGTACTTGATACCAACTGGCGGTGTTACTCGCTATTGCTGGTGTCTTTTCAACAGCGTCGCTATTGATTTGTGAATTCACAGGGTTAGTTTGGGGGTCACTGGCAAAAGAAAAATTAGCCAGGCTTAACAAGCACAACGCTTTAATTGAGGTTCTTAATACAGAAAACCGTTTGGCGTGCTGTGATTTGCTGCAAGTTAAAGGGTGCGAAGCGCAAGGCTGATTAATAGTCATTACAAAAGCCGTTAGTTTTTTACTAGTTATATCAGGCCTATGTGCGCTTCACAATTATTCGCTAGAAACAAAAAAGCCACCTTACGGTGGCTTTAGTAAACAGTGCTAATTTCTACAATAGAAATTACACGTTAAAGCGGAAGTGAATAACGTCACCGTCTTTAACAATATAGTCTTTACCTTCTAAACGCCATTTGCCTGCGTCTTTCGCACCTTGCTCGCCATTGAACTCAACGAAGTGCTCGTAGCCTACGATTTCAGCGCGAATAAATCCTTTTTCGAAGTCGGTGTGAATTTTACCTGCCGCTTGTGGTGCAGTTGAGCCTTCAGGGAAGGTCCACGCACGTACTTCTTTTACGCCTGCAGTAAAATAGGTTTGTAGTGTAAGAAGACTGTAACCCGCACGAATTACGCGGTTAAGACCTGGCTCTTCTAGACCCATGTCTTGCATAAACTCTTCGCGTTCGTCGTCTTCAAGCTCAGCAATATCAGACTCGATTGCCGCACACACTGCAACTACAGTGGCATTTTCGCCTGCTGCAATTTCTTTAACCTGATCAAGATACGGGTTGTTTTCAAAACCGTCTTCATTCACGTTTGCAATGTACATGGTTGGCTTAAGGGTAAGCATGTTCATGTAGCTGATTGCCGCAAGCTCTTCTTTAGTCAGCTCAAGTGAACGTAGTAACAAGCCTTCGTCTAGGTGCGGCTTAATCTTCTCAAGCACTTTCATTTCGTACTTGGCATCAGCATCGCCACCTTTTGCGCGCTTAGCAACACGGTGAAGTGCTTTTTCTGTTGTTTCTAAGTCGGCAAGTGCAAGTTCGGTGTTGATAACATCGATATCGTCTTTAGGGCTAACGCGACCTGCAACGTGAACAATGTTCTCATCATCAAAACAGCGTACTACGTGACCAATAGCGTCAGTCTCACGGATGTTAGCAAGGAATTTGTTTCCTAAACCTTCACCTTTAGAAGCACCTTCAACCAAGCCAGCAATATCTACGAATTCCATGGTAGTAGGAATAACGCGCTGAGGTTTTACGATTTCAGCCAACTTGTCCAAACGAAGATCTGGCACAGGAACAACACCTGTGTTTGGCTCGATAGTACAAAACGGGAAGTTTGCCGCTTCAATACCTGCTTTAGTTAATGCATTGAAAAGTGTTGATTTACCTACGTTTGGTAGGCCAACAATACCGCATTTAAAACCCATGGTATGGATCCTTAGTTTGGAAAAGTGATAACTGGCTAGGTTTACCCTTTGTGCGAGTGTAACCTGTTTTGTGCTTGCTTAAGGTCTTCTTTCAGCAAAATTTCTGTACAGCGTACCGCTTCATCGATGGCACTTTCAATGGCTGCTTTTTCTTCTGCTGGTGGTTTTCCAAGAACATGGCCGGTAACGCGGCTTTTATGACCTGGATGACCAATACCTATGCGCAAACGCAAAAAATTCTTGTTGTTACCCATTTTAGCCACAATGTCACGCACGCCATTTTGACTAGAGCTTCCGCCCACTTTGTATTTTGCAACACCTGGGGGTAAATCTAACTCGTCAAACGCTACTAATATTTGTTCTGGTTCTATGCGGTAAAAGTTAGCCAGTGCTGCTACGGCTTGTCCACTTTTATTCATAAAGGTAGTGGGGTAGAGCAAACGGATATCTTTGCCTGCAATGGTAATGCGAGCAGTTTTACCGAAGAATTTGGTTTCTGGTTTTAGCGGGGCGTTGTAGGTGTCGGCTAGTTGGTTGAGAAACCATTCACCGGCATTGTGTCGGGTATTTTCATATTCGGGGCCTGGATTACCCAGACCCACGATAAGGCGGATATCAGCCAAGAGGATTATTCCTCAGAAGCTGCTTCTTCGCCGTCTTCTTCTGCGTCAGCCGCTTTAGGAGCAGGCTTAACAGTTACAACCGCTAGGTCGTGAGCTTCGTCGTTCTTCGCAAGTTCTACTGAAGAAACGCCAGCTGGAAGAGTTAGGTCAGAAAGGTGTAGCGTTTGACCCATTTCAACACCAGCCATGTCTACTTCGATGAACTCAGGAAGGTTCTTAGGTAGACAAGTAACTTCGATTTCAGTTACGTGGTGCTCAGCAATACCGCCAGCTTTAACAGCAGCAGATTTCTCTTCATTTACGAAGTGAAGTGGTACGTTAGTGTGAACGTCTTGACCAGCGATTACACGTTGGAAGTCAATGTGTGTGATCTTTGGCTTGAACGGGTGACGTTGCATATCTTTAACTAGAACTTCAACAACTTTACCGTCAAGGTTAATCTCAAGAACGTGAGAATAAAACGCTTCAAAGTCAGCAGAGTTGTTTACTTTGTTATGATCTAGTGTGATAGAAACTGGTGCTTCTTCACCACCGTAGATGATACCAGGAAGCTTATCTTCGCGACGTAGGCGGCGGCTCGCACCTTTCCCTAGGTCTGTACGAACAGAAGCGTCTAGTTTGAAATTTGCTTCAGACATTGTCTGTCTCCAAAAATATAAGTCTAATAATGTGGATTTTTGCGACCAAAACCCACGGTAAAATGATGTGAATTACGTTAAAAAGTAATTTTCTATGCGCAATAAAACACCAGCCCAAAATTCAAGGGCGGCGAATTCTAACACCACCTACCAAAACATACAATTACAAAGGCAGATAAAATATCCAGCTAAGCAAATGTAAGTATTTGCGTTACTCACAATAAAAGAAGCGCACCTTGGCGCGCTTCTATCATATTTATAGAAAAAAGCATTTTGTTAAGACTAACTTGACCGCTAATTGTCTCTTTCCAAAGGCTCAATAAGATCAACAGGCCTTAGGAACATAGCAACTTTTTACACAAGCGTTTACTTCGTCAGCACCACTCTGTAATGGGCTTTACCGTCTCTTAGTCGCGCAATTGCGTCATTCACGTCTTCAAACTTGAACGTTTCGGTCACAGGTTCAATATTGTGGTGTGCAGCGAAATCTAACATGGTTTTAATGGTCGCTGGGCTTCCCACTGGCGAACCTGACACACTTTTCTGACCACCAATTAAGTTAAACGCACCAATATCTAGAGGTTCAAGGGTGGCGCCTACAAAGTGAAGGCGGCCTTTCGGTGCCAATGTAGATAGGTACAAGTTCCAGTCAAGCTTTACATTTACGGTTGAAATAATTAAGTCAAACCGACCGCGCGCTTTTTTAATTTCGTATTCATCACGGCTATTAATTGTATCTGATGCACCTAGCTCTAGCGCTTCCTTCTTTTTAGATTCGCTTGAAGTGAACGCAACTACCTTACATCCCCACGCATTTAAAAATTGCAGGGCAAGATGACCCAGGCCGCCAATACCAACTACACCCACTTCACTCGCTGGGCTAACACCAAACTGGACTAATGGGTTGAAGACGGTAATACCTCCGCAAAAAAGAGGGCCTGCCTTTGTGCTATCGATAGCATCGGGAAGGGGAATAACGGCACGTGCTTGGGCGCGCACTTTATCTGCAAATCCACCGTGACGACCACCTATGGTCATCGTAGCATCGGCACACAGGTTATGATCGCCTTCTTCGCAGGTTCTACAACTATTACAGTAGCCTGAATGCCAGCCTAAACCGACACGCTGTCCCACCTTAAGTGACGTTACATGTTCACCTATTTGGCTAATTGTGCCGACAACCTCGTGACCAGGCACAAAGGGATATTCTGTCATGCCCCATTCATTATCGAGCATGCTTAGGTCGCTGTGGCAGATACCACAGCTTTCAACGTCTATTTCAACGTCATGTGAGCCAAGCTTACCGGGGTCGTATTGAAACTTTTCCAGTTTTCCACCCGCTTCTTTAGCGGCATATGCATTTATCATCAATAACCGTCCTTTTAAGTGTTGCAGTGCAACATTCACGCGTACGCAAAAATTCTATAATTGCTAAATCGCTAGCTTAATTACCTTTATGAGTAATTTGCTACACGCAAAGCTATATTCGCGATCATTGTGTTTGCAGGTTATCAATGACTTTACTGGTATCGAGTACTTTAACGCTTGATACTTGAAGTACCGTACCGAATTGCGTAAAGGTCATCATATCAGGTTTAGGCGTACCTTTAACTTCCACAACAAGGCCGTTCTTTTGATAAGTTTCATCTAAACCATGTAGCGTATAGCGATCGCCGTTTTCAGCAATAAAAGCATAAAAACCGCCTTCGAGATCTTTATAAATAATACTGCCCTTCATGGTGACTTCACCTTTTGCATTATCTTCTACGGCTTCAGCCTGAGTAACTGGTTCGGCTACCAGTTCCTTGGGCATAGACGCCTTATCGTTAGCTTGAACTGTGGAAGATTTGTCTTTCATTTCAGTTCCTTGTTTCTCAAGATCTGCTTGTTTCACTGAGTCGTCATCTCCAGAGCAGCCCGCTGTATTTAAAAGGGCAGCAATTACTGCAACAAGGCATAGTGTTTTTGTTTTCATTTTATGTCCTTAATATTAGTTTTAACGCACAACAATTCTTAACGTTAAACCTAAAATTGATGAAAAGAAAGTCACATTAACGAGTCGGAAAACGGCAATAAAGTATATTTAAGGCGTAAACGGAATGTGTTTGGCTTGATGTACTGTTCTTATTTTTAAGGTGATGTTCGCTTTCAAAGAAAAAAGAAAGGTAAAAAAAGAGCCGGCGCCACTTACATGGGCCAGCTCTTTGGTAGGAGTAACAATATTTAAATTTTAGTATTCAAACATTGCTGAAATAGACTCTTCGTTGCTGATACGACGAATAGTTTCTGCAAGCATCTCAGATAAAGTAAGCTGTTTTACTTTTCCAATTTGCTTCATCTCTGCACTTAATGGGATAGAGTCGGTAACGATAATTTCGTCAATAACAGACTCTTTAAGATTGTTTGCAGCGTTGCCTGAAAAGATAGCGTGAGTCGCGTAAGCATAAACACGGCGCGCGCCATGTGCTTTAAGTGCTTCGGCTGCTTTTGCAAGCGTACCGCCTGTATCAATCATGTCATCGACAATGATGCAGTCTCTGTCTTTTACGTCACCAATAATGTTCATTACCTGAGCCACGTTCGCTTTAGGGCGACGCTTATCGATAATGGCAAGGTCGGTGTCGTTAAGTAGTTTCGCAGTAGCACGTGCACGTACAACACCGCCAATGTCAGGAGAAACGACTACAGGGTCGGCAAAATCACGTCTTACCATGTCAGCAAGAAGGATAGGAGTACCGAATGCGTTATCCACCGGAACATCAAAGAAACCTTGAATCTGTTCGGCGTGTAGGTCGATAGTAAGTACGCGGTCAACACCAACGTTAGACAGGAAGTCAGCCACTACTTTCGCAGTAATTGGCACCCTAGCTGAACGAACACGACGGTCTTGGCGTGCATAACCAAAGTAAGGAATTACTGCTGTAATACGACCAGCTGATGCGCGACGTAGTGCGTCGATCATCACAATAAGTTCCATAAGGTTATCGTTAGTAGGCGCACACGTAGACTGGATAATAAAAACGTCCGAGCCACGGACGTTTTCATGAATTTCTACGCTGATTTCACCGTCACTGAAACGGCCAACTTTGGCATTTCCAAGTTTGGTGTAGAGGCGATCGGCAACTTTCTGGGCAAGTTCTGGTACGGCATTACCTGCAAAGAGCTTCATATCTGGCACAAGTGGTTCCTCAGTGCGTTGATAAAAGAGGTTTGGCTGGGGTAGCAGGACTCGAACCTACGAATGGCGGGATCAAAACCCGCTGCCTTACCAACTTGGCTATACCCCAATTTTTAAGTTCTTGTCCGATGTGGCGTACACGCTATCTTTGTTGTTCTAATTTGTCTAATAGTGGTGAGCGATTCACACCTTTTGCGACAAAACTCTGCCAAGCTTCAGGCATTTGAGCCCTAACTTGTTCGGCTAAAGTGTAGTCAGAAAAAGTGGCAAACACGCATGCACCTGTGCCCGTCATTCGCGACGGTGCGTAGTGTACCAACCACTGTAATAATTTTGCAACTTCAGGATAGCGATTCGCGACTAATTGCTGACAATCATTCCAAGTTTTTTCAAATTTATAGTCTTCCCAACGTATCGCAGGTGTATTTCTGGGCAAATCCGGCGAGGTGAACACTTCGGCTGTGCTAACATGAACATTTGGGTTCGCTACAAGAAAATACTGTTCTTTTTGGGGAGCTGGGGTTATGTCTTCTCCAACGCCTCCTGCAAACGCTGTTAGACCTCGCACAAAAATAGGTACGTCAGCGCCTAAAGCTAGCCCGAGCTCAGCCAGTTCATCTTCACTTAGCTCTGTGTTCCATAGGTGATTAAGCGCCACTAACGTGGTTGCTGCATTCGATGATCCCCCGCCAATGCCGCCCCCCATAGGAAGGCGCTTGTCTAACGAAATAACGGCACCTTTATTACATTTTGTTTTTGTTGCCAGCAGTCGCGCTGCTTTTACAATTAAATTGTCATCGTCTGGAACCCCATCCAGTGGAGTTTCCATGCGTATGGTTGTGTCGTCTGTACTTATGTCAAAGGCGAGTGCATCGCCGTAATCCAGCATTTGAAACAGACTTTGAAGCTGGTGATAGCCGTTGTCGTAGCGGCCAAGTATATGCAAGAAAAGATTCAGTTTAGCGGGGGAAGGCCACCAATCTTTATGTTCTGAAACAGATGAGTTCACTACAGAGTCCACTGATAAATTTTAATTTTAAGCTGAGTATTAGGCATGTCCGGCGTTTCATTCTGGGTAAGCGTTATGCTGTGAGGCAACCATACAGATGTGCCATCGTCTAGTTCAACACTACCGTAATTACCATAAGCAACTTGCCAATTGCGGCAACCTCGGCAATAGCTTTCAAGGGTATTAACCAATCCTTTTTCAGTTAGGGTGAATTTATCACCGTCCAGCGGTAGTCCTTTTACCCAAGACAACAGTGATTCCACCGGAATGACCATTCCCGTAATCTGGTAAATAAGTGGTTCTGGTAAAGCATCTACATACGTTTCACCGTCAGCCTCTAATACCGACTGCTGCTGGGTAACGTTAAGATTAACCAGACTTACCCCTAGAAAATTGGTTAATCGAAAATCAAAATCACCGGAATCGTTTTTCCAGACTAAATTAAGGCTGGCCGCTTCCTTTCCTTGGCGAAATGCAATTTTTCCGCGCATTTGCCACTGATGTACTTCAGCAACTTTTTCAAGTTGGGCCGTGAGGTTTACCGCGTTTTCTGGGCCTTTGGGAGCGGTTGTGCATGCGCTCAGTACGAAGCAGAGAAACAACAGTAGGGAAATAAAGCGAATCATTAAGGCGCGTTACCTGTATAAAAATAAAACACATTTAATTGTGACATTATGGGAACACAGTTTCACCAACACTTTCAATCATTTTGGGTTTTTCGTACAATGCCGCTCCGACGTTGCCAGCACAGATTTTAATGACTTTACTCGCCCTCGGTATTAACCACAAAACAGCACCAGTAGCACTTCGCGAAAAAGTGGCCTTTACACCAGATTCTCTGGTGGAAGCGCTTGCGAGTTTAAAAAAGCTGGAAGGCGTAGATGAGTCTGTCATTGTATCGACCTGTAACCGCACTGAGCTATACGTTAATACTCAAGACGACACCGGCCAAAAGCTTCTACAATGGTTAAGTGACTTCCATCACTTGGATGTAGAAGAGATTGCCAATAACAGCTATGTGCTCGCGCAGGATGAAGCGGTAAAGCACATTATGCGTGTAGCCAGCGGACTTGATTCACTGATTTTGGGAGAACCTCAAATCTTAGGTCAGGTGAAGCAGGCGTTTGGTGATGCAAAACACTCAGGTATGGTGAGCAGCGAATTTGATAAGCTGTTTCAACATACGTTTTCGGTGGCGAAGCGAGTTCGCAGTGAAACAGATATAGGTGCAAACGCGGTAAGCGTGGCATATGCAGCCGTTCAGTTGGCCAAGCATATATTCGCTGAACTACCAAAACGTTCAGTGTTATTAGTGGGAGCTGGCGAAACCATTGAACTTGTGGCTCAGCATTTGAAAGAGCAGGGCGTGAGCTGTTTGGCAGTGGCGAACAGAACCGTAGCGCGAGCAGAAGCCTTAGCCGAAACACTAGATGCGAGTGTGTTTACCTTATCGCAAGTGCCAGAGCACTTAAAAGACTTTGATATCGTGATAAGCTCTACCGCTAGCCAACTGCCCTTAATTGGCAAGGGGATGGTGGAGAAAGCCCTTAAACAGCGCAAAAATATGCCGATGTTTTTGGTGGACTTGGCGGTACCACGAGATATTGAGTCAGAGGTTAACGAGCTGGGCGATGCCTATCTTTATACTGTTGATGACCTGCAGCATATTGTTCAGAAGAATTTAGAAAACCGCGAGCAAGCAGCAAAAGAAGCCGAAAAGCTCATCGACAAACAAGCTGGCGACTATATGACGTGGAAGCAGTCGCAGCAATCGATAGATTTAGTAAGACAGTATCGCCAAAAAGGCATGGCACAGCGTGACGATATTGTGGAAAAAGCCAAAGCGCAATTAGCGGAAGGTAAAAATGCCGAAACGGTATTAGAAGAAATGGCGTATAAATTAACCAATACGCTATTGCACCCAACAACCTTAGCGTTACGCGAGGCTGCCATGCACGATGACCCGGCATTGAGCCGATGGATGGGACAGGCATTAGATTTATCTGACTTTTCGTCAGACGATAATAAATAAGGTAATAAGAAGCATATGAAAGAGTCGGTAGTTAGGAAACTCGAACACTTAGTCGAGCGTTTCGAAGAAGTTCAGGCGTTGTTAGGCGACCCTGGAGTTATCGGCGATCAGGATAAGTTTCGCAACTTGTCAAAAGAGTTCAGTCAGCTAGAAGATGTAGTGGCAGGCTTTAATGCTTATCAGCAAGCACAAGAAAACTTGGCTTCAGCGCAGGAAATGCTGAATGAAGACGACGCCGAAATGCGCGAGATGGCACAGGAAGAGATGAAAGATGCCAAGGCGGAAATTGAACGCCTTGAAACTGAACTTCAGGTGCTACTCCTGCCAAAAGACCCTAACGATGATAACAACTGTTTCTTGGAAATTCGCGCTGGTGCGGGTGGTGACGAAGCGGCAATATTCGCAGGTGACTTGTTCCGCATGTACAGCCGTTATGCCGAAAGTCGTGGCTGGCGTGTAGAGTTGGTTAACGCCAATGAAGGCGAGCATGGCGGTTATAAAGAAGTCATTGCGAATGTTAGCGGCGATGGCGTGTACGGCGTATTGAAATTCGAGTCGGGCGGTCACCGCGTACAGCGTGTACCAGAAACCGAATCACAAGGCCGTATCCATACCTCGGCATGTACTGTGGCGGTATTACCTGAAATTCCAGAGTCGCAGGCAATTGAAATTAACCCTGCAGAGCTTCGCATCGATACCTTCCGTGCATCAGGTGCGGGTGGTCAGCACGTTAACAAAACCGACTCGGCGATTCGTATTACCCACTTGCCAACAGGCTTGGTAGTGGAATGTCAGGACGAGCGTTCACAGCACAAAAACCGTGCGAAAGCGATGTCGGTACTTCAAGCGCGCTTAAATCAGATTGAAGAAGAGAAGCGAGCAGCAGAAGAGGCTTCTACTCGTAAGAGCCTAGTCGGTAGCGGCGACCGCTCCGAGCGAATTCGTACTTATAACTTCCCGCAGGGACGTGTAACCGACCACCGTATCAACCTGACTATTTATCGTTTAGACGAAGTGGTGGAAGGTGACCTTAAGCAGCTTATCGACCCAATTTTGCAAGAACATCAGGCCGATCTGCTGGCCTCTCTGTCTGACGAATAACGCTGTCTTGTTACACAAACTGTTTATAGAAAAACAATGCGCATAGACAACGCCTTAGCATGGGCTGCTGAACAACTAGAGGGTGGGGAGTCACCCTCTGTTGAGGCAAAAGTCATGTTGGCGAACATTCTAGGTAAGTCACAAACTTATCTATTCACATGGCCTGATAAAACCTTGGACGCCGCCCAGAAAGCGCAATTTGAAGCGGATGTGGCCAAGCGTAAACGGGGTGAGCCCGTGGCGTATATTATCGGCAAGCGTGATTTCTGGACCCTGTCACTGTTTACCTCGCCAGATACCTTAATTCCACGACCGGATACTGAAGTATTGGTTGAGCACGTGCTTAATTGGGCAAATCAACAATCCTCTGCACCCTTATCAATCTGTGATTTGGGAACCGGTACGGGCGCTATTGCGTTGGCATTAGCGAGCGAACTGCCAGAAGCATCCGTTACTGGCGTAGACTACCAAGAGGGGGCGGTGAAGCTTGCTACCCGCAATGCTCAAGCTAATAGCATAGCCAATGCGCATTTTGTGCAAAGTGACTGGTTTAGTGCGCTGGCAGGTCAAACCTTCGACATTATTGTTTCAAACCCACCTTACATAGAAGAATCCAGTCCATACCTTAATGAGGGCGACGTGCGTTTTGAACCTAAAACAGCATTAACCTCGGGCACTGACGGCCTAGACGACATAAAACACATCATCAATAGCGCGCCGCAATATCTCAATAAAGGTGCCTTACTTGCATTCGAACACGGCTTTGACCAAGGGGTTGCGGTTAACGCTTTGCTCGTAGATGCGGGATTTGTAGACGTCAAAACTGTTAAAGATTACGGCAACAATGACCGTGTAACGCTAGGACAGTGGCAGTAGGTTTTAACCTCCAAAGAAATTATCTTTTCTGTAGTTATCAAAATTTAATTGCAAACTTGCTAATATTTTGTTTTACATTAGTATCTATTAAGCGGTTGTAAGACCTCAAAAAGCACTAAGTTAAACAATCTCTTACACTACAGGACGTACCAGATGAATGATGACTTTCTTTTCGCAGAAGATGACGATGAAAATGAAGTAGATGATCTGGGTAGCTGGAAAGTACTCATTGTTGATGATGAACCCGAAGTACACGCCGTTACCAAGCTGGCGCTAAATGACTTTAGTTTAAATGGCAAAACCCTTGAGTTTGTTAGTGCCTATAGCGGAGAGGAAGCGAAGGCCATTTTCAAAACCCATGATGATATCGCCGTTGTGTTACTTGATGTTGTTATGGAGACTGATGACGCCGGTCTTAAAGTGGCGGAGTATGTTCGTAACGAATTAGACAATCATTTCACGCGTATTATTTTGCGTACTGGACAACCTGGCCAAGCCCCTGAAAAAGATGTCATCATTAATTACGACATCAACGACTACAAGTCGAAAACCGAACTGACCGCGCAAAAACTTTTTACTGTTATCATTGCAGCGCTCCGCTCATATCGAGATATTATCGTTATCGAAGAAAATAGACGCGGCCTTGAAAAAATTATAGATGCGTCTGTGGATTTATTTTCCTCCCGTTCCCTCGAAAAGTTCATGCAGGGCATCATTCAACAGCTGGCGTCTATTCTGGGCTGTTCAAAGGATGCAGCCTACATTACTACAGCGGTGGCAACTACATCGCGTACTATTAATACCAGCAACAACAAACTGGGTGACGACGAACTATATGTTTTTGCTGGCAACGGTGAGTACGCCAGTAAGGAAGGGGTGCCTTTAAAAGACGCGATTAGCGCACAAGAATATGCCCTGTGCGCAAGAGCTATGCGCGATAAGCAAATTGTTTATGCAGAAGATCACGTTGTGGCTTATTGCAACAGTAAAAGCCACAATGGCGCACTCTTGTACTTGTCAGGATTACCGAGACGAATAGGGGAAAGTGATCGTCATCTGGTAAAACGCTTTTCAGACAGTGTTCAGCTTGCTTTTGACAACGTACTTAAAACCGTAGATGTTGAAGCGACGCAGAAAGAAATAATTGAGCGTTTAGGTCGAGCGTTAGAGCATGAGTCAAATGCATCAAATAATCTCACAAGAATGGTTGAAATGGCGCAACTGTTAGCAGAAAAGGTTGGGCTGAACGAGCAAGACATCCACGCATTACGCCTTGCCGTGCCACTCCATGATATTGGGACGTCTATAGTGCCTAAATCTATTTTGCACAAAACGACGCCGTTAACCGAAGAGGAAGTATTTAAAATACGTCAGCATGCTGAATTTGGTTACCAGATCTTGCGAGATTCAAGCCGGCCCACTATCCAACTTGCAGCAATGTTAGCAAAGCAACATCACGAACGCTGGGATGGAAAGGGATATCCAGACGGGCTTAAAGGCGAAGAAATTGATATAAAAAGCCGTATTGCCACGTTAGTTGATGTGTTTGATGCACTGTTAAACGCAAGGCCGTATAAGCCAGCGTGGACAATTGATAAGGTTGAAGCCGTATTGAAAGAGGAAAGTGGCAAGCACTTCGACCCTGATTTAGTTCAGTGTATGCTAAATGACCTTCCGGCCTTTATGGCAATTCAAGCTCAATTCCCTGACGCATAATGATTTATTTCTCCGTTATTTACGTACTGTAATACGTTACAATAACAGCCTCTAAACAGGCGCCATAATTAAAACCAAGGCAGGTGCTACATGCACCTGTTTTTTTGAGTCTGCTACTCGTATTCTGAGTCTGTTGAGTTTTGCATTGCTGTAAAACTAAATCGGCTCAATTAACACCTGTGTTAAAGTAACCAGAAGCAGCCTTACTATCTAATAAGAACAGGAACACATTATGTACATGATGGCTAAACACCTTCACATGACCGCCGTTGGCTTGAGCATATTATTTTTTGTCTTTCGCTTTATATGGAGTCAATTCGACGCTACAGCACTTAGCAAAAAATGGGTTAAAATTTTCCCTCATATCATTGATAGCGTGCTATTAGCCAGCGCAATTTGGCTATGCATTATTTTGTCTCAATATCCTTTAGTTAATGCATGGCTCACATTTAAAGTTGTGGGCGTGGTGCTGTACATAGTGTTTGGATTGTTTGCATTGAAAAAAGCCAAAACAGCGTTAGGCAAATGGAGCTTTTTCGTAGCAGCGCTTGTTGTGCTTATGGCAACGGCTATGGTTGCTGTAACCAAACAACCTCTTTTTTAAGATTTAATTGGAAATAGATAATGTCTGAATCTCAACAGATTATTAATGTAGGTAACGTTGACGTTGCCAACCACTTGCCGTTTGTTCTGTTCGGTGGAATGAACGTACTTGAGTCTCGCGATCTCGCTATGCGTATTGCAGAACACTATGTTGAAGTAACGCAAAAGCTCAATATTCCGTACGTTTTTAAAGCCTCGTTTGATAAAGCGAACCGTTCATCTGTGACTTCTTACCGTGGGCCTGGCATGGAAGAAGGGTTGCGTATTTTTGAAGAAATTAAGTCGACCTTTAACGTTCCGCTTATCACTGATGTGCACGAACCGCACCAAGCAGCTCCCGTAGCTGAAGTGGTGGATGTTATTCAACTGCCTGCTTTCTTGGCGCGCCAAACCGACCTTGTGGTTGCAATGGCAAAAACCGGTAGCGTTATCAATGTGAAAAAGCCTCAATTCTTAGCACCGCATGAAATGCGTCACATCATAGGAAAACTAGGCGAAGCGGGGAACGATAAGGTTATTCTTTGTGAGCGTGGTAGCTGCTTTGGATATAACAATTTAGTTGTGGATATGCTTGGCATGGACGCAATGAAAGAATATGCCCCAGTAATATTTGATGCGACTCACGCACTTCAAATGCCGGGTGGCCGTGCGACGTCTGCAGATGGTCGTAGAGCGCAAGCTGCACAGTTGGCCAGAAGTGGTATGGCATTAGGTTTGGCAGGGCTATTTATAGAAGCGCATCCTAACCCTGATGAAGCACTATGTGATGGGCCTTGCGCACTGCCGTTGGCAAAATTAGAGCCTTACTTGCAGCAGATGAAAGCACTAGATGAATTGGTGAAAGGTTTTGACGCGTTAGATACAAGTAATACCTAAGCTAGTATTTGATGGCGTATGCCGGTGCAAGCACCGGCATGCGTATCAGGTGTGTGAGTTGCTTATTCCGTTTCAGAAACGTTTACGCGCTCTTCACCTTTTGTCATTGCTAATAAGTTCTTGTGAAGCTGAACTTGCGTCTCTTCAGCTAAAATCGCTTTAGACTGCTTTTTCACAACAATGTGCGCATCGTTTTCTGGCAGTACTTCGGCCATTTTTACGCTGGTCATTGCTGTGTTGATTAACGATTGTAGATTGATCTTTTCTGGTTGTGCGTTAGCATTTGCAGCAGCGCTTACAAAAGCCATTACAGAAACACTAGCTAAAAGTAATTTTTTCATTTTCACACCTAATAAAAATAATTAAATAATTGTTGATGAATGTTAAAATGTTTAACAAATGTTCATCATAAAATGCTGAAATTAAATATTCTTTTTTAATTTCGGGTAAATTATAGTCAGTGGTAGTGAAAATAAAACGAGTAAAAGTATGGGTTGTCATTAGAAAAACTAATGAATTTGTCATGCTTCGGTCACACTGGATTAAAAACGATATATGCATCGACGTTTACCCCCTCTCAACGCCTTGAAATCGTTTGAAGCGGCTGCTCGCCATTTGAGCTTTACTAAGGCTGCCGATGAGCTGTTTGTTACGCAAGCTGCCGTTAGCCACCAGATAAAAGCGCTTGAAGATTTCTTATCGATGAAGCTATTTCTTCGAAGAAATAGAACCCTGCTTCTAACCGAAGAAGGTCAAGCTTATTTTCTTGAGCTAAAAGATATCTTCAAAAACTTACAAGATGCGACAGAAAGGCTACTTGCGAAGGGCAGTAAAGGTGCTATCACGGTAGCGATGCCGCCCAGCTTTGCGAGCCAATGGCTGGTACCCCGTATTCATAAGTTTAGTTTGGCGCATCCAGACATCGACGTACGCATCAAGGCAGTTGATTTCGATGAAGGCTTCTTAGAAGACGATGTAGACGTTGCAATATATTACGGTAAAGGTCGTTGGGCTGGTCTTCAAGCCGACCAGCTACATCGAGAGTTTCTAACTCCGCTTTGCTCTCCAATGCTTTTTCAAGGCCCCAAACCTTTATCCAGCCTGTCTGACTTACGGCACCACGTGTTGCTTCACGACTTAAGCCGTACTGCATGGAAAAATTGGTTGAAGCATGTAGGTGTGGTTGGCGTAAACGTTAACCAAGGACCGGTTTTCAGTCACTCCATGCTAGTTTTGCAAGCCGCTGCACTCGGTCAAGGCATTGCGTTGGGTAACACGGTACTTGCAAGGCCGGAAATTGAAGCGGGAAGGCTAGTTATGCCGTTTGAAGAACGAGTGGAGAGTCGCGATGCGTTTTATCTCGTGTGTGAGGAATCACAGGCTGAACTGGGTAAGATTGCGGCATTTAGGGACTGGATTTTAGCGCTGGTCGAAGCTGAACAAGAGGACTTGTTGTAATATGACTAAGTTGAATACCATTGCTGAACAGCCTAGTTTTGACACTGAATTGCATGAAGCCGATAAGCCCTTAGCGTGTTTGATACTAGGCCATGGAGCCGGTGCCGGTAAGGAACATGAGTTCATGCAAGACATTGCGAAGGAACTTGTTGCTAGAGGTATATCAACCGTTCTTTTTAACTTTCCCTATATGCAAACCATAAAAGCTACCGGTAAGCGTAGGCCTCCCGATAAAGCCGATAAACTTATGTCACATTTTACTGCGGTGATTGAAACCTGCAGCAAAGATAACAAAGCCTTGCATAACTTGCCTGTGTTCATCGGTGGAAAGTCGATGGGCGGGCGTATGGCGACCATGGTTTACGAAGCGGTGAGCAATGTAAAAGGCGCGATAGCGCTGGGCTATCCGTTTCACCCTCCTGGTAAGCCAGAAAAAACACGAACCGAACATCTGCAAACGGCGTCTAAGCCTTTGCTTATTATTCAGGGTGAACGAGATACCTTTGGTACAAAGAGCGAAGTAGAGGATTACAAAAAGCGCAGCGTATTATCTACAGACATTGAATGCGCCTATTTAGACGACGGCGATCACAGTTTTAAGCCTCGCAAAGCAAGTGGCAAAACGCAGGAAGAACATATTGTTACCGCTGCCACGCTTACCGCTTCTTTTATTGAAGCCCATTTAAATAATTAATGGTTAATTAGAAATCAGAGCGAAAGACTAATTTAATGAAAACTGAAAAACTTAGGTTTGCCACCGTTGCTAAACCTTATCTTATTATTGGCGCATTGCTAGCGGGCCTTTCTGTCGTGCTAGGTGCGTTTGGCGCACATGGTTTAAAAAGCGTATTAACTGCACAGCAGCTCAACACGTTTGAAATTGGCGTGCGTTATCAAATGTATCACGCATTAGCCTTGCTGCTTTTACCTGCGCTGTCAGGCGTTATCTCATCGACGTGGGCTAATCGGGTAGCGTTTTGTTTCGTTACCGGAACTGTGTTGTTTAGTGGAAGTTTATACGCGCTAGGAATAAGCAGCATAAAATGGTTTGGCCCGATAACCCCTTTGGGTGGCATGTTCTTTATTATCGGTTGGGTGTTGTTAGTAATTGGGCTGATAAAGGGTCATGATTTAAATAAGCAACAAAAAGAAGAGCAGAACAAAACTCACCACATGCCGGGGGCAGGTAATGTCTAACACCAGTATTTTAGGTTATTGCCGACCTGGTTATGAAAACGATACGGCTAACGAGCTTACCTCTCGTTACGGTGAAGCCCAGTGTTATGGCTACCCAGTATCTAAGAAGAACAGTGGCTTTGTACTTTATCATTTATATGATGCCACGCAGCTTGAGCAAACCATTACCCAGTTTGCTGTTCACGACAGTATCTTCCCTCGTCAACTGGTGGCTGTTTTTGCCACGCTAAACGATATAGAGAAAGAGGACAGGGTAGGGCAAGTGCTTGAAGCCCTAAAAGAGGTAGAAAAACCATTTCAAATTTTTGGCACCATAGACGTCGAATACCCAGATACAGAAGAAGGTAAAACCCTCGCAAAGTTCTGCCGAAAGTTTACTGTTCCTCTTCGCCAAGCCCTAAGAAAAGCGGGATGGCTCACCGCAAAGGAAAATTTAGGTAAACCAAAGCTACATATTTTCTTTGAGTCATTTGAGATTTGCCATATTGGCTATACATTACCCAGTCATGCCAGTAGCGATCACTTGGGTATTTGCCGGTTAAAGTTCCCAAGTGATGCGCCGAGCCGCTCGACGCTTAAACTTGAAGATGCTTTAGTGAATATGCTGAGCGACAAACAGCAGGCTAAGGTACTTCGAAGCGGTGGACGTGCCGTGGACCTAGGTGCATGCCCGGGTGGTTGGACATATCAGCTGGTGAAGCGCGGAATGTATGTTGAAGCTATCGACAATGGACTTGTAGCCGATAGTTTAATGAGCACGGGGTTGGTTGAACATCACGCGGCAGACGGGTTTACCTATCGACCACAATTTGGTCGTGTAGATTTGCTGGTATGTGATATGATAGAGCAACCCGATAGGGTAGCTAAATTGATGGGTGATTGGTTAGTTAAGCACTGGGCAACGCACGCAATATTCAATTTAAAGTTACCTATGAAACAACGTTATGAAACTGTAGTTGAAGCCATGACGTTGCTAAGAGGCCGATTAAATGCCTTGGAAGATGCATTTGCGGTGAAGGTGAGGCATCTCTACCACGACAGAGATGAAGTTACAGTAACAATTGTTCGCACTTCAAAAGATGAGGTGTGATTTTGTTATTTTTCAAAAAAGTGTCATTAATTAATAAGTTATTGATACTTAAAGAAAAGAATTAATGGTGGCGCGGATTTTAGCAAACGAATTTAAGGTTTATGCTAAAAAAGGTGTAAATCTGGTATAGAAATCCTTTATAATCCGGCCGTTTTTTTACTCTGAACCAATGAAAGTGAACTAATGTCAGACTTATCTCATTACAGAAACATTGGTATTTTCGCCCACGTAGACGCGGGTAAAACTACCACAACAGAACGTATCTTGAAGCTTACTGGTAAAATCCATAAAACTGGTGAGGTTCACGATGGTGAATCAACAACTGACTTCATGGAGCAGGAAGCTGAGCGTGGTATTACCATCCAGTCAGCGGCAACAACCTGTTTCTGGAAAGATCATCGCATGAACATCATCGATACTCCGGGACACGTTGACTTTACAGTTGAAGTATATCGTTCACTTAAAGTACTAGACGGCGGTATCGGTGTATTCTGTGGTTCTGGCGGTGTTGAGCCTCAGTCAGAAACTAACTGGCGTTATGCTAACGAATCAGAAGTTGCGCGTGTAATCTTCGTAAACAAACTAGACCGTATGGGTGCAGACTTTTACCGTGTAGTTGGCCAAGTTAAGAAAGTACTTGCTGCTAACCCACTAGTAATGACGCTTCCAATCGGTATCGAAGACGAGTTTACAGGTGTTGTTAACCTTCTAGATATGAAAGCGTACATCTGGGACGATTCAGGTCTTCCTGAAAACTACGAAGTTGTAGATATCCCAGCAGATATGGTTGATAAGGCTAACGAGTACCGTGAGCAACTAATCGAAACTGCTGTTGAGCAAGATGACGACCTAATGATGGCTTACATGGATGGTGAAGAGCCGTCTCTAGAAGACATCAAGCGTTGTATCCGTAAAGGTACTCGTGACCTAGCGTTCTTCCCAACATATTGTGGTTCTGCATTTAAGAACAAAGGTATTCAGCTAGTTCTTGACGCGGTTGTAGACTTCCTTCCGTCTCCAACAGAAGTTGATCCACAAGATCTAACTGACGAAGAAACGGGTGAGCCTACTGGTGAAGTTGCAACAGTATCTGTTGACGAGCCGTTCCGTGCACTTGCGTTCAAAATCATGGACGACCGTTTCGGTGCCCTTACGTTTATCCGTATCTACTCTGGTAAGCTAAACAAAGGCGACACTATTCTTAACAGCGCAACGGGTAAAACTGAGCGTATCGGCCGTATGGTTGAGATGCACGCTGATGAACGTACTGAACTTACTTCAGCACAAGCAGGTGACATCCTAGCTGTTGTTGGTATGAAGAACGTTCAAACTGGTCACACACTATGTGATCCTAAGCACCCATGTACACTAGAGCCAATGATCTTCCCTGAGCCAGTAATCTCGATTGCTGTTAAGCCAAAAGACAAAGGCGCTAACGAAAAGATGTCTATCGCTATCGGTAAACTAGTAGCAGAAGACCCATCTTTCCAAGTTGAAACTGACGAAGATTCTGGCGAAACCATCCTTAAAGGTATGGGTGAGCTTCACCTAGATATCAAAGTAGACATCTTGAAGCGTACTTACGGCGTTGAGCTAGAAGTTGGTCAACCTCAAGTTGCTTACCGTGAAACTATCACACAAGCAGTTGAAGACAGCTACACGCACAAGAAGCAGTCTGGTGGTTCTGGTCAGTTCGGTAAGATTGATTACCGCATCCGTCCGGGCGAAACTAATTCTGGCTTCAAGTTCACATCTACTGTTGTGGGCGGTAACGTTCCTAAAGAATTCTTCCCTGCAATCGAAAAAGGTTTTGCAGGTATGATGGAAGTAGGTCCTCTAGCGGGCTACCCAGTACTAGACGTTGAAGTTGAGCTATTCGACGGTGGTTTCCACGCAGTTGACTCATCAGCAATCGCGTTCGAAATTGCAGCTAAAGGTGCATTCCGTCAGTCAATGCCAAAAGCAGGTCCTCAAATTCTTGAGCCTGTGATGAAAGTTGACGTATTCAGCCCAGAAGACAACGTTGGTGACGTAATCGGTGACCTTAACCGTCGTCGTGGTATGATCAAAGACCAAGAAGCTGGCGCTACTGGCGTTCGTATCAAGGCTGACGTACCTCTATCTGAGATGTTTGGTTACATCGGTCACCTACGTACTATTACATCTGGTCGTGGTCAGTTCTCTATGGAATTCAGCCACTACTCAGCATGTCCTCAGAACGTAGCTGACAAAGTAATTGAAGAAGCGAAAGCACGTAAAGCTGCTAAGTAATTAGCCTTTGCGAACTTAAGCTGACCTTGGGTTAGCTTACGCTTCAAGT
>NZ_BJKJ01000041.1:0-20958 GCF_006538305.1 Alteromonas sp. KUL17
TCTTTTTTTATCTCACTGATATCGTTATATTATTTGTGGGGATACCTCAGGGTCAGAGTACTTTAAATACTGAAAAAAGTACTCTGACCCCCATTGGGTTTTAGCAATCTCCACCACCGCCATCACTGCTGCAAGATGAGCTTGAGCTACTGCTTGGTGTGTATATCGCTGAGGCGCCATCGCTTTGAGAGCCTGGCGTACCGCCGCGAGTCTTGGAAATAAACGTAATTAGGAACATCAACGCACATAGCGAAATAATAGCGATAGATGCTTTCCACTCACCGGTTACAGCTCCGCTATAACACGAGTACGCAGCCACGGCTAAACTAACAAGCCTTATTAGTAACCTCATAACGATCTCCTTTTTACCGGAAGGCATTAGGGGGAAAATGTACCCTGACCCCATTATTTGGTGGTTATTTAACGATGATCATCTCTTCGATGAGGTTTGTTGCACCGTCAACGTATTCCATTACCCATAACATGTAGCGGCTATCTACATGGATGGTACGGGTTGTTTTCGGGTCAAAATCCCAGTCAGAATTAACACTCTCGAACGTACCGTCAAACAACAGACCGATAAGCTCTGCTTTTGCGTTAAGCGTTGCTGAGCCTGAATTACCACCTGTTGAATCTAAATCGGTAAGGAAGTTCACCGGCACGCTGTTAATAGCTTCTAACTTGTAAGGGCCGTATTTCTTGTCCTCAATAAGCGTAAGCTGCTTTTTAGGTGAGTCGAAAGGTGTCTCGCCCGTGTCTTTTTCGGTAATACCTTCAAGACGAGTAAACGGCTCGTAAATTAGGCCGTCTTTTGGCGAGCCGCCCATTACATTACCGTAAGTAACGCGCAGCGTACTGTTTGCATCTGGATAAGCAAGGCTGCCCAAAGATTTTTGCCACTCAATAATGGCACTCATGTATTTAGGGCGAAGCGCGGCAGCTTTACCGCTTAGCGTTTTGCTCTTATCTTCAATAGCCATCTCGGTATCGAACAGGGCAACCGCAAGTTTAATGAACGGGTCGTTGCTATTTTCGAAATCAGCGCGGCTTGCAGTTAACCATTTCAAACGTTCTTCAGTGTTAGTCAATGAAGTCTTGTCGTAAAACGCCTTTAACTTCTTCTGAAGTGTTTTTCCGTCAGTATCACTATCAATGCCTACTGCTTTATCGAACGCGGCTACTCGGTTTTCTTCAGGCTGTTCAAGGTACATACTAATCATTTTTTGCCAAACGGCCTGATCAACGGCCGGATCAAAGCGACGCTCAATGCGCTCTACGCCTTCTTTCAGACGAATTTGATCGCGCTCCTGAAATCCAGATTCACGTTCTGCGTCCGGCTTTTCTTTTTCGATGGCATTGCGATAAAGGGTTTGGGCTGATGACAAGAGTTGTGCACGACTTAGGTTGTTGTACCAGAAGTTTTGCTTGTTCATTTGCATTTGTTCAGCACTAACCGCATCAAGATCGGCAAGTGCTTGCTTCATTTCACTCTTACCGTTTTTATCAAGCCATGCAGCTAGTTGCTCTTCACGCTCAGCGCGACGTGGAACAAGTCCAACGCGTTTAGCGCCAGAAAGCTGGCCCAACGTATTCTTGTGGAAGTTGTTAAGTCCCGCTAACAATGCTTCGTATTTGATACGCGCATCGCTGCCTTCTTCAGATGCACTTTCAATAGTTTTAATCCACGCGTCTACCAGTTCAAGGTAAGTGGGATATAACCAATCAAACGTGTACGACACTTGTGATAAACGCGCATAGCGATTAGTAGAGCCAGGGTAGCCCGCTGCCATAACAAAGTCGCCGTCTTCAAGTCCAGCTGCCGAAACTTTCAAGAAATGGTCAGGTTTAAACGGCACGTTCTCTTCACTGTAATCAGCAGGTTTACCGTCTTTACCCACATAAGCACGATAGAAAGAGAAGTCGCCCGTATGACGAGGCCACATCCAGTTATCTACATCACCACCGTATTTACCAATTGAATCAGCAGGCGCGTAAGCAATGCGCACGTCACGAATTTCCATTTGCTTAATTAGCTTATACTCAAGGCCTTGGAAAAATGAAGGCACAGAGCAGCGGAAGCCTGCTTCAGACTCACATTCTGCAATTAATGCTTTGCGGTTCGCTTCAATGAGGTCGTAGCGCTCGCGTCCTTGAACGTCATCGCTGATACCGCCAATGACGTTGTCGGTTACATCAGAAAAATCGACCGTAACGAACATGCGTGTACCCGGCGCGGCCGGCAGTTCTTCACCAATTTCTTTTGCTAGGAAACCATCTTTTAAATAGTTGTTTTCTGGGGTGCTGTTATATTGAACAGAGCCGCGCGCACAGTGGTGATTAGTAACGGCCAAGCCTTTGTCAGAGACAAACGATGCTGAACAGCCACCTAATGAAACAATCGCGCCCATAGGAAACGCGGTTAGGTCGTTAATACTACTAGCAGGGATTGCTAAGCCTGTTTCTTTTAAATCGCCGGCAATTGAAGGGAGTTGTTCTGGCGTGAACATGCCTTCCTTAGCATTTACTTGCATTGCACTGCCAAGTAGCGCGGCAGAAAGACAAAATACACTTACTTTAGACATGGGTGATCCTTGTTCTTGTCGTTAATCTCATTGTTATAAGTCAGTCGTAATAAATACCAAGTTAACGTGTACGTCAACATTGTTACAGTGTAACGATTATATCCGGCTTGCCCTACTAAAAGGCGTATAGCGCACTGCGTGAATTTGTTAAAAAGTGTGACTAACCGCTACTGACAGCGTGGTTGGGGCGTTCATCGCAGAAATAGGAAGACGGGTAATTTGAAGGCAATAAAAAAGGCAGGGGGTGAACCCTGCCTTTCGAATCTTAAGAATCAATAGTTCGTACTTAAAGCACTGAAACCAATGCTTTAGCAAGTGTTTCTACGTTTTCTTGGTTGATGCCCGCAATGTTCACGCGGCTAGAATCAACAAAATACACACTGTGCTTTTCACGCACTTCGCGCACTTGCTCTGGAGTAATACACAAGAACGAGAACATACCTTTTTGGTCGTTTACGAAGCTAAAGTCTTTAGGCGAGCCATTATCGTGAAGGTTTTGAACTAGCATTGCACGGAGTGATTTCATGCGATCGCGCATTTCGTTCACTTCAGATACCCACTCGTTGTTAAGGGCTTCGTCAGCTAGGATAATGTCTACCAACGCGCCGCCGTAGCTCGGTGGCATAGAGTAGATGCCACGTGCGATTGACTGAATTTGACCCTGAGCAATTTTACGGGTTGCTGAATCTTCAGTAATGATGGCAGCCAAACCAACACGTTCGCGATAAAGGCCAAAGTTCTTAGAGCAAGAAGCTGCAACAATAACCTCTGGTAGGTTTTCTACCAACAAACGCATGCCGTACGCGTCTTCTTCTAAACCTTCACCAAAACCTAGGTAAGCCACATCGATGAAAGGCAGGAATTCTCGCTCTTTCGCTACTACTAGTACTTCATCCCATTGTGCATTAGTAAGATCAGCACCTGTAGGGTTGTGACAGCAACCGTGTAGAAGAACGATATCGCCTTTTTCAGTTTTGCGAAGGGTTTCCATCATAGCGTCAAAGCGAATGCTTGCTGACGCTTTATCGAAGTACGGGTAGGTTTCGATTTTAAGACCCGCAGAGCCGATAAGTGGAATGTGGTTCGCCCATGTTGGGTCGCTTACCCATACTTTAGCGTTGTCGTTACAACGGGCAAGTAGTTCTGAAAGAATACGCAATGCACCACAACCACCTGGAGCTTGAACCGCTGCAACGCGGTCTGCTAATAGAACGGGGCTAGTCTTACCTAATAGCAAAGACAACATACCGTCGATAAAACCTTGGTTGCCCTGAGGCGTGATGTAGGTTTTGCTAGTTTCGGTATCTAAAAGCACTTTTTGCGCTTTTGCGACACTTGAAAGAATAGGGGTATTACCTTGCTCATCTTTATATACGCCAACACCTAAATCGATTTTGTTTGGGTTGGTGTCTTCACGAAAAGCAGCTGACAGGCCAAGAATTGGATCTGGGGCGAGATGGGGTAATACTTCAAACACGATATGTCCTCACGTTACGTTGGTATGCAAAAAATAGCAGGCTGGCATTATGCCACCGATGGTAGAAAAAACGACCCCTAAAGGTTGAAAATATTTCAATTAGTCGAGGAAAGAAAACGTAAACGAAAGTTTCATTTCAAAAACACCCTAAATTGAAAAAGAAAAAGCGCGGGTTTCTTGTGCTTCGCCTTTGTCTGAAAAGCGTCGTTCTTTCCAGGTCAGCGTATTGTTTTTATCTACTAATAGCAGTGTAGAGGTACGCGTTCCGTATTTTTCGGATTGAATAAAAATGGAAGACAACGCCTTTTCCCACTCATAGCCTACGCCCGTATCGGGTAGCAGTGCATCGTCTGCTTTGTTGTCATGGCGCAAAATATCGAACAAGTCTTCTTTATCAATGGTGCTTTTATTAGCAACATAATCGTTTAATGCCGTTACGCCTTGCGTAACTTTTGGCCACGCGGTAACAATGTCAGCGTTAGACAAACCATACACACCGGTATCAATTGCATGGGTCGAATTGTTTACATTGTTGTAAACCTTAAGCGCTTTTGTATTACCAAATAGCAGATTGTAGCCGTTATATTGGTGTCGCGTTTTTTCCAGCGTTGCCAGGTATTGTGCTTGTGCAACACCTTTTATATCGGCTGGGTCCTGCTTCAGCCAGTTGGCGACTAATTCACCCCGCGATACCGCATTTTTATTGATGTTGTGTGGGTCTCTTACATTAGTAAGAGCTGCTATATTTCCGTTACGCGTAACACCCATCCAGGTGCCATTAGCTTCTAAGTCTTGCCCGGCAAGTAATTGCGGGTGGCTTTTCCAAAATGAAGAAGGCGCTGTGGGCCGTGCGTAAAACTCATCCCGATTCGCAGCGATGATAAGCGGGTAGTCATCTCGCAACTTGTTTGCGATAAATAAAATACACATAGCTACTATTGAAACCCTTTCTCAGAATTATCTGTTGACTAACGCATGCATATTGTTGTTAACAATTGCGTTACATATCTATTTTGATTACTCTTCGCAAAAAAGTGCGTTAGTTAATACTTTTACTTCTGTTATCAATATGCGGGTACAACGTCGAAAATGAAAGTGCACATGATAAAGGCTTATTAAAAGAGCCAGTTGGTTGACGCCGTAGTCAATGAGACAGCAGTTAAGATTATCTAAATGTAGTAACCAGAGCATAATAAGAATGACAAAACCCTCACACCCTGATAGCCAACCTCAACTCGCAAATAAAATTAGTGTAGGAAGAAATATCCCCCGAAAGTGGCCCAAGTGGTTATCATCGTTTGCAGCGTGGGTACTTACAAAAAGAGGTTGGCGTGTAGAAGGTGAACTAATCAATCAGAAAAAAGCCATTTTAGCGGTAGCACCGCATACATCGAACTGGGACTTCTTTATTGGCTTGTTCGTGGTTTTTTCCTTTAAGCTAAACATTAATTTTTTCGGAAAGCACACCATCTTTGCGCCCCCTTTGGGCGCTATTGTTAAAAGGCTAGGCGGCATTCCTATAGAGAGAAGTAAAGCGCATGGGGTGGTCACGTCTATTGCAAATAAGATAAAGGAAGCCGAACAATTAATACTCGCGTTAGCGCCAGAAGGTACACGAAGCCCCATTTATCCATGGAAAACAGGCTTTATGCACATTGCACGAGAAGCCGAAATTCCTATACAAGTCATTGGGTTGGACTACGCCAGAAAGATGATTCTGTTGGGGCCAATTATTCAGAAAGTGACTAACATAGATGAACAAATGCAAACTATTTATACGTTTTATGATAATGTTTGCGCAAAATATCCTAAAAACTGCATTACAAAGCCATAATCATTTCTATTGAAGTGGTAAGTACGCAACCGTATCAACTCAGAGTACTGGTGCGCACTCGGCTCGGTCGCAAACATCTATTTTCGGAGCTTCACCCGTGACAAAATTGGGATTCACAACCCGTCAGGTTCATTCTGATCGCATGCTAAATACGCCTGAACATGGTGGTGTTCACAGCAGCACGTCTAATTCAGTTCTTTTCGAGTTTAAAGATGCGCAGGGCATCATCGATGCGTTTCAAGGTAAACGAGCTGCTCATGTTTATTCTCGTTCATCGTCACCTTCTGTGGCGGCATTGCAAAATATGCTTAATGATCTGGAAGGCGGTGTAGGTACTTTGTGTTACTCAACCGGAATGGCGGCGATAAGCAGCTCGTTATTTGCTTTACTCAAAGCCGGCGACCATTTAATTGTAAGCCAATACCTATTTGGTAATACGCGAAGCTTTTTTGAAACCATTAAAGATTTTGGTGTGCAGGTTACCTACACAGATGTGACCGACATTCAGCAAGTCAAAGAAGCTTACCAGCCAAACACAAAAGGCGTTTACACCGAAACCGTAGCTAACCCTGTGACACAGGTGGCCGACCTTCACGCCATTGGTCAATTCTGTGAAGAGAAGCACATGCTGTTTATGGTTGATAACACCATGACGCCACCCCCTGTTTTTTACGCTAAAGATGTTAAAGCGTCGTTAGTGTTTTGCTCGCTGACAAAATACATTGCAGGTCACGGTAACGTTTTAGGTGGTGCTGTCATCGATACGGGTAACTTCGACTGGACAAAGTTTGAAAACCTAAAGCCAGCCTATCAGGTTGCAGATACAGCGCAGTGGGGCATTACTCAAATCAAAAAGAAAGGTTTACGCGATTTAGGTGCTACTTTGGCACCTCAATCAGCCACGGCCATTGCGTTAGGTATGGAAACTCTAGATCTGCGGTTGTCACGAAGCCAGCATAATGCGATGCAGCTAGCAACGTTTTTAGATAACCATCCTAAAGTATCTAAAGTGTTTTATCCCGGCCTTGCCGACCACCCTCAGCATTTTATGGCACGTGAATACCTAAACGGTGGCTATGGCGCAATTTTAAGTTTTGACCTCGTTGACGGTGCTGATCCCGTGGCGTTTTTAAACGAGATGAAGCTGGTGATCTGTGCAACCCACCTAGGTGATAATCGTACGCTCGCGCTACCTGTTGCACCTACGATTTATTTCGAGAACACAGCAGAAGAACGTGAGTTAATGGGTATTTCCGATACCATGCTGCGTATTTCGGTAGGTATTGAAGACACTCAGGATCTGATTGCAGATTTCGACACGGCGCTAAATACCATATAGATAAAATCTTCTTGTCGAGAAATACAAAAAAAGGGGCGTTTGCCCCTTTTTTTATTTTAGGTTCATTGGGTCTCAATATAATTGAAACACAATGGGTTTAGCTATTTTTGACTAGTCAAAACCTAGCGTAATTTGTCCACGAATTTCACCACTTGGGAATGCATCTGAGTGGAAGTTAGTGTAAAGACCTCCGTCTGCCATAACATTCATTTGCTCAGCGGTTAACGTAGTATTAGCAGGCACAGACCCCATTGCCATGGTGTCAACTGCTGGTACCTCTTGGCTGCCGCTTAGTGAGAATGTTACTACCGCAGTTGTGTCGGGAACAATCTGACCACGCACTTCACCACTAGGGTTAGCGGTAGTGTGAACATTTAAATACCACTCACCGCTAGTCAGTGCGTCTAAGTTGCTAGGTGAAATATTAGTTTCAGCGAGAACATAAGTACCATTACCAGCATCAGTCAGTGGGAAAGCAACCGGACCATTCATACCAATGCCGCCATCGTGTACGTGTACACCAGTAACATCCGTTAAGCCTGATACGTCAACACTTACGCTAAACGCAGGTAAGTCTTCGTCAATTTCGACCACTGCAGTTGCCATAGACATAGTAGTAACGGCAGGCACTTCTTGTGAACCACTTAAGTTTACATTGTAAGTCATGTCAGCATTAAAAGCTGGTGGAGGTGGCGCTAGGCCATCAAGCAACGCTAATTGAGGTAAATCACCTTCCATCGCGCCATCTAGTGCGATAGCAGTGTAAATCTCACCATTCTCAAGCGTTAAAACGCCTGTTTCGATTGCCGCTGTTTTGGTGCCTGTTGGTGTAACCGTAACTACGTAGTCACCTTCTGCAAGACTTACGTAACCTGTTTCAACAAGCTCGCCAGTCTCATAGGCAATATCGGCAAATGCCGGGTCAACCGCATCAATTTCGCCATCTGCGGTTACGTAAATATCGACGTTACCCGCTGAAGGTGAAGCATGTACAATACGCACTTTCGCTTCAGTCGCTACAGAGCGGGGCATATCAACAAGCACATCAAGTTCTGGTGCAGCCAAAACGTTGTTTGCGATGGCGGTATAAGACATACCTGCTTCTAGCGTCAACTCAGCATCGTCAATTGCCACAACACTGCTGTCGCTATCTGCTACAACGTCAATGAGATAGTCACCGGCTGCAACAGACAAATAGTCTGTGGTGCGCGGGAACTGTATTCCGTCCACCAATACTATTTCGTTATTTGCTACAACATCAACCGCTGGTGCGTCGCTGATACCGTGCACAACGCGGATAGCAGCACCTGCTTCTGCATCCCAAATCTTGAAGCTTCCATCACCGTCCGCGGCCAGTAATGTTACTGGTGAATCGCCGGTACCTACGTTATTAGTAGCAGCGATAAGCAAATCGGCACCGTCTGCAAGGTTTACCGTACCAGAGTCGTATACAACTGTTGTCTCACCGGCCGGTGTAATACGAATTTGATAATCGCCCGCAGGTACTTGAATTAAATCGGTTGCGTCAGTAAATTCAGCAGTAACAAGCGGCTGCTCGGCAGTGATATCTGTATCTGGTGCCGTAACATAAATATCTACCATAGGTGCCATTGATGCTGCATGTACAATCTGTACTTGAGCATTACCCGCGTCAACTGCGGTTTCCATACTGGTCACTGTTAAAAGCGATAACGACTCATCGCTAACATTACCTACGGCAAAAATATCGTAGTTCATGTCAGCTTCTAAAGTAACGTCAGCTTGCAGCACTTCAGCGTTTTCACCTGGAAGAATGCCTGTAACACCAATATCGTACATGCCTGTCTCGACTTCGAAGCGAGATGAAGCAACTTGGTAATCAACGCTTTCAAGATCGTTGAGTATGGCGTCGTTAGCAGTGATGTTTACCATTGGTGCGTCTGATGCTGCGTGAACAACTCGAACGTTTGCGTATTCTGGGGCGGGTGTGGGCTCTTGTACGACATCGTCGTCGTCATCCGAGCAGCCAATTAAAAACAGTGGTAATATTGAACATGCAAGGAGCGCTTTGGTCCTTCTCATATTTTGTATCCTCTTAATTGTGTTGTGGCAGACTCGGTTACGCTGAGCAAATAAGAGAAGATCAACCTCCTTGCAACATTAACGTAATGTAATGTTTTCAATAATTTCACATTTGTTCTTTTCCTTGGCAGTCTGTTCTACAAAATAGAACGAAGCCTTCATGTTTTTGATATTTTCATTCAACCCGATTGCCGTAATATAGCCATATATTATCGAAACAACGAATATTGGAGTTCGGCATGAAAAAAGTACTGGCTATATTTTCCAGCCTAAATGGCAACCAAGGTAATTCTTCAAAGCTTGCAAACGAGTACCTTTCAAAAATTGAGAATGACGGTTCTGTGCACATTAACCGCGTGGATGTTGCCTCTCTGGCACTGCCTCATTTAACAGGTGAAGAAATGCAAGCGTGGATGACTGAGGCGTCAGAGCGAAATGAATCACAACAGGCATTGGTAAAAGTCTCTGATGACATTGTTGAAGCAGTAAAAGCGGCTGACGAAATTGTGCTAGCCGTGCCGATGTACAACTTTGGCATCCCATCGAGCTTAAAAGCTTACTTCGACCGTATTGCAAGAGCTGGTATAACATTTAAGTATACCGAGACAGGTCCTGTCGGATTGCTAGAAAATAAATCAGCGACTGTTTTTGCCGCGCGTGGTGGTGTGTATGCAGGTTCAGACTTTGATACGCAAACGCCGTATTTAAAACACTTTTTAAATTTTGTTGGTATCAGTGACGTTAAATTCGTTTACGCTGAAGGACTTAACATGGACGAAGAGCAAGCAAACAAGGCTTTTTCTGAAGCAAGCGAAAAAATTATTGAACTAACCAACAACTAAACACACTAAATTAATGCAGTTAGCTAAAACGTAGGAAGTATGTTTTCAGCTAAAAGTGTGTTCCAAGTTGAGTGTGCTTGATTGCCCCGCGTGTTACGCGGGGCTTTTTTATGCGCGGCTTTTAGATTCTCGTTTGGTGTGACCTATAGGCAGCGTTGATATTCGCGGTTTTATTCGCTTTTGAGGAGTGCCTCTATGTCAGCGATAAAAGCCGGATCAGTGGGCTTTGTTGAACTAGGGTAGTGGGTTATTTGCTTACCAGAGCTGTCAATAAGGTACTTATTAAAGTTCCATGATGGCGCTTTGCCGGTGGCGGTTTTTAGCATTCTATACATAGGATCGGCGTCTTCACCTTTTACCGATATTGGTTCAAACATCGGAAACTTTACGCCATAAGTCAATTCACACAGTTCTGCCGTTTTGCCTTCATCATTATCTTCTTGGTTAAAATCGTGCGACGGGAAGCCAAGTACTACAAAATCTTTGTCTTTGTAGTCACTATAAAGGGCTTCTAAACCTTCAAATTGTGGCGTGTAGCCGCAATAGCTGGCTGTGTTCACCACTAAAAGGGTCTTTCCGGCATATTCGTTACACAAATTCACCGTTTCTTGTGAGTTGAGCTTACGCTTCATGAACTTTAGTACGCTGGGGCACTCGCTCGCAAAGCTAGGAGTCGTGAAAAAGCTGAGCGCAAGCAACGCAGGTACAAAACCTTTCGCTTTCATAGTGTTTTACCTCATCAGTGAATTTTTGTTATTTTGTTCAGGCCGACAGACCAGTTTCACAACCATAAACGCAGATGGTTTACGTTTGGTTCACTATCTCAATCGATGAACGTTAGCGCATTAGTAACTGCTCTGCGTATAATGTTAACGTTTTTTACATAACAACGACTTAAAATAATGAAAAAATACTCTTCTTTACTCATCGCGGCTAGCGTTACTTTTGCGTTGGGCGGATGTGCAAGCACGACTAACGAACCATCTAGCCAAACAGCGTCTACATCGCTTCCTGCTGCCACTGTCCAGCAAACCGTTACACCAGATGTCGCGCCTCAGAATAGCGCGAAAAATGGTGAAATTACTTTAAAGCAAATAATGTCAGACCCACAATGGATGGGCGCGCTACCCGAAGGTATGGGGTGGTCGGTCAATGGCGATAAAATTGTTTTTGAAAAAGAAAGGCAAGGTAGCGCGTTAACAGATGTTTATGTTGCTGAACTCTCAAACCCTGCAAATGCCGTAAAAGCACCGATGTCAGATTTACACAAGTATCGTTTTGACGAACGTGTAGTAAGAAATGATGGTGTAATTGCTTATTCATTTGAAGACAGTGTTTATGTGCAATTTACCAACGGTGAAACCGTGCGTATCGCGCGTGGCGGGAATGCGCTGTCAACGCTTTCATTTATGACTGATGGCCGCTTAATGGCGTTAAGCGGTAACAAATTTATTGCTATAGACCTATCTAACGGCACCCGCGAAGAATTGTTAAGTTGGGAGTTTAGCGACGAGCCCAAAGCGGTTGAGCCGCCGAAGGATTATATTGCCGAGCAGCAACAGTCGCTGGTGGAATACATCAAACTACAGCGCAAAAACAGACAAGAAAAAGACGACGCGCATAAAGCGTTGGCCAAAGAAAACAGCAGTGTAGCACCTGCGCCGTTTTACTTTGATAAGTCGCATCGACTAACGGGTATTAGCGTATCACCTGCGGGTAACTTTGCAGTAGTCGCCACCACGGAAAGTAAGCCGACTCGTGATGACAGCGACATCATGCCGCATTATATCCAAGAAGACAGCCGTATTGCTGCGAAGCCGGTACGCCAACGTGTTGCAGATGCAGAATCGGTAAATCATGAACTGTGGCTGCTTAATTTGAAAACTGGCGAGAAGAGTGAACTTAAATACTTTAATTTGCCTGGCTACAATGACGACGTACTTGCTGACGTAAAAGCAGAAAACGCGAAGGCAAAAGGCGAGACCTATGAAGTTAATCGTTTGCCGCGCGACATTACCTTACTGCAAAGCTGGTATTGGACTAAGCCTTCGATTCGCTGGCACAAAAACGGTAACGCTGTTGCCGTTATGCTAGAAGCGTGGGACAACAAAGACCGCTGGATTGCAACGGTCGACTTAGCGAATAAAACGCTAGAAAACCAACATAGGCTTCATGACGATGCGTGGGTAAACTACCGTTTCAACGCGTTTGATTGGCTAAATGACAGCGAGACGCTTTACTATCAGTCTGAGCATACTGGTTACTCTCACTTATACGTCCAAAAGCCTGGCGAGAAGCCAGTCGCGCTAACCAGCGGCCGTTTTATTGTTGACGATTTAACGCTTTCTAGCGATGACAATTATATCTACTTTAAAGCTAACATGGAGCACCCGGGGCTTTACGAAGTTTATCGTGCTGATTTAAGTGATAATACCATCGATACCATGACTGATTTGAATGGTATGACAGACTACTCACTTAGCCCTGATGGTAAAAATTTGCTGCTAAGCCATAGCAAGGTGAATCAACCACAAGAGCTTTACGTTAAGCCAGCAAACGAAACAACAGTGGCAAAGCAAATCACGCAAAGCACCAGTGCAGATTTTAATGCACTTCCATGGGCGGTGCCTAACATCGTTGCTATTGAATCGACGTATACCGATGCACCTATTTACGCACGAGTATATTTACCGGAAAATTACGACAAGACGGCACCAAATAAAGCGGTAGTGTTTAATCACGGTGCAGGCTACTTGCAAAACGCCCACATGGGGTGGTCTGGTTACTTCCGAGAATACATGTTCCATAGCATGCTCGTGCAGCAAGGCTATGTCGTACTAGATATGGACTATCGCGCTAGTGCTGGCTATGGACGTGATTGGCGAACCGCTATTTATCGTCAAATGGGTACGCCTGAAGTGCAAGATTTGCGTGATGGTGTTAACTGGCTTGTTGAAAATGCAAATGTAGATCGTGAGCGTATTGGCACATACGGCGGTTCATACGGCGGCTTCTTGACCTTTATGTCTATGTTTACCGCGCCAGATCTGTTTGCGGCAGGTGCAGCACTTCGTCCGGTAACCGATTGGGCACATTACAACACGCCATATACAGCAAACATTCTAAATACGCCTGATATCGACCCCATCGCGTTCGAGCGCAGTTCGCCAATTTATTTCGCAGATGGACTAGAAAAGCCATTGCTTATCAATGCACCTATGGTTGATGACAATGTGTTTTTCCACGACACCGTACGATTGGTACAGCGCCTTATCGAGCTTGAGAAAGAAGATTTTGAAACGGCCATTTATCCGGTAGAGCCACATGGCTTTGTGCAGCCAAGCTCTTGGCTTGATGAATACCGCCGTATCTATAAGTTATTTGAAGAAAACTTATAGGCAAAACTGCGAGTGCAACCCAGTGATTAAAAGTCACTGAGTTGCTCACAGCGCGGTAGCTATTAAGGACGGAAAAAGCTTACAAAAAAGGCCCAAATTCAATGAATTCGGGCCGTTTTTTTAAATCTTCTTTTTTTGCTTCAGCACGTTAATCTGTTTTAACAAATCAAAATGCGCAAAAAGAGTGACGCTATATCGCTCTAGTTTCAGTTTTTTTTCGCCGTAATGAACATAAGTAAAAAGATTGCGATACCGGTAAGTGCGCCGAATAAATGCGCATCTATGGCAACTTTTGCGTCAATCAGGTTTGCAACTTGTTCACTACTACCATCTATTTGTTCGTATCCCACTTTAATTGCTAACCCAATAAGCAGTAACCAACCCGACTTCATTTTCTCTTTTATATCAACACAGGCGCCCCATGCGAAAATACCGTGTAATGCGCCAGACAAACCCGCGTACCATATTAGATCTGGAGAGAAGAAATAAAGCCCGACACTGGTTCCTAAGCTGCACCATACAAAAACTTTTAAGTACAAACCAATGCGATAATGTTCACCGTGGAGGGCCCACAATAGCGCCAGACCTGCTAAATTTAAAAGTAGGTGGTAGCCATTGGTATGCACGATATTGCCGCTGACTATTCGCCAAGTTTCTAGACCTTGAATGGCGTACCTGTCGTAAGCCAAATAATTGCCAGACATAGGCTCAAAGAAAAACGCGACAACGGAGCATAGCGCAATAAATAAAGGACCAGCGCTATACTTAAGCGAAAACGGCAGTGACATCATCAGTGTTAGTTATTTTTGAAATTAGAATTTGCTGGCTATGATACAGAAATTGCCTACAGGGTGAAAACTGAAGTACGCCCAAAACAAAAAGACGACAGTAAAGGAGTAATTATGTCTTACATTATTACCGAAACAAATCAGCAATGCTTAACCATTACACTTAACCGAACCGATAAGAAAAATGCGTTAACACGCGACATGTATCAAGAAATGGCGAATGCCATATTAGGTGTTAAAAACGATAGCGCAACCAAAGTGGTGGTTATTAAAGGCGCGGGCGATTGTTTTACTGCAGGAAATGACATTGGAGACTTCGCACAGCAACAAGATCACGCTCAGGTGCCAGAAACAGCTGCCTTTATGCGAGCTTTGGCTGCATGTAATTTACCGGTTATTGCACAAGTTCACGGATTAGCAGTGGGCATAGGCACAACGCTTTTACTTCATTGCGATTTTGTTTACGCCACTCCAGATACCCGATTTGTTCTACCATTCATCAACTTAGGGCTTGTTCCTGAATATGCATCAAGTTATCTTTTGCCTAAGGTTGCAGGTCATATAAAGGCGGCAGAGTGGCTAATGCTGGGCGAACCCTTTACCTCTGCTGATGCCTATCAATTTGGTATTCTGACAAAAATTGTCGACGCTCACGAAATAGATCAAACGGTTCAAACAACGGTAGAGAAACTCGTCGCCAAGCCTTCATTTTCGCTTAAACAAACAAAAGCGCTATTAAAAGGTGACGGAGAGCGAACAAACCAACAAATGAACGAAGAGTTTGATATATTTTTAGAAGCGTTGGGCACAACCGCAGCTCAAGAAGCGTTTGATGCGTTTCTTAAAAAACGCCCAATAAACCCAGAAAAATTTAAATAAGAGGAAGTATTATTTTGAGACGCAGTGCTTTTTTCAGAGCTTCAGTGGTAACTCTTGCATTATCTAGCTGTTTTATTTTTGGTGCGAACGCGAAGCAAACACGTGAAGTCGGAGAACCAGAAGCGGCAACAGGCTACATAGAGAAAAAGGCATTTGAAGCCGAAGATTATATGGTTGTAGCGGCAAATCCCTATGCGTCTTGGGCGGGAAAGAATATTTTAGAAAAGGGCGGAAGTGCGATCGATGCAGCGGTAGCTGTGCAATCGATGCTTTCGCTGGTTGAACCACAATCGTCAGGTATTGGCGGTGGTGCGTTTATCCTTTATTGGGATAATAAGAACAAAGTACTTCACACCTTTGACGGCCGTGAAACCGCACCGAAAGCTGTCAATTCTCATTGGTTTATTGAAGGTAATAAGCCAATGCGCTGGTTAGATGCCGTAGTAGGCGGTAAGTCAGTTGGCGTGCCTGGTGCAGTAAAAGCGCTAGAAATGGCTCAGGGCGAGTTCGGTAAGCTGCCTTGGAATACACTGTTCGACGATACAATCAAAACAGCTGAAGACGGCTTTAAAGTATCGCCGCGTTTAGCCAAACTTGTTGCATTGGACTATCACCCTGGTCTTAAAACTTTTCCTGCAAGCTCTACTTATTTCTTCCCGGCAGGCCTGCCGTTAAAAGAAGGCACGGTTAAGAAAAACAAAAAGTTAGCTAAAACCCTAAGAGGTATTGCGGAAAAGGGCAGCGACTATTTGCTGAAAGGCGAAGTTGCCGAAAAAATAGTGGAAGCGGTTAATAATGCGGAGATTAACCCTGGCCAAATGTCGTTGGAAGATTTAGCAAGCTATGAACCAGTAAAACGTGAACCCGTATGTGGCTTGTACCACGAAAAACGCATTTGCGGTATGGCACCACCTAGCTCAGGTGGCGTAAACGTTTATCAAATTCTAAAAATGTTAGAAGGTTTTAACCTTAGTCAATACGCACCGGATTCAGTAGAGTTTGCCAACCTGTATACGCAAGCAAGTGCGCTTTCGTATGCCGACCGCGAGAAGTTCATAGCGGATAGCGATTTTACTAACTTGCCGTTTGCGGCCATGATTAATACCGCTTATCTTCAGCGCCGTGCCGAGAGTATTGCTGTTGATAAAGAGTGGCGCCGCAAACGCGCGGGTAATCCTTACGCCGATGCGAATGTAGCACTTGGTACGTCAATGGAGCTGCCCAATACCTCACACGTTTCTATAGTAGACAAAGAGGGCAATGCAGTATCAATGACTACCAGCATTGAATTCATGTTTGGTTCTGGGATTATGGTAGAAGGCTTCCTGCTTAATAATCAGCTTACCGACTTTTCATTTTCGCCAACCAAAAACCGTTTTCCAGTACCAAATCGCGTAGAGCCTGGTAAGCGTCCTAGAAGTGCTATGAGCCCAACCATGGTGTTCGACAAAGAAGGGAATTTAGAGGTGGTTGTAGGCTCGCCGGGCGGCTCTAGAATTGTAAGCTACGTCGCTCAAACCCTAATTGGAGTTTTAGACTTTGGCTTGGATATTCAGCAAGCCATCAATCTTCCTAAAATTACTAATCGAAACGACTATACGGCGTTAGAGAAGGGCACACCAATAGCTGAGCTTGAAGAGCCGTTAAAGGCACTCGGCCATAACGTTAAAGTAGTGGATTTAAACAGCGGTCTTCATGGCATTCAGTTTAAATCAGGTAAATTAATTGGCGGCGCAGATCCTCGTAGAGAAGGCATTGCAGTAGGGCGCTAGTTTGGCGTTTGCCTAGTTAAAACTAGATGCAGCAATGCGCTGTTGAGTGAGTGAAAGCGGAAGGTTAGATATCTTCCGCTTTTTTGTTTGCGCTGCGGGAGTGTAAATAAAATGGTCTGCTCTTTCTAGCTTCTACTCTTAACTATTCGATTTTTCAAGAAGGAGTAATACCGAACGAACATGTGCAGAAAAAGACGACACTGGTGTTATTTGAATGACACGCCAGCCCTGATTGTTGTATTTGGTAATTTCTTCGTTAAGGGTGTCTAAATTAAGCTGGCTAGACCAAAAGTTTCGAGTTTTAAATTCAACGACTTTTTGCATTTATTTATAGTTCCTTCTACAGCTTTATTCTTTAAATTGTTAGATAGTAATGTAACCTTCAAGGTAAGACACCGCTTGGCCAGAAATAAGCACGCGGTCGCCTGTCACTTCACATTTTACTGTACCACCTCGTTTAGATGCTTGATAAGCCATAAGCTTTGACCGTCCAAATATTTTTCCCCAATAAGGCGCTAGCCCAGTGTGGATTGAACCGGTAACCGGGTCTTCATCTCCGCCGTTCGCAGGCCAAAAATAACGCGAAACAAAATCAAATTGCGTACCAGGCGCTGTCACTACCACATCATTAGGCGCTAGTGTTTTTAGTTGTTCGCTGTCTTGAATTACGCTTAAAACGTCGTCTTCGTCTGAATAAACAGCAAAGTAAGCTTGGTTATTTTTTAAAATGCTTTTGGGCTTGATAGAAAGCCCTTGTAGTAACGCTTCAGGCACATCGTTGACTGGGTGAGGCATTCTATTGGGGAAGTCCATTTGAATGAATCCGTCGTCTTTCTTAACGACTTTCATCGTACCAACCGACTTGGCGAATAGAGAAATGTGCGGTAGTTGGTAATTTTCGCTAAAGATTACGAACGCGGATGCCAGCGTTGCGTGCCCACAGAAGTCGATTTCCGTCATGGGGGAAAACCAACGTATAGCAAATACGCCATTATCATCTTCAACTAAAAAGGCGGTTTCTGAAAGGTTATTTTCAGCAGCGATTTCTCGCATTTTTTCATCGCTAAGCCAATTACCCGTTATAACTACTGCAGCAGGATTGCCCTTAAACCTTACATTAGTAAATGCATCGACAATGTTAATTTTAATTTTCATTCGAACGCGCTTTTTTTATGATCGTATTTAAGTCTGGTTTAATTGGCATTGCCTTAAATGGGCTAACGTTAGCTCCACCTGTATTTCCATGAGGTACTAGTCCAAAAACAGTTTTTGTGGCAGCGCCCGCAATTCTGAAAAGTTGACCAAAAAACTCACCAATATTGCCTTGCTTCACTGCCCATAAAAGCATTTGAACGTGTACTTTAACGTGTAGCCTTGTAGAGGCTTGACCAAGAACGTGGGCATTTTCCAAATGAGCGAAGGCTTCAGCCTTATTTCCGTAATTTTGCTCATTGCGGGCTAATGCCAACTCATCTTCAACATAAGGGCGAATATTGCGCGTAAAGCTTTTTGCTTTGAACATGGTGTAAGCACCTTTATTGAGGTTGATTTAAACCAAGCTCTTTTTGCATTTTCTTGGTTAACCCTAACGATACTAGTTTATAAGATGCGCTTAAATAATATTCTAACTCCTCATCTTCGTTACTGTCGCAATTGTACTGTTGTATCCATTTCATTCCACGACTAGCGAGATAGGGCGCAGGCCTATAGCCAGGCTTTTCTTCCAGAAAATAATAGTTTTGCTCAGATGTTTTAAAGGTAAAAGCAGGGTGTCCGTCCTTGCTAATGCTCCCTATAGCAAAGACTTTACCACCTACTTTCCATACTTCTGAATTCCCCCACTGAACGACGTGAGTAGTGTGGGGAAGTGCTTTGCAATAGTGATTGAATTCATCAATGGTCATATGATTCTATTTATTGAAGAAGCTGACTAGTGGTTATTGTGATTAGTAAGCATCTTAATAAAGGTTTGGTTCATATCGCTACCCTCTTTTAAGAACTCGTAGTTAAGCAAGTGGTCTGCCCCTTGGTAGTTTAGGTGCTTACACTTATGTTTAGTGCGCGCATTCATTTTTTCACAAACTGTTTCAGCCATAGTAGGCGAGGGCCAAATTTCATCGTTTTTGCCAGTCATTAACACAACATCGGCGCTGATTTTCTGTACAGGAATATTAGCTTTACCGTTGTCTGCTCGATTTTCTAAAGATTGCGTATAGAGATCTAGCAAACCATTAACTTCACTCGACGGGTTGAAAGGAACAAACGCTAAGTCTTGCCCGTCGTAAGTCCAGCTGGAACCAGGCACTTTACTCCAATCTTTCAAAATACCTGCCCAAACAACAGAGCTAGGCGCAATAGCAACCACATTTGAAATACTTGGTTCTTTTGACGCTAGAAGAAGTGACAGTTCAGCGCCTTTCGACCAGCCAACTACAACGATGTTGTCCGGCGTGGTTTCGGGTTGTGATTTTAACCACGACATAGCCTGAATTACATATTCAACAGGTATTCTCTCTAACTCTGGTGGTAAGCCTTCTTCCTTAAAATAAGCTAAAGCTAGGGTAGGGAATCCCGCTTCAACGATTGGACTAGCGAGCTTTTCTGGCACGCCGCCTTCGGATCCTCCAAGCACTAAAACGCCAACTTTACGTTCTTGTGACTCTGAAGAGTAATACGTAGCAACAAAACCATCATCTTCTATTTTCAGTGAGCGCGTAGAGGCTTCACACGAGAAAGAGACTAGCAAGGAAAAGAAAAAGTAGATAAGTAAGGTTTGTGTTTTCATTTTTTTACTCGTTTTTTTAACATAAAGTTAAGGTTGAGTACTCAACTGAAATAGCGCGTTTGATTATTCAATGGTCTTATGATTTTGTATATCGTTGCATATTTCGCAATGGATCCGCTTTTTAAGATTGTAAATGCGGCGAGCTGCAAATATAGAAATAGATATAAAAGCCCATGTAACCCCGAATTCAAGAGAGTAGGAAAAAGACTGGCCTTTAAAGTATTGAACACTGGCAAAAATAGTGGCCAGCAAGGGAAATGCGACTAGGTATTGTAAAGTCCATTTTTTATAGGCATTGTCGTTTCTTCGTAAATTTTCAAAATATAGATTTAGGCTACCACTAGTGTTCATCTACATATAAGCGTTGATAAAATGCGTGTCAATTTTAACCTTAAGATTGCTCATACATTTTAATAGGCATTCCATTTTCATTTCTGAGTATTCTTTTTGATTTTTTTCTTTCTAACTCAGCTTTCCATTCTGGCTTAATCACAAGATAGTAATAAACGATAAAGCCTAGCCATGATAATAAAAACGACATCAAGAACCAGATGACCTTGTTATTACCAGAAGCCTTTTTAGATATAAGTGCTAGAACCCAAGGTAGGATATTTATTGTGAAAAAAGAGATAAAAAGTACAAGTAAAAACGATAAGTTCATAAAATATCCTTTCTTATTAAACTATCTAATAGAGAACACGGCAGCCATCTAAGATGTGAAACTCGTGTGCGAAAATTAGAATCTACGTGTCGGGATCCGTGCTTACGTATTTCAACGGCCAGTTCGAGCTCCTTACTAGTTTGCCTTCTGACCTTGGAAACATCAACGATTCTCCAACTCAGGCTTGGGGTAACTACTTTTAAAACTAAATGCATCCTGAGATTCTCCATTTTCCCGAAGATGGTCTAATTTAGTGATAGCTTCCTGAAGGGTTGGAATATGACCCTTCGGTATCCACCAAAGCACATAAGATGCTTCGCTTAAGGGCAAAAACCACTCTTTTTTACGCTTAAGGAAATCAATGTGATGCGTCTTGAACATGAAGTTCTTAAGGGACTCTACGCTTTCCCAAACAGACATGTTAACAATGATATCTGGGTTATTTTCTACCTCTATATTAGTGGCATCACCTGATTCCTCTTTCAAACGCCAGATAAATCCTGGACTTTGTTCAGCAATGGCGTTGATAGGGTCTAAGTC
>NZ_BJKJ01000042.1:0-14010 GCF_006538305.1 Alteromonas sp. KUL17
ACGAGAGCGGCTTTTTTAAGACTTTGAAAAAAGTTAGCGATTAAACGCCAGCTTTCTCAACAACGTCAACTAGCATCCAAGATTTGCTCTTAGATAGTGGGCGACATTCACGTACTGTTACTACGTCACCTTTATTGCATACGTTGTTTTCGTCGTGGGCGTGAAGCTTAGTAGAGCGCTTGATGAACTTCCCGTAGATTGGGTGCTTAACAAAACGTTCAACTACAACAGTGATAGACTTATCCATCTTGTTGCTAACCACACGACCTTGTACTGTACGAATTTTTTGCTCAGTCATTACGCATCAGCCTTTTGAGTCAGAATGGTTTTAACACGCGCGATGTTACGACGTACTTTTCTCAACTGATCAGTTTTTTCAAGCTGACCTGTTGTGTGCTGCATGCGTAGGTTGAACTGTTCGCGTAGCAGGTTAATCAACTCTGCGTTCAGCTCTTCTACGCTTTTGTCTTTCAGTTCAGTCGCTTTCATTACATCACCGTCCGAGTTACAAAGGTTGTTTTAAATGGCAGTTTAGCCGCTGCCAATTCAAACGCTTCGCGTGCTAGAGCTTCAGGAACACCTTCCATCTCATAAAGAACACGACCAGGCTGAATTTGGCATACCCAGTACTCAACGTTACCTTTACCTTTACCTTGACGCACTTCAAGAGGCTTCTCAGTAATTGGCTTGTCAGGGAAAACTCGAATCCAAATTTTACCTTGACGCTTAACGTGACGAGTCATAGCACGACGCGCTGCTTCGATTTGACGCGCAGTCATTCGACCACGGCCAACTGCTTTAAGGCCGTAAGTACCAAAGGCAACAGTATTACCCGCTGCTAAGCCGCGGTTGCGGCCTTTGTGCATCTTACGGAACTTCATGCGTTTTGGTTGTAACATGATTAGCCCTCTCGCTTAGCGTTGCGGCCTTTCTTCTTAGGTTGAGCAGCTGGTGCTTGCTCTTGAGTTGTAGGTAGACCACCTAGAACTTCACCTTTGAAGATCCATACTTTAACGCCGATGATACCGTAAGTAGTTGACGCTTCAGAGGTTGCGTAATCGATGTCCGCACGGAAAGTGTGCAGAGGAACGCGACCTTCACGGTACCATTCAGAACGTGCAATCTCTGCACCGCCCAAACGGCCGCTAACTTCAACTTTGATACCTTTCGCGCCTAGACGCATTGCGTTTTGAACCGCACGCTTCATAGCACGACGGAACATAACACGACGCTCTAGCTGGCTAGAGATGCTATCAGCTACTAGCTGACCATCTAGCTCTGGCTTACGTACTTCAGCGATGTTGATCTGAGCTGGCACGCCGGCTAGCTTAGATACGTAGTTACGCAACTTCTCTACGTCTTCACCTTTCTTACCGATTACAACGCCTGGACGAGCAGTGTGAATAGTTACACGGATGCTCTTAGCAGGACGCTCGATCACGATCTTAGAAAGTGAAGCGTTCTTAAGTTGTTTAGTCAGATACTGACGTACCTGATGATCGTTATACAGGTTGTCTGCATAGTCTGCAGTATTAGCGTACCAGGTAGATGTCCATGGTTTGCTGATACCCAGGCGTATACCTGTAGGATGTACCTTCTGTCCCATTATCTACTCCTAGTTATCCGCTACAACCACAGTGATGTGACTGCTGCGCTTGAAGATACGATCAGCACGGCCTTTAGCACGTGGCTTGATACGTTTCATAGTTGGACCTTCGTCAACGAAAACTTTAGACACGCGTAATTCGTCGATGTCTGCGCCTTCGTTGTGCTCTGCGTTAGCAATCGCAGATTCCAATACTTTCTTTACTAGCGCTGCGCTTTTCTTCGGGCTGTACGCAAGAAGCTCTAGAGCTTTCTCAACGTGCATTCCGCGAATTTGATCCGCAACCAAGCGTGCCTTTTGAGCCGACGTGCGGGCAAAACGGTGTTTAGCTAATGCTTCCATCTTCCTACCCCTTAACGTTTAGCTTTCTTATCCGCGACATGGCCGCGGTAAGTACGCGTTGGCGCAAATTCGCCCAACTTGTGGCCGACCATTTCGTCACTAATAATGACAGGTACATGTTGGCGACCGTTATGGACCGCAATGGTCAACCCAATCATATCTGGGATGATCATAGAACGACGAGACCAAGTTTTGATTGGTTTACGTTCGTTCTTTTCCACTGCAGCCTCTACCTTCTTCAGCAAGTGAAGGTCAATAAAAGGACCTTTCTTGAGAGAACGTGGCATGGTGAATCCTCGCTATTACTTGTTTCGACGACGTACGATAAGCTTATCAGTACGCTTGTTGCTTCGGGTTTTCTTACCTTTGGTAGGAACACCCCAAGGAGTTACTGGGTGACGACCGCCTGATGTACGACCTTCACCACCACCGTGTGGGTGATCAACCGGGTTCATGGCAACACCACGAACGGTAGGACGAACACCACGCCAGCGTGTAGCACCAGCTTTACCTAGTGAACGAAGCATGTGCTCTGCATTGCCAACTTCACCGATAGTGGCGCGGCAATCAGATAGAACTTTACGCATTTCGCCAGAGCGTAGACGTAGGGTAACGTAGTTTCCGTCACGTGCTAGGATCTGAGCATAAGCACCAGCAGAACGTGCGATTTGCGCACCTTTGCCAGGCTTCATTTCAATTGCGTGTACAACAGTACCTACAGGGATGTTACGCATAGGTAGAGTGTTACCAGACTTGATCGGAGCGTCCGAACCAGACTGGATTGCATCACCTGCTTGCATACCCTTAGGAGCCAGAATGTAACGACGTTCACCGTCTGCGTACAATACTAGTGCAATGTTTGCAGAACGGTTTGGATCGTATTCTAAACGCTCAACTTTAGCTGGAATGCCGTCTTTGTTGCGTTTAAAGTCGATTACACGGTAGTGTTGCTTATGACCACCACCAATGTGACGAGTGGTAATACGACCATTGTTGTTACGACCGCCAGATTTGCTGTTCTTTTCAAGCAAAGGTGCGTACGGTGCACCTTTGTGCAGGTCAGGATTTACGACCTGAACAACGTGACGACGACCGGCAGAAGTTGGCTTAGCTTTCAATAATGGCATTTCTAATCCCCTTCTTACTCAGCACCACCGACAAAGTCGATGTCCTGACCTTCTTTAAGAACCACGTAGGCCTTTTTCCAGTCGCTGCGCTTACCGAAAGACATGCCGTGACGCTTGGTTTTACCCTTAACGTTCACAGTACGAACACCTTCAACTTCAACTTCAAACAGTCTTTCAACTGCAGCTTTGATTTCGGCTTTGTTCGCGTCTTTAGCTACTTTAAATACAACTGTGTTGTTCGCTTCAGCAGCCATTGTAGACTTTTCTGAAACGTGAGGTGCTACTAGCACCTTCAGTAGACGTTCTTCTTTCATGCTAACGCCTCCTCAAGTTGTTTAACCGCATCAGCAGTCATTAGCACTTTTTCAAATGCAATCAAGCTCACTGGGTCGATGCCTGCTACGTCACGTACGTCAACTTTGTACAAGTTGCGCGCCGCTAGGAACAAGTTCTCATCAACTTCAGGAGTAACGATTAGAACGTCATTTAGTTCATATTCGTTAAGTGCAGAAATAAGAGCTTTAGTCTTAGGTGCGTCTACACCGAACTTCTCTACAACAACCAAACGGTCTTGACGGATTAGTTCAGACAGGATGCTCTTGATCGCACCGCGATACATTTTCTTGTTAACTTTTTGGTCAAAGTCACGAGGCTTTGCTGCGAAAGCACGGCCACCGCCAACCCAAATTGGGCTACGGATTGTACCAGCACGAGCACGGCCAGTACCTTTTTGACGCCATGGCTTCTTACCGCCACCACGAACTTCAGCGCGAGTTTTCTGCGCTTTTGTACCCTGACGAGCACCTGCACCGTAAGCTACAACTACCTGGTGTACCAGGGCTTCGTTGAATTCACGTCCAAAGGTCGCTTCGGATACTTCAAGAGCGCTTTGCGCGTCTTTCAATGTTAATTCCATCAGTTCACTCCCCAGACGTTACGCTTTAACAGCTGGCTTTACGATTACATCGTTGCCAGTTGCGCCAGGTACGGCACCTTTAACTAGGATAAGGCCGTTCTCTACGTCAACACGTACAACTTCCAAAGACTGAGTAGTCACTTGCTTGTTACCAAGCTGACCAGCCATTTTCTTGCCTTTGAATACTTTACCTGGTGATTGGTTTTGACCAATTGAACCAGGAGCACGGTGTGACAAAGAGTTACCGTGTGTCATACGCTGAGAACTGAAGTTCCAGCGCTTGATAGCACCTTGGAAACCTTTACCTTTTGATGTACCAGTTACATCAATTTTCTTAGTGTCGTTAAAGATTTCAACAGTGATTTCACTGCCTACTTCAATATCGGCACCTTCGTTTTCTTCTAGGCGGAATTCTACTAGAGTGCGTCCAGCTTCAACACCAGCTTTAGCAAAGTGACCTGCTTCAGCTTTGTTGATGCGGTTAGCTTTCTTAGTTCCAGCAGTAACCTGAAGAGCGCGATAACCGTCAGTTTCCTCAGTACGAAGCTGAGTAACGCGGTTTGGGGTCGCTTCAATAACAGTCACAGGGATAGACGTACCATCTTCAGTGAAGATGCGAGTCATACCCACTTTACGACCGACTAGACCAATCGCCATTGTTATAACCCTCTCTTATTAGCCCAGGCTGATTTGAACATCAACGCCAGCAGCCAAGTCCAAACGCATCAACGCGTCAACTGTTTTATCAGTTGGCTCGATGATGTCTACCAAACGCTTGTGAGTACGGATTTCATATTGATCACGCGCGTCTTTGTTAACGTGCGGAGAAATCAGAACTGTATAGCGTTCTTTGCGAGTAGGTAGAGGAATAGGACCACTTACCTGAGCACCAGTGCGTTTCGCAGTTTCAACGATTTCAGCCGTAGACTGATCGATCAACTTGTGATCAAACGCTTTCAAACGAATGCGAATTCTTTGATTTGGCATCGATTAAGCTCCAATCGAAAGAACAAAAAAATTCACCCTTTCTCTTCCATTTATTCCGGAAAGAAAGGATGTGCGTAAACCGATGGTTCCCAATCGGAACCCTGTTCTTTTTTCTAGCACGCCAGCAACAGGCTAATCAGTGATGATGAATCCGTTACTTCGGCAACCACCCTAAAAGCAGTGAGGTCGCGGCTAAAAATTACGTACCCTAATTGGGCAGTGGGCGCGAATTATACAGAAAGGCAGAAGCAATGCAAGAGGCAGTTTGCTTTTTATACACATATTTTTACGCTATACCAGTGTATGTAACTGTCTATAAGTAGTATTGTTGCTTTCGTGGTATAGGTATATCTTGTTACCCTAGCTTAACAGGCTCTTGTAACGCCAAATGCATAAAGGACTAGGCGCCAACATTATTAGTAGTGAGAATATGGAAGTAGTGAATAACCAGCAAACTTTTGCACAAATAAAACGCATTCTAAATAACCACTCCACGTTACTGGATGCATATGGTTTATTAGAGCCAATTATCCTCGGTTTGTTTGATGCCCAGCGTATGAGTATTTTTCAACGTCGACGTCAGCATCAAGATTTGGTCGCGAGATTTAAAACGGGTAAAGAGACGCTGGAAATAAAAGTGCCAATTAGCCCAATGTCGATTGCTGGTTATGTTGCCCTATCACAAAAGGCTGTGGTTATTGACGACCCGTATAATCCTGCACTACTTCAAAGCATTCACCCTCGCCTGCGCTTCGCTGACAAGTTCGACAAAGACAATGACTTTAAAACCCAGAACATTTTATGCGTACCTATAATGAATGCGGGCGTGTTGATGGGTGTTATCCAAATCATCAACAAAGTCAGTGGTGGTTTTACTGAAGAAGATTTAAAGCTAGGCAATGCCCTTGCACTTATTCTTGGCGACAAGTTCAGATTTGAACTGGGCGGCACAAACAACCCTTTCGATCTACTAGTCCACAAAAGCTTATTAGACGAAGCTACATTAAACGATATTCAAAGTTCTACTCCAGACATTCGCGCTCTTATACAGCGTCTTGTATCGGAACACCGCATCTCTGAAGAAGAAATTGGCAACTCGCTTTCTATTCACTATCAGGTCCCTTTTATTCCTTATTTACCTGATAAGTATCACAGGTTCGAAAATGAAAGCCGTCTGAATGTTTCTTATTTAAAAAGAAACTATGTGGCTGTCATTGCCGATGCCCATGACAAGCCCATCGTGTTGATGGCTGAACCTAATAATGCGGCGCTACTTATGGAAATAGAGAGCGCCATGGGTATTGATAGCTACGAGATTGCTGTCAGCCTTCCAAGCTTAATTCTTCAATATTTGGGGGAAAACAGCGGTGGCGGTGGCCCCGGCGAGATGAGTGATATTCTCGACGAGATTGGTACATCAACTGAAGATAACGACGACCAGGTCGATGAACTTTCTGACGACGCCCCTGCTGTGGTGCGCTTAGTAAGCCGTATTCTGCACGATGCAAAAAGACTCAACGCGTCAGATATTCATATAGACCCAGAGAAAAACGCGCCCACTCGTGTACGTATGCGCGTGGACGGTGTGTGCCGCGACATGAACCAAGTGCCTAATTCGCATCACAGTGCGGTTATTGCACGCATAAAGATAATGTCGAATTTGAACATTGCCGAAAAACGCGTACCTCAGGATGGCAAACTCGCGTTTAGAATGAATGGTCAACTTGTTGAAGTTCGTGTTGCCACCATTCCTACGGTTGCCGGTGAAGGTGTGGTTATGCGTATTCTGGCATCTGGCGGTGCGATGCCTATTGATAAGATGAACTTGGCACCGAACAACCGTTCGCGTTTAGAAGAAATGATTAAGAAGCCTCACGGCATTCTTCTCGTTGTTGGGCCAACGGGTTCAGGTAAAACCACCACGCTTCACGCTATATTGGGATATTTAAACACGCCTGAAAAGAAGATTTGGACCGCTGAGGACCCGGTGGAAATCACACAACCCGGCCTACAACAGGTACAAGTAAGCCCCAAGATTGGCTTCAACTTTGCTGCTGCCCTGCGCGCATTCTTACGCGCTGACCCTGACATTATTCTTATTGGTGAGATGCGTGATAAAGAAACCGCGCATGCAGGTATTGAAGCCTCGTTAACAGGTCACTTAGTACTGTCTACACTGCATACTAACTCAGCCCCTGAAACGATTACCCGTTTACTTGATTTGGGTCTCGACCCTGTGAACTTCTCAGATGCCTGCGTGGGTATACTGGCTCAACGTCTTATTCGAACGCTATGTAGTAACTGCAAAGAAAAGTATATCGCCACTGAAACCGATATGGCCTTCATTGAGCGCCAGTATGGTCATGCGCACATGGCGGAGCTGAATATTCAAACGCCACTAGAGCTTTACCGTGCTAAAGGCTGCGAAGAATGTGGAAACACAGGTTACAAAGGTAGAACAGGTGTACACGAACTACTAGGTATGACGCCAGAGCTTCGGTCCATGGTGTACAAAGAAGCCAGCGTCGCCGATATGAAGTCTCAGGCTGCTGCTGATGGCATGCGCACCCTCGTTCAAGACGCAATTTTCAAAGTGCTTAAAGGCGACACCGACCTTGCACAAGTTCAAATTATTGGTGGTGATTAATCTTCAATTTACGTTTTCAATAATATTAGAGAAAGGAAGCAATGAAACTAAAACAAGCTGTTTTTCTGATGATATCAATTAGCGCGTTTTCGACAACACTTCAAGCAAGGGATAGAACCATTGAAGATATGTGGAAAGATGATTATTTAGCGATAGTTAAAGATGGTGTAAGAGCCCTAAAAGATGAGGATTTCGACACAGCGTTAAGCAAGTTGACTGAATCAGCACATACAGGAAATAAAGAAGCTCAGTACTACCTAGCACAAATGTATCTGTATGGGTGGGGAATGGAGCCCGATTACCAAAAAGGTTGGGTGTGGCTTAATGTGGCGCTTGAGCAAAAGCGACGCAAATGGGAACAAACTTACAGAGAGATCGACAGTGCACTCCCCGAAGATTTTAATTCTGCTATGCAGCCAACAGTCGATGAATACGTTAGCCTGTATGGTGCCGAGGCCAAAGATCTTAAGTGCTTTCGCTACAAAGAAATTGGTTCGAATATAAAAGAAATTATCTGCGAAAAGCGCTACTACTAACTCGCAAATAAAAGGCAAGGGATTTATCCCTTGCCATCAACGTCTAGCATTCTTATTTCTTCAAGTATTCTCTTATTACGTAATGCAGAATGCCGCCGTTTTCAAAGTAAGTGAACTCGTTTGATGTATCAATTCTGATATCCATCATAAAGGTTGTTGTTTTCCCTTCATCCGACTCGGCTTTAACTTCAACCTCGGTCTGCCCACGTTCAACAGCGTTAATAGAAAAAGACTCATTGCCTTTAAGCTCCAAAGAACTCGCGCTATCACCTGACTTAAATTGAAGTGGCAAAATCCCCATTCCAATCAGGTTAGAGCGGTGAATTCTCTCGTAGCTCTCGGCTAATACTGCTTTCACCCCCATCAAAGAAGGGCCTTTAGCTGCCCAATCTCGACTTGAGCCAGTACCGTACTCTTTTCCACCAATGACAATGGCTGGTACGCCGTCATCTTTGTAACGCATAGCAGCATGGAAAATAGACATACTATCGCCACTTGGGAAGTGTGTGGTTGCACTGCCTCTTGTGCCAGGTGCTAATTGGTTTTGAAGACGCACGTTAGCAAACGTACCTCTCATCATAACCTCGTGGTTACCACGACGCGATCCATAAGAGTTAAAGTCTTTAGGCTCGACCCCTTGGGCCTGCAGGTACTCTCCGGCTGGGCTATCTTCTGCGATGGCGCCGGCTGGAGAAATATGGTCGGTAGTAATCGAATCGCCCACCTTAACCAGGCATCGTGCGTTTTCAATTGCAGTCAAAGCCTCTGGCTCTTTACCCATTACTTCAAAGAAAGGCGGATGCTTAATATAGGTTGATTCTGGCCAGTCGTAGACTGACGTTTTACTTACCTGCAATTCATTCCACTCGCCGCTTCCTTTAAATACATCTGCATACTTTTCTTTAAACAAATCACCGGTGACGTTTTCCGCTATATATTGCTGAATTTCGTCTTCGGTAGGCCAGATGTCTTTTAGATATACCGGAGAACCATCACTCGCCTTACCTAACGGCTCTTTAGTGATATCTACATTCATGTTTCCAGCCAACGCGTACGCAACAACCAGTGGTGGTGATGCCAGGTAGTTTGCAGCCACATCAGGGTGGATACGCCCTTCAAAGTTGCGGTTACCAGATAAAACTGAGGTAACCGTAAGTTTCGCTTTTCTAATGGCGTCGGTAATGGCATCAGGTAGCGGTCCAGAGTTACCAATACAGGTTGTACAGCCGTAGCCAACCAAGTTAAAGCCTAGTGCTTCAAGTGGGTCCATAAGACCTGCATCTTCTAGATACTGAGTAACAACCTGAGAACCAGGTGCTAATGAAGTCTTAACCCACGGCTTACGAGTTAGCCCTTTTTCTGCTGCTTTCTTCGCAAGTAAGCCTGCGCCAACGAGCACTGATGGATTTGACGTATTAGTACAGCTGGTGATAGCAGCTATTACAATAGCGCCATCTTCAAGGTTGAACTTGCTTCCTCTGAACTCCACGAATGAGTCGTGTTCTTCGTCCACCTCGTCTGTTGTACCTAACCCCGCTTCTGCGATGAGATCGGTTTCTTCATCAAGTACTTTCACGTCAATTTGCGAACGATGCCACTCTTTAAATGCCTCTGCTGCATTATCGAGGGCAATTCTATCTTGAGGACGCTTAGGTCCAGCAAGTGAAGGAACCACTTCATCTAAGTTAAGTTCCAGGGTCTCATGATACTGGGCATCTTTTGAGTGGTCGTCGTGCCATAGGTGGCTGAACTTTGCATATTCCTCCACAAGGGCAATTTGATCTTCGTCTCGGCCGGTGAGTCGCAGGTAATCTAGCGCAACATCATCAATAGGGAAAATACCGCAAGTAGCACCATATTCAGGCGCCATGTTTGCGATGGTGGCACGGTCTGCCGTAGTAAGATGCTTAAGACCCGGTCCATAGAATTCTACAAACTTTCCAACAACGCCATGTTCACGTAGTTGTTGTGTGATAGTTAGCACCATGTCGGTGGCAGTTACGCCAGCAGGCAACTTACCTGAAAGCCTGAAGCCAACCACTTTTGGTAATAACATTGTTACTGGTTGACCCAGCATCGCCGCTTCTGCTTCAATGCCTCCCACACCCCAGCCAAGTACGCCAAGGCCATTAATCATAGTGGTATGCGAATCTGTTCCTACTAGGGTATCTGGGTAAACCAAGGTTTCCCCATCCTGTTCCTTAGTAAACGCGCAACGAGCAAGATACTCTAGGTTAACCTGATGCACGATACCGCGACCAGGGGGAACCACTTTGAAATTGTCAAAGCTAGACTGACCCCATTTTAGAAATTGATAACGCTCTCTATTTCGCTGGATTTCAATGTCGGTATTCTTTTCAAGCGCATCGTCTTCAGCAAAATGATCTACCATTACTGAGTGGTCAATAACCAGCTCTACTGGATTGAGGGGATTAATCGCCTGAGCGTCGCCACCTAAACGATTAACCGCATCGCGCATGGCTGCTAAATCAACAATAGCAGGCACACCCGTAAAATCTTGGAGGATGACGCGTGCGGGAACGAAAGACACTTCGTGATCAACGTGATTATCTGTGTCCCACTTTGCTACTTGCTCAATATCGTTGCTGTTAACAAACTCTTGGTCTTCATGACGAATCAGGTTTTCCAAAAGAATTTTGATACAAAACGGAAGCCTTTCGAGCGCATATTTACTGCCTATACCGTCAAAATTAACCGCCTTGAAGTTTTTGCCGTTTACTTCAAGCTGCGAAAAAGACTTATATGTCATACGCTCACCATCCTTCTTTGCCTGTTCGTGAATATTGTGTACGTTTCAATTTTGCCAACGCGAGAAACGAGCAACGTGTTTTTCGTCGCCTTATTTTTCAATTTGTACGGCCTAAACATGAAAAAAAGTTCACCTACTATTAGTAATGGCATCGCTTTTTTAGCTATTTCTCATTATTGGTTTAAACAGATGGATTATGAAAAAGCGCTATAACAGCTGGAAAAAGCTGACTAGGGCAGATAGCGCTTATTGGTAAGTAAGCTTGGCACACTTTATATTGAGGCTAATTGGTAAGAAAACTTCGCATATGCACAGAGTACTTGCTGATTAAGATGGTTTACAAATATGCAACATTTCTGTTTTCTTATAACGCACCAAACGGTATGCTTAAAAGAAGGTTAAACATTAAATGTCTTAATACATGCTTAGGAAAGCTTTGAGATATACAAGCATTAGTAGTAAGCAATAACAATAATAACGAAGTTATCATGACACACCCGCTAGTTAAGAAGTACAACCTTGCACCTCACCCCGAGGGAGGTTTCTATCGTCAAGTTTTCCGTTCTGAAAACGAAACTAAATCCTTTGTGCACAATGCTAGTCGTCCCGCGCTTACTCATATTTATTTTCTTCTACTAAAGGGACAAGTAAGTCGTTTTCATCGCGTGTTACATGATGAAGTGTGGAATCACTACGAAGGGGCTCCACTACAACTGTTTCAACTTGAAAAACAACAGTTGTGGGAACGTCGCATTGGTGGGCAAAGCACTGACTATGTAGAAGTTGTTAAAGCAGGGAATTTTCAGGCAGCCGCAACGATGGGTGATTACTCCCTTGTCGGTTGTTCAGTAGCACCTGGCTTCGACTTCGAAGACTTTAGCTTTATTGAAGAGCCATCGATGCAAGAGTGGATAAAAGTTGCTCACCCAGACCTTACCCGTTTTATATAATAATTCCCAAGTTATAGTGATAAACACACGTCTTACCTGCGATTTTGTACCAGCATAAACTGGATTTTTAAGCGCCAATCAAGGATGATAACAGCAGATTTTTAAATATACGTCTGAACGTCCAATTTCTGGAATTATCTCAGACTATTTCACTCTAACGCCGCAGGTAACCCAACTATGTATAAATTGGTACTTATTCGTCATGGAGAAAGTCAGTGGAACTTGGAAAACCGTTTCACAGGCTGGCACGACGTTGACTTGACCGACACTGGTGTAGCACAAGCAAAGACCGCAGGTCAGCTTCTTAAAGATGCTGGATTTACATTTGATCAGGCTTATACGTCTGTACTTCTTCGCGCAATTAAAACACTTAATATTGCACTTGAAGAAATGGGTCAGCACTACCTTCCAGTTGAGCGTCACTGGCGTCTGAACGAGCGTCACTACGGTGCTTTAACAGGTCTAGACAAAGCAGAGACTGCCGCTAAGCATGGTGAAGAACAGGTTAAAATCTGGCGTCGTAGCTTCGACATCCCACCTCCGGCCGTTGAAGATGATAGCGAGCACTTCCCAGGTCACGATCCGCGCTACAACAATGTAGATGCTGATATCTTGCCTCGTGGTGAAAGTCTAAAACTAACTATCGAACGTGTACTACCATACTGGCACGACGTTATTCGTCCAGACATCCAAGCAGGCAAGCGCGTAATTATTGCTGCGCACGGCAACAGTCTTCGTGCTCTTGTTAAGTACCTTGATGGTATGTCAGACGAAGAAGTGTTGGGTCTAAACATTCCTACAGGTGTACCGCTAGTATACGAACTAGATGAAAACCTTAAGCCAATCTCTAAAGAATATCTTGGCGATGCTGACGCTATCAAAGCAATGATGGATGCAGTCGCTAAGCAAGGCAAAGCGAAGTAATCGAGTGCCTTTTTAGATACGAAAAAGCCTGCGTTCGCAGGCTTTTTTTATGGGTGTCTGATTAGACTAGTTCGGCACTTTCACCAACCAATTGTGAGTGTCTTCGGCCTTACCCCATTGGATATCATTTAACGCTTGTCTTAGCTTCATCGTTACGGGGCCAGCTTCACCGTTACCCACCTGATACTCTTTATCATTGTGAATAAAAGTACCTACCGGCGTAAGTACAGCCGCTGTACCAGACAGTGCTGCTTCAGTGTTCGGTTTGGCTGAACGCTCTAGTAGTTCGTCTACAGTAATATCACGCTCGCTCACTTTCATGCCGTGGTCTTTGGCAATTTGAAGAATCGTTGCTCGGGTCACACCATGTAGGAAGCTAGAATCTAACCCTTTGGTAATGATTTCATCACCATCGATAAGCAGGAAGTTAGCAGCTCCGGTTTCTTGTACATCGCCATTAGGGCAAAACAGAATTTGATCAGCCTGAACTTCTGCACGCGCTTTAAGAATAGGAGGCAACGCACTGGCGTAGTTACCACCGCTTTTTACCATTCCCATGTGCGGCGCACAACGCATGCCTGTTTCGTCTAGCAACAAGCGAAGTGGCTTCAAACCGCCAGCAAAGTAATCACCAACTGGCGATAATAGAACGTATAGCATAGAACTTGCTGATGGCGCTGCCGCTTTACCGATAGACGCTTCTGTGCCGATATGCGTAGGGCGGATATACATAGAACCTGGAGGCTCTGGAACCTCGGAGGCGTATTTTGCAACAATATCGAAGATCATCTTTTCGACTTGCGCTTTGTCTATTTCAGGCAAGTTTAGTAGACGGCTACTTTGAGCAAAGCGCTCGATATTCTTATCCATTCTGAAAATGTTGATGCTGCCATCTTCGTGCTTAAATGCTTTTAAGCCTTCAAAGCATGTACTTGAGTAATGAAGCACGTGTGCACCAGGGTGCAGCTGAATACTATCTGCACTGACAAATTCGGTGTCAGTCCACTTATCGTTGACAAAGGTAGCAAGTGCCATTTGTGGCATGAATACTGTACCGAATACGGCCATTAGTTTGTCCTATTTACTTCGACTAGAAAAATACTCGACAGAGTTTACCAAAAAACGCTCACTTTGCTAAAAGTAAGTCTGATCTATTAAGGCTTTTATCGAATAAGAATGTCTACAAATACTGACAACACAAAAAT
>NZ_BJKJ01000043.1:0-12057 GCF_006538305.1 Alteromonas sp. KUL17
AAACTGTAACTGCCACTGTGCAACCAGACGGCACCTATAGCGTTGATGTACCGGCTGAACTAGCTGAGGGTGAATTTACCGTTAACGCCAGCGTGACCGACGAAGCGGGCAACACAGCAACCACAGATACTGCCGGCGAGATTGATACTACCGCACCTTTAATTACTATCGACACCATAGCGACAGGTAACGACACCACGCCTACCCTTTCAGGTACTACCGATGCCGCGCCTGGCAGCACAGTTACGTTAACCATTACCGATAGCGCAGGCGTTACTCAAACCGTGACCGCCATTGTTCAGGCTGACGGCACTTACAGCGCTGACGTACCGGCAGAACTAGCTGAAGGCGAATTTACCGTTAACGCCAGCGTGACCGACGATGCGGGCAATACGGCCAATGCTGACGCTCAGGGTGCTATCGACGTGACGGCGCCAACCATCTCATTAAACGACCCAGGAATAAATGGCGATGCTACACCCACACTTTCGGGGTTAACGGATGCCGTGCCCGGAAGCACGATAACCCTTACCGTTACCGATAGTGCTGGCGTTACTCAAACCTTTACCACCACTGTGCTTGCCGATGGTACCTTTACCGTTGAAGTTCCAAATGCGGTGGCTGAGGGTACATACAGCGTAACTGCCGAGGTGACAGATGGTGCGGGCAACACCGCACAAGCAACAGCAAGCGGCGATTACGATTCTACGAGTCCTTCGACGACTGTAAATCAACCTGCTCCAACGAACGATACTACGCCGAACGTTTCTGGTGAAACCGATGCCCCTCCTGGCAGTGAAGTCGTGATTGTTGTTACAGACAGCGAGGGTAACGAACAAACAATCGTTACTACAGTGGGCGCTGACGGCACATTTAACGAAGATGTTCCAGCGGAGCTTAGCGAAGGTGAGTACACGGTAGATGTTACTGTAACAACACCAGCAGGCAACAGTTCTACCACCACAGTAACAGGCGAAATTGACACCACGGCGCCGATAATCAGCCTTGATCCTATTGGCTCAACCAATGATGACACGCCAGTGATAAATGGCGACACCGACGCAGAACCGGGTGCGATAGTAACACTAGATATCGTGCATTCAGATGGCACTACGCAAACCATTACTGCAACAGTGCAAGAAGACGGTAGCTTCAGCGCTGAAGTTCCGCAAGCGCTCGCAAATGGCGACTTCACGGTAACCGCTACTGTGTCTGATGTGGCGGGCAATACCGCTTCAACCTCTATCGATGCAGTTATTAATACCCAAGGCCCTAATGTTGTCATTGAAACCGGCTCTCCTACCAACGGTAGTGAAGGCATAGGGGGATCGTCAGACGCCCCTAATTCAGAGGTTGTGGTTGTTATCACCGATAGCGACGGCAACAGCCAGACAATAACGGGGACAACCGATGAGAATGGCAACTTCAATGTTGCATTCCCTCCTGGCTCTGAAGAGGGCGAATACGAGATTGAAGTGACGGTGACAGACGAAAATGGCAATAGCTCTACCGCCACGGCCACTACTGTACTTGATACCACCCCACCGATTGTGAACATCGACCCGCAAACGGATACTAACGACACAACACCGACCATCTCAGGTAATACAGATTTACCCGCAGGTAGCGAGGTCGTTATTACCGTCACCGATAGTCAGGGTAATACGCAAACTGTTACCGCCATTGTTGATGAAAATGGTAATTTCAGCGCCGATGTCGAAGAAGCGCTAGCAGAAGGCAACTATGAGGTTTCTGTCGAAGCAACTGATGCAGCGGGTAATACAACTACCGCTGTCGACAACAGTGGCAACATAGACACTACCGCACCAGCGCTTTCTCTAGACCCGCAAACTGACGGTAGCGACACCACGCCAACGATTTCAGGCTCTACCGATTTACCACCTGGTTCAACAGTAACCATTGCAGTGACCGACAGCGCGGGCAACACACAAACTATCGATGCAATCGTTGATGAAAACGGTGACTTTAGCGTAAACGTACAAACACCGCTTACTGACGGTGAATATACCGTAGAGGCCAGTGCAACAGACGAGGCAGGCAATACGACGACTGTTACTGAAAATGGCGGCAACATTGATACGCAAGCCCCCACCATTTCACTAGAGCCACTTGGCACAGGAAATGACACGACACCGTCAATTAGCGGTTCTACAAACTTGGAAGCGGGCAGCACGGTTACACTTACCGTAACCGATAGTGCTGGAAACAGCCAGACCTTTACTGCCACAGTAGACGCGAACGGCGAATTTAGCGCAGACGTTCCTACCGAACTCGCTGACGGCGACTACACTGTTGAAGCAACAGCTACCGATGCCGCGGGAAATAGTGCTTCGACGTCACAAACTGGCACCGTGGACAGCAATGCGCCAAGCTTAACCCTTGACCCACTGGGTGATGATAACGACACCACGCCTACTATCTCAGGTACTACCGATTTACCCGCTGGCAGCACTGTCACACTGTCTGTTACCGATGCGCTTGGCAATACGCAAACATTTACGGCAACGGTAGACGGTTCTGGTAATTTCAGTGTCGATGTGCCCAATCCGTTAGCGGAAGGTGAATATAGCGTAACGGCTACAGCGACCGATGCGAACGGCAATACTGCAACGGCAACGGAAACTGGCGGTAATATCGATATTACATCGCCGCTGGTTAACTTGGATGCTCAAGGCAGTACCAATGATACTACGCCAACCATCTCAGGTAACACAGACCAGGCACCGGGTAGCAGTGTATCAATCACGGTTACAGACAGTGCAGGCAATACACAAACCTTTGACGCTCTTGTCCAAAATGACGGTACTTTCTCTGTTGACGTGCCGGCAGAGCTTGCCGACGGCAACTTTACCGTTACCGCCACTGTCACTGACGATGCGGGTAATCAAGACTCTGCATCCACACAGGGCAATATTGATACCGCAGCACCAACGCTGTCGCTTGACCCACAAGACATTAGCAACGACACCACGCCACTTATTAGTGGCACGACAGATTTGCCACAAGGTAGCACGGTAACACTGGTCGTCACCGATAGCTTAGGTAATCAGCAAACTATTGAAGCCGTTGTTGATGAAAACGGAAACTTTAGCGCCGAAGTATCTAGCGCATTAGCAGAAGGTAACTACTCAGTAACAGCAACCGCTGTCGATGAAAATGGTAATACCGCTAGCGTGACAGAAAACGGCGGCATAGTAGATACAACCGCACCATCGCTATCTTTAAATCCAGTGGGTTCTGGCAACGATCCCACACCGACTTTATCGGGCAGCACCGATCTGCCTGAAGGGAGTGTTGTCTCGCTAACGGTCGTAGATAGCGCAGGTAACATTCAAACTATCAACACCTTAGTCGATGCTAACGGTAATTTCTCTGTCGACGTCCCCCAAGAACTGGCTGATGGAGACTTTACTGTTACTGCCACGGCAGAAGACGAAGCAGGCAATGACGTTACAGACAACGCAACGGGTAATATTAATACCAATGCCCCCACGTTAGTGCTAGATGGACAAGGCGAAACGAATGACAGTACGCCCGCTATTTCAGGTACCACCAACTTGCCTGAAGGAAGCACGGTTACTTTAACCGTGACGGATAGCACAGGTAACACGCAAACGATTACCGCGACAGTTGGTGCAGACGGAACATTTAGTGCGGATGTTACCACCCCACTCGCTGATGGCGCTTACACCGTTACCGCCAGCGCAACTGACGGCGATGGCAATACGACAACAGTAACCGACAATGGCGGCCTTGTAGATACCACCGCGCCTACGCTTACCCTTGAAAACCCTGGCAGCACGGGTGACACCACACCAACACTATCAGGCACGACAGACCTTCCTGAAGGAAGCACGGTTACACTTGTCGTAACTGATAGCGCTGGAAACACGCAAACTATCAATGCCTTGGTCGATGCAAATGGTAGCTTCAGTGTAGATGTGCCAAACGCACTAGCTGACGGCGACTTTACTGTGACTGCCACTGCAACCGACAGTGCAGGCAATACCGCGAATGCCAATACAACAGGTAATGTAGATAGCGAAGCGCCGCTGTTAACCCTTGATACACAAGGCGCTACTAGCGATGTTACGCCAACTATCACAGGTACTACTGATGTTGCTCCCGGCACACTGGTTACCATTACTGTAGTCGATGCCAACGGTAACTCGCAAAGTTTCCAAGCGGCCGTGCAAGCAGACGGTACATTCAGTGCCGATGTGCCTAGCGCTCTGGCTGAAGGCGACTTTACCGTTACGGCAACAGTAAGCGATGCACAAGGCAACACCGCGACGGCAAACGAAACAAATGGAAGTATTGATACACAAGCGCCTATTGTTACCGTTAACCCGTTAGATTCAGGTAATGACACTACGCCGGTTATTTCAGGTAATACAGATTTACCTGAAGGTGCTGTCGTTGTGATAACCGTAACTGACAGCAATGGTGACACGCAAACCATTAACGCATTGGTTGATGCTGACGGCAACTTTGCAACAGAGGTATTGTCTCCACTGCCTGAAGGAGATTACAGCGTCGAAGTTACTGCAACAGATGATGCAGGTAATTCAACAACCGTAACTGAGGACGGTGGCAATATTGACACCACCGCCCCTGTACTTACGCTAAATCCGCAGGGCACAGGCAACGATGAAACCCCTAACATATCGGGCAGCACTGATTTAGCACCGGGAAGCACGGTAACGTTAACCGTCACAGATAGCGCAGGCAATACACAAACTTTTGACGCCATTGTGGACGCGAATGGTGACTTCAGCGCAGATGTTCCAAACGCTATACCAGACGGCAGCTACACGGTAACAGCAAGTGCCTCAGACGATGCAGGTAATACAACCACCACCTCTGATACCGGTACGCTAGATACCAGCGCCCCTGCGTTGACATTAGATGCGCAAGTTACGGTGAGCGATACTACACCAACCATTTCAGGTACGACTGACCTACCCGCAGGTTCAACCGTGACGCTTTTTGTCACTGACAGTGCAGGCAACACTCAAACCTTTACTGCACTTGTTGATGCGAGCGGTAACTTTAGTGCTGATGTCCCCGCGCCTCTTGCCGAAGGTGATTACTCAGTAACCGCTACCGCTACAGACAGCAACGGAAATAGTGCATCTGTCACCGACAATAACGGTATCGTCGATACTGTCGCCCCCGTTATTTCACTAGATGCGCTGGGTTCAAATAACGATACTACGCCGACCATTTCAGGCACTACGGACTTAGTAGCAGGTGAGAGCGTAACGCTGTCGATCACCGATAACGCTGGCAATACACAAACTGTGACCGCAACGGTTGACGCAAACGGCAACTTTACTGTGGATGTGCCAGCCGCACTGGCCGAAGGTGACTATACGGTTACCGCAACGGCCACCGACGATGCTGGCAACAGTGCGTCAGTCAATGCAACAGGCACCATTGACACCACAGCACCTACTCTAACCTTAGATCCTCAAGGATTAGGCAATGATACAACGCCAACCATTTCGGGAAGTACAGATCTAGCCGAAGGTAGCGTGGTCTCCTTGGTTATCACAGATAGTGCAGGTAACATTCAAACGGTTACAGCAACAGTTGATGCTGCAGGAAATTTTACGGTTGATGTACCCGCGGCACTTGCTGAAGGCTCTTACAGTGTTGAAGCTACTGCCACTGATGAAGCAGGCAACAGCACGTCGGTTCTCGATAATTCAGGTGTTATCGACATCACGCCACCTGAGCTAAACCTTGACGAATTAACGCCAGAGAATAACGCTACGCCAACTATTTCTGGCACCACAAACCTTCCAGCTGGCGCCATTGTTACATTAACGGTGGTCGACAGTGCGGGTAATACGCAAACCTTTGCCGCTACGGTACAAACCAACGGCAGTTTTGCAGCCAACGTACCTTCACCACTAGCTGAAGGTGACTATACGGTTACCGCAACCGCTCAAGACGCGGCAGGTAACCAAGGTTCTGATTCTGAAACGGGTGGCAGCGTAGATACCACAGCGCCTGTTATCACTCTGGATCCGCTTGGTACAGGTAACGATAACACGCCTACCATTAGCGGAAATACCGACCTAGCTGCGGGAAGCACAGTAACTATCACAGTAACTGACAGTGTTGGCACTGTGCAGACGTTTACTGCAACGGTTGATGGTAATGGCGACTTCAGTGCAGATGTGCCTAATCCTATGGCAGACGGAAACTTCGACGTTACTGCAACGGCCACTGATGCTGCAGGCAATACTGCTACAGATACAGTGAGCGGCGACATAAACTCTGCCGCGCCTACCCTATCCCTTGATCCTCTTGGTTCGGGCAACGACACGACGCCGACCATTTCAGGTAATACCGACTTAGCGCCAGGTAGTACTGTAACGCTAACTGTGACTGACAGTGCTGGAAACACGCAGACATTCAGTGCCGTAGTGCAAGGTGATGGAAGCTTTACGGCTGATGTTCCTGCAAGCTTACCTGAAGGTGACTATTCTGTTACTGCCACCGCCACAGACGGCGCCGGCAACAGTGCATCGGTAACCGAAAATGGCGGTAACATCGATACCACAGCCCCATCGATAACCATCGATACACAAGGGCTTGGCAATGATGCCACGCCGTCTATCTCTGGCACCACAGACCTCAATGCTGGCGACACAGTTAGCATAAGCGTGACAGACAACGCTGGAAATACCCAAACATTCACAGCAACCGTTCAAAACGATGGCACTTACAGTGCTGATGTTCCTGCCGATTTAGCTGAGGGCAGTTTCAGTGTGACTGTCACTGCGACTGACGATGCGGGTAATTCAGCAACGGCAATAGATAATAACGGTGTCATAGACACAGCAGCCCCCACCATAACGTTAGACGCACAAGGTCTAACCAACGACGCTACACCGACTATATCGGGAACCACCGACTTGGCTGCGGGCAACACTGTAAGCATTAGCGTGACTGACAGCCAAGGCAATACGCAAACTTTCGCTGCCACCGTTCAAGCGAACGGCAGCTTTAGCGCTGATGTGCCGGTTGACCTTGCAGAAGGCGATTACACCGTAGAAGTGACGGCGACTGATGATGCAGGTAATCAAAACACAGCGGTTGATAACAACGGTACAGTTGACACCACTCCACCTGTTATCAACTTAGATCCAGTGGCCAGCGGCAATGACGCAACGCCAGTATTAAGCGGTACTACCGACTTGCCAGAGGGAGCAACAATTACACTGGTTGTCACCGATGCAGGCGGTAATGTACAGAACCTTACTGCTACGGTAAACGCGGATGGCACTTTCTCAGTTGAAGTACCCAGCGCGCTTGTTGATGGCGATTACGATGTAACAGCCAGTGCGAGCGATGCTGCGGGCAATAGCACGACTGTGTCGGATAGCGGCAATATTAATGCAAGCGCCCCGGACATTACCCTAGATGCCCTTGGCCAGACAAACGATGCTACGCCTCTTATTTCAGGCACAACTAACGCGCCAGTTGGTGCCACTGTCACCTTAACAGTGACAGATAGTGCTGGAGCAGTTCAAACCTTTACCGCAACAGTACAAGGAGATGGCACCTTCAGCGCTAGCGTACCGTCAGACCTGGCCGAAGGTAGCTACACAGTTGTCGCAGAGGTGACTGACGGAGCCGGAAATACAGGCTCTGACTCTGAAACTGGCGGTGTGGTAGATACCACATCACCGGCTATTGATGTGGCAGATCCGGGTGTAGGCAATGATGCAACACCGACCATTAGCGGAACGACAGACCAGCCAGCCGGAAGCACGGTTTCAATTACCGTCACCGATAACGCTGGCAATATACAAACCTTATCAGCAACCGTACAAAGCGACGGCTCTTTTAGCGTAGACGTACCCACCACTTTGGCTGAGGGTAGCTACACAGTTCAGGCAACGGTCGTTGATGAAGCTGGCAATACAGCGTCCGACGCTGAAACCGGCCTCATCGACACAATTTCACCTGTTATTACGCTGGACGAGCCAGGTACAGTTAGCGACTCAACCCCAACCATAAGCGGTACTGTAGATTTACCGCAAGGTTCTACAGTGCAAATAACGGTTGTTGATAGTGCGGGTAATACACAGGTGTTCTCTGCATTGGTTGGCGCGGGCGGCGTATTCTCTGCCGATGTACCAGCGGCGATGGCTGAAGGAAACTTCACTGTTTCAGCAACCGCCACCGATGAAGCAAACAACAGTACAACCGATAACGAAGCAGGCGTAGTTGATACTCTAGTACCTACACTTACTATAGATGTTGCCGATACCACTAACGACGCGACGCCACTCATTACCGGTACAACCGATGAACCTGCGGGCGCTGTGGTCACTATTTTGGTAACGGATAGCGCTGGTGCGACCCAGACCTTAAGCGCAGTGGTACAGGCCGATGGTTCTTTCTCTATCTCCCCAGGTACGGATTTAGCTGAAGGCGACTTCACGGTAAGCGCTACCATCAGTGATGAGGCAGGTAATACAGCAACAGCCAGTGATGCTGGAAGTATAGATACTACAGCACCATCACTAACCTTAACGCCACTTGAGGAAGGCAATGACACAACGCCTACCCTATCTGGTAGCACAAACCTTGCGCAGGGTAGTGAAGTTACGCTTGTGGTAACTGACAGCGCCGGAAATGTTCAAACCCTCACAGCTACGGTTGATGTAAATGGAAACTTTACAGTGGATGTGCCTGCGCCTTTGGCAGAAGGTGCATACAGTGTTGAAGCCACGGCAAGTGATGAAGCGGGTAATAGCACTACCGTCGTAAACAATACAGGCGTTATTGATACGACAGCCCCTACTCTATCGTTAGATACACTAGCCCCAGACAGTGACACAACGCCTACAATATCAGGGAATACTGACCTGCCTGCAGGTGCTACGGTAACGATTACTGTGACGGATAATGCAGGTGTAAGCCAAACCTTCGATGCAACCGTTCAGGGAGACGGCAGTTTCTCGGTCGATGTGCCAAGCCCTATGGCTGAAGGAGGGTATACCGTTACCGCCGTTGCCCAAGACCCTGCAGGTAATGAGACAACTGCCACTGAAACAAACGGTAGCGTAGACACTACCGCGCCGACGATCAATTTAGATGCACAAGGCACAGGTAACGATACCACGCCAACGATCACGGGTAGCACCGATTTAAGCCCAGGTAGTTCAGTGACCATAACCGTCACCGACAGCGCGGGAGCTGAACAGACATTTACGGCTATTGTCGATAGCCTTGGTAATTTCAGCGCCGACGTGCCCAATGCAATGGCAGACGGAAACTTCAATGTTACTGCTACCGCCACTGATGCTGCTGGAAATTCAGCGTCTGATACTACCAGCGGAAATATCAATACAGCCGTGCCAAACCTAACCTTGGACGCGCTTGGTACAGGAAACGACACCACACCGACCATTTCCGGTACTACAGATATTGCGCCAGGCAGCACCGTATCCATCAGCGTTACCGATAGTGCAGGAAACACCCAAACATTTGGCGCCATTGTTCAAGCTAATGGCACCTTCTCTGTAGATGTGCCAGCGGCCTTATCTGAAGGTAATTATTCGGTCACCGCAAGTGCAACAGATGGCGCGGGTAATACGGCAACCGCAAACGAAAATGGCGGTGTTATCGATATTACTGCGCCAGCTGCTCCTACTGTTGATGCAGGCAACGGTACCGAAATTACCGGCACAGCCGAAGCAGGCGCTGTCGTAAACGTAGACGTTGACGGTGATGGCACACCTGATTTCACAGTGATTGCTGATGGCGATGGTAACTGGTCAGTAACACCCACAACACCGCTAGCGGATGGCGTGGTTGTCACGGCAACAGCAACCGATGAAGCTGGCAATACGAGTAGCCCGGCGTCTGATACCGTAGACGCTGTCGCGCCAGTCGTTGCCTTTGACGACTTAACGACTAACGACACCACGCCTGCACTTACTGGTTCGGTGGACGACCCAACCGCCATTGTGGTCATTACCATTAACGGTACGGACTATACCGCGACAAACAATGGTGATGGCAGCTGGTCACTGGCTGACGATATCGTTGCCGCGCTGGCTGAAGGTAGCTATACCGCTACGGTTACTGCCACTGATGCCGATGGTAACACCGGAACTAACTCTGGTACTGTGGTGATTGATACCACTGCTCCAGCAGCGCCTACTGTCGATGCAGGTAACGGCACTGAAATTACGGGTACCGCTGAAGCAGGCGCCACCGTGAATGTGGACGTGGATGGCGACGGCACGCCAGACTTCACCGTCATTGCTGATGGCGATGGAAATTGGTCAGTAACACCCACTACACCGCTAGCCGATGGCGTGGTCGTTACGGCAACAGCGGTTGATGAAGCTGGCAATGTCAGTGCACCAGCGTCAGATACAGTAGATGCTGTTGCGCCCGTTGTCACGATTGATGACTTAACCACTAATGACGCCACACCAGAGCTAACCGGTACGGTTGACGATCCAAGCGCTATCGTAGTAGTGACCATTGATGGCGTGGACTACACCGCAACTAACAATGGTGATGGAAGCTGGACGCTGGCTGACGATGCAGTGGCTGCACTTGCAGATGGTAGCTATACCGCTACCGTTACTGCCACGGATGCCGATGGCAATGTGGGTTCAAATTCAGGAACGGTAGTGATTGATACTACACCACCTGCGATACCTTCTGTGGATGCGGGCAACGGTACCGAAATTACCGGTACCGCTGAAGCAGGCGCAACCGTAAATGTAGACGTGGATGGCGACGGCACGCCCGATTTCACCGTCATCGCTGATGGCGACGGTAATTGGAGCATTACGCCTGATGCACCGCTTGCCGATGGCGTAACTGTGACCGTAACGGCAACTGACGCAGCGGGTAACATTAGCAACCCAGCCTCAGACACGGTTGACGCGGCTGCACCAGTAGTTGCCTTCAACGATTTAACAACGAACGATACAACGCCGGCACTTACTGGTTCGGTTGACGACCCAACAGCCACGGTGGTTGTTACCATCAATGGAGCCGACTATACCGCCACCAATAACGGTGATGGCACGTGGACACTGGCTGACGATGCGGTGGCGGCACTTGCTGAAGGTAGCTATACCGCAACGGTTACTGCAACCGACCCAGAAGGTAATGTGGGTACGAATACTGGTACAGTGGTTATTGATATCACAGCACCAGCAGCGCCTACCGTTGAAGCGGGCAACGGCACTGAAATTACCGGCACAGCCGAAGCGGGCGCAACGGTAAATGTGGATGTAGACGGAGACGGCACACCAGATTTCACCGTCATCGCTGATGGCGACGGTAATTGGAGCGTAACGCCAGATACACCATTAGCAGATGGAGTTGTAGTAACGGCAACGGCTACTGATGAAGCGGGTAACACCAGTGGGCCGGCATCTGACACGGTAGACGCCGTGGCACCTGTTGTAACCATCAATGACGTGACGACTAACGATACTACGCCTGCACTAGCGGGTACGGTTGATGACCCAACGGCTACTGTAGTAGTCACCATTGACGGCGTTGACTATACCGCTACCAATAACGGTGACGGTACGTGGACGCTGGCCGATGACGTAGTCGCTACACTCGCTGAAGGTAGTTACCCAACATCTGTTACTGCAACTGACAATGCGGGTAATACCGATACCGACACTGGTACTGTAGTAATTGATACCACCGCGCCTACAGTTGCAATAAACGATCTTACTACCAACGACACCACGCCTGAGCTTACCGGTACGGTGAACGACCCCAATGCGGTTGTGGTGGTGACCATTGACGGCAATGATTACACCGCTACCAACAATGGTGATGGCACCTGGACACTGGCTGACAACGCAGTTGCTGTGCTAGCAGAAGGCAGCTACCCAACATCTGTTACTGCAACAGACGCCGCGGGCAACAATGTTACCAATACAGGAACAGTGGTAATTGATACTACCGCACCTACCGTTGCAATAAACGATCTGACCACCAACGACACAACGCCTGAGCTTACCG
>NZ_BJKJ01000044.1:0-9772 GCF_006538305.1 Alteromonas sp. KUL17
GCTATGATAAATAGTTGTTTTTTTGGGTAAACCTGATTTTTATTAAACGCTGTTTATTAGTGTGGTTTGTGCAAAGAATAATGTCGCTAAAAGCAATAAGCGCCTAAAGAAAAACAAAAAGTTAAAGTTACCTGACCATGTGGTCAGGTTTTAGACATAAATCAGGCCACGAAACGTTGCTGAGTGAGTTAAAAAATATCACTCATTGTAATAAATCTGACACAAATCTCATCAACAATCCCTGCCGTCAAATTGTTGATGAGAATTCGAAACGATTTACTACTTGCATTGAGACAAACGCTTTTTAAATAACCCAATAAGTTTTTACAAAAAGGGAAACACACATGAAAACACCCGCTAAGCTTACCCGAGTAGCGCTGGCAGTGGCATTAACGGTAGGCGTTGCTACTACTGCAGTAGCTGCCTCAGGTCAATCTTCTGCAATGCGTGGTTCAATCGTTGGACCTCAAGGTAATCCTGCTGCTGGTTCTACGATCACGATTCTTCACCAACCATCAGGTACAGTTAAAGAGTTACAAGTAAACGAAGAAGGTGCATTCTCTGCATTGGGTCTTCGCGTAGGTGGTCCTTACACAATAATTATTGAATCAGAGAAGTTTCAAGATAAAATTATTGAAGATGTATACCTTACATTGAATGACACATTCGATCTTAAAGCTCAATTAGACGCGTTAGCTGACGTTGAACGTATTACCGTTACTGGTGCACAGCTTTTCAATGATAACCAGGGTTCAAGCTCTACATTCGGTCAAAAAGCAATTGAAAACACGCCGACGTTTAACCGTGATTTGAAAGATGTTGTTCGTCTTAACCCACTTGCTGTAGTAAGTGCTGATGGCAGCGAGTTAAGTGTTGCTGGTTCCAACCCTAAGTTTAATTCACTGACTATTGATGGCGTAGGTGTAAATGATACATTTGGCCTAAATAGCAATGGTTATCCTGCACAACGTCCTCCTATTTCTCTTGATGCAGTAGAACAAATATCTATCAATGTTGCTCCTTTTAATGCTCGTGCTGGTAAATTCACAGGTGGTTCATTAGACGTAGTTACCAAATCGGGTACAAACGAGTTCGGTGGAACGGTTTTCTATGAAAAAGTCCCTTTCACAGGTGATGCATATAACGACAAAATCGATGAAGAATTTGACGTAGACAATGAAGAAGTCTCATTTGGCGCATCACTTGGTGGCGCGCTTATTCAAGATACCTTGTTTTTCTTTGCTTCATATGAAGAGTGGGAAGAAGAAGTAGCGTTTAACTACGACATGGATTCGCTTGACGGTCACAACGTTACAAACGAGCAAGTAGATACATTTTTAAATACGCTTAGTAGTGTATACGGCTTAACAGATTCGAAAGGTACTGCGCCTTCACCTGACAGTGATAAGAAAACGCTAATCAAGCTAGACTGGAACATCAACAGCGACCATCGCGCTGATTTCACGTATAGCTATCAAGATAATAGCTCTGCTCGTAACTATACCAGCAGCAATTCTCAACTGAATATGACGTCTAATGGGTGGTCGCAAGATTCAGAAACCACTATTTACACCGGTCACGTTTACTCATACTGGACAGACGACTTTTCATCTGAAATTAGTATTTCCTACAAAGATTACACACAAGCGTCAAATACAAATTCAGACTGGGGCGAAATCAACGTTAGAACTGGAACCGGTACGATTATAGCGGGCCAGGATGAGAACCGTCACGCTAACGTGCTGAAGAATGAAGTATGGACTCTAGGTTTCCACGGTGTATATCTTGCTGGCGACGTTGAGTATAAGTTCGGTCTAGAAATGGAAGATACATGGAACTATAACGTTTATGGACGTGACTCAGCAGGCACTTGGTCGTTTGAAACTTTAGAAGACTTCGCAAACCGTGCACCAGACCTGGTTGAATACTCAAATGCGTATACAAACGATATCAATGATATCGCCTACGATGTTGATAGTACGCTTTATACAGCGTATGGCGAAGCCAACTTTGAGCTATTTGAAGATTTTGAAGTAACCGCAGGTTTACGCGTTGAATATCTGACAGTTGAAGATTCACCCATGTTGAATCAGAACTTTCTTGATACCTACAACTTTGCCAACACAGAAAACCTAGACGGCAATACTATGGTGCTTCCACGTCTTGGGTTTGAGTGGTCAATTAATGAAGATCTTACTCTACGCGGTGGTGTAGGTCGCTTCACTGGTGGTTCTCCACTTGTTTGGATATCGAATGCCTACACCAAAAACGGTGTAGCGTTGGACCAGTATTCGACAGAAAGTATCGCGCCAGAGAATGTTATGTTTGATCAAGTACCTCAGGTGCTTAAAGATCAGCTTTCAATCGGCTCAGGTTCTACCAACTCAATTGACCCTGATTTCGATATGCCGTCTGATTGGCGCTATCAAATCGCAGCTGATTATATCTTCGACGTAGAAGGCTTAGGCAACAACTTCTCGTGGACAACAGAATTAACGTACGTTGACAAGAAAGATGCGGCAGCGTGGGTTGAGTTAGCCAGAACGCCTGAGGTAACTCTTGCAGATGGCCGTATTATTTACGGCAGTGTATACGATGGTACAGATAATGCTGGAAACTACGATATACAACTGACGAACGCTTCTGACGGTGGCCGAAGCATTCTGTTTACTACTGCATTAGGTAAACAATGGGACAACGGTATTAGCCTAAACATGTCATATACGCATCAAGACATTACTGAGGGCGCGCCTGGAACAAGTTCTACAGCAGAATCTAACTATGTTTTCAATATTGCGACAAACCGCAATGAGCCAAATGTTGATACTGCGTATTTTGAAGTACCGCACCGCTTTGTATTAAACCTTGGTTATACGCATCAGTTCTTTACTGGTTACAATACAGACTTTAACCTGTTCTTTGAAAGACGTTCTGGTCGTCGCTTCTCTCACACATTGGGCCTCTACAACGATCCTGACTTCGGTGATCAATTTGGTATCAACGGCGGTGATTACCAGATTTACATCCCTGAAGGTCCGAACGATCCGCTTATGGACTTCGAAGGTGGTTTAAGCTACGAAGAAATCATGGAAGTAGTGACAGCGGCAGGCCTTGAAGGTTATGCGGGTTCTATCATTCCTAAAAATACGGGTTCTCAGCCTTGGATCACGTCAATGGATCTTTATATTTCTCAGGAAGTACCAGGGTTCTATGATGACCACAAAGGGAAGGTTTACCTTTCAATTGAAAACTTTGCAAACTTGTTGAATGACGATTGGGGTAAAGTGTACCAAGTCGAGTATTCAAGTGTTGATTTGTTCGACTTACAAGGTGTTAACGAGAACAACCAGTATCAGTATACCAATGCGTTTGATGGTAACGCGGGTCAAAACTGGGATGAGTTCGAAGTGGATGAGTCTACGTGGCGTATTAAAGTGGGTGTTAGATATACGTTCTAATATAAAAAGAACATTTATCAATTAAGCACCGCGTATTAATTAAGCGACATATGACTTAGTTTATTACGCTCTTGTTATTAAGCCCGATTTCGATACTGAATTGAAATCGGGCTTTTTTTTGCGTTCAACCCGCCCTGCAAGTATTCCTATTCTCGCAAATTGTCATACGAAAGAAATAATATCCCCCTAGTATATTGGTGTTTCTCACCAGAATGTTGACACTCGTCTATTTTTGTCACAAAAATGTAATAGATTGGCTCTGTGATAGTTATTCAGAGCTAAACGTATGACAGCGCATTAAGTCGTAGCACTGCAAATAGAAATAAAAAAGGAAACTACACATGAGAACACTCACTCGATTCAATCGTGTCGCCGCTGCTGTGGCAATATCGATTGGTTTATCCTCTACGGCTATGGCACAAGTTACCTCCTCGGAATTGAACGGCAAAATAGTAGGTCCGCAGGGTAACCCCGCAGCAGGTACAGTTGTAACTGTAACTCACGTTCCAACAGGCGCAGTGAAAACTGTAACGGTAAATAACGGTGGTACGTTCAGTCTGCGAGGTCTTCGCGTAGGTGGTCCATATACAGTTGTTATTAACTCTGACGAATTCGCTGATCAGACTATCAACGATGTTTACTTAGAGCTTGGTGAATCAGCGTCTATCGAGCGTATGCTTGAGCCTGCGGCTGAATACGAAAACATTGTCGTTACTGGTTCTCAGGTTAGCAGCTTATCTTTCGGTCAAACGGGCCCGGTAGCAAGCTTCGACCTTTCTACTCTTCAAGAGGCACCAGCAATTAACCGTGACATCACAGACATCGTTCGTATCGACCCACGTATTTACGTAGATGAAGGCGGTAGCAACGGTATTCAGTGTGTGGGTAAAAACCCGCGCTTCAACAGCTTGACTGTTGACGGTGTTCGTATGAACGACCTTTTCGGTCTTAACTCAAATGGCTACCCAACCGAAAGAATGCCTTTTTCTTTCGACGCTATTGCTGGCGTTTCAGTTGAAATTGCACCTTTCGACGTAATTTACGGTGGTTTCTCTGCGTGTAACATCAGTGCGGTAAGTAAAACAGGGACTAATGAAGTTCATGGTACTGCGTTCTACGACTTCGGTAGCGACAGCTTACGTGGTGACTCACTTGAAGGTGATGACATTACGCTTGGTGACTATACCGAGAAGCGTTATGGCTTTACCGTTGGCGCACCGCTAATCAAGGATAAATTATTCATCTTTGCAGCATACGAAAAGCTTGAAGGTGCTAACACCTTCGATCGCGGTGCCATTGGTTCAGGCGCAATCAACGAAGTTGCACTTACTCAAGATCAGCTAGAAACTATTCAGACGGTGTCTCAATCTCTGTACAACTTCGATGCGGGAACAACGCCGCTAAGCATGCCAAACGAAGATGAAAAGCTACTTGTTAAATTAGACTGGAACATTAATGATAACCACCGTTTTGCATTCACCTATAATTATAACGATGGTAACAATTTCGTAGAGTCTGATGGTGATGCTAACGAATTTGAGCTGTCTAGCCACTTATATGAGCGAGGCGCAGAACTTCAAACATTCGTAGGTGTCTTGTACTCTGACTGGACAGACAAATTTTCGACTGAAATTCGTATCTCGCGTACAGAGTTAGATAACCTTCAACGCTCCATGTACGGAAATGGTTCTCCTGGTGATAACGATTTTGGTGAGATCAAAATCTTGTTCGATATGGAAACAGAAGATGATGCTGATGACCTTACGGTTTACTTAGGATCTGACGATAGTCGTCAAGTAAACCAATTAGATTGGGAAGCGATCAGCCTAATGTTCCGTGGTAACTATTATTTTGATAATGGGCATACGCTTACTTTTGGTTACGAGAGCGATGACCTTGATATCTATAATCTATTTGTGCAGCACTCTGAAACATCCATCTTTTTTGAAAGCTTAGATGACTTCGTTAACGGAACCAATGCCGAAATCGAGTATGGTTACGCCTATTCCGGTGAGTTGTTAGATCGCGCTGCAGAATGGGGCTTCAAGTCTCACTCGGTGTACGCTCAAGACGAGTTTTATTTAACCGACGATTTAAAAGTGGTCGCGGGCTTACGTTACGACTGGACAACAACGTCTGACAGACCTATTGAAAATACGGAATTTACTGAAAAGAATGGTTACAGCAATACTGCAAACCTCGACGGTATAGGATTGCTTCAGCCACGAGTTGGTATTAACTACACCCTAAGTGATAGTACAGAGCTGCGTGGTGGCTTCGGTCTATTCTCTGGCGGAAACCCTAACGTTTGGATGACCAATAACTACCAAAACACCAACGTATTAGGTGGGGAGGTAGAGGGTGACTATGCTAACTTGTTTGACGGCAGCGTTACTTGGGTAAATACAGAAGACGGCGTTACTGCTGGCCCTGGTTACTCAGTGCCGTCTGATCTTGATGCGCTAATGGACGCAGGCCTAGGTGAGAACTTTGAAAGTAATAACCTTGACCCAGACTTTGAAATGCCGAGCGAATGGAAGTTCTCTGCTGGCGTGACTCACATCACGGACGAAGACTACGTGTTTAACGTAGATCTATTAGTGAGTGTTGCTCAAGACCAAGCTATGATTAAGTATTTAGGGTTTGACGAGGTGGGTTTCACTGATGATGGTTACATCGACTACGAACTGACCGGTTACGGTTCACTTGAATTAACCAATTCTGACAAAACAGTGACGTCGTACTCATTTACTACGACGATGAATAAGTCGTGGGATAACGGTATTTCCGTAACTGCAGGTTATAACTACAGCGATGCGGAAGATGTTCAACCCATGACCAGTTCCGTTGCCTTCTCTAACTACCAATACCGCGCATTTACTAATCCTAACGAAGATGTTGCATCACTGTCCGATTGGAATATCAAGCATCGATTAACGGTTGATTTCCGTTATGTCACTGAGCTTATCGACGGTTATAACACGATATTCTCCGCTTTCGGCGTGGCGCAATCAGGTAGGCCTTACAGTGAGGTCTTTTCTCAAGATGACAGTAATGCAATCTTCGGCTTTACACCTTACATCGATGATGAAGCAGTATTACCAATTGGCGTTGCTCGAAACTCAGAAGAGAGTCCTTGGTGGACTAAGGTTGATGTTGCGATTAGACAAGACATTCCGGCTTTCCACAAAGACCACACCGCGCAGGTCTCATTTGTAATCAATAATTTCACGAATTTGATAAACGACGATTGGGGTGTGCTTGAAGAACCTGAGTTTAATCGAGTTGTAATAGGAACTGCGAACCCTACGCCACGTCAGGGTGACGCGTCTCTATGGGAAATGCGTATAGGTGTTAACTACCGCTTCTGACCGCGATGGTTAATTTCCCTAAGACATGTTGTAGTGTTAGGTGCCACTCTCCTTAACAGGAAGTGGCATTTTTTTATAATGCTCATTTATCTAACGACCATGTTATCAAGCGATCTCTCGCCTTTTTAATGATCTAACTGCGTACTTTAGCCGAAGTAATAAGCGACAAATTTTTAAATGCTCGCAAGGAGGGCTTATGACAAAACGTATGCTAATGGTTATGACGTCTCACGAAATTATGGGTGATACAGGAAAGAAGACCGGCATGTGGTTAGAAGAGTTCGCAGCGCCATATTACGCATTTAAAGACCAAGGCTATACTATTACGCTGGCATCGCCGATGGGCGGACAGGTACCTATTGATCCCAACAGCCTTGCTGATGATGCGATGACAGATGACGCTATACGTTACACCAAAGATGAGCTAGCACGCAGTGCGATGGCGTCAACAATACCCCTTGAAGATGTGCGTGCGGAAGAGTTTGACGCGGTCTTCTATCCGGGAGGCCACGGCCCTTTGTGGGACTTGTCGGATAACGCGCATTCTATCAAACTCATTGAAGACACTATAGCGGCAAATAAGCCCGTTGGCGCGGTGTGCCATGCACCAATTGTACTGAAAGACGTCAAAACACCTGACGGTAAATATTTAGTGGAAGGAAAGTCGGTTACCGGTTTCTCGAACAGCGAGGAAGCAGCGATGGAGCTCACTGATGTTGTACCTTACCTTGTTGAAGATGAGTTGGTGAAGAAAGGCGGGAATTACGAAAGTGTAGAAGATTTTGCTGTAAAAGTTTGCACAGACGGCTTATTGGTTACTGGACAAAATCCTCCATCGTCACGGCCCGCGGCTGATGCCCTTATCAAGCTTCTGTCTTAATCGACGTTAAAATCCTATAAATATTGAAACCGCATTAGCCATGCGGTTTCTTTGTCTCTAGTAGCTAAGATTGCACTCGAAGCGCTTTTCGAGCGTAATCGTGTCAATGAACAACATCGCTTTGGCTAAACGTTCTCAAACAGGTCTTCAACACGCTGTCTTAGTTCTTCGATTCTAGATACATCCGCTGGCGCGATGAAAATAGTGTCGTCACCTGCAATGGTGCCCAAAACTCCGTCTTTCTTACTTAATGAGTCAAGCAAGCGCGCAATAAGCTGTGCAGCACCAGGGCTGGTTCTAATGATTACCATTACGTTGTTGTGAACGATATCCAGTACCAGCTGTTTAAGAGGGCTTTTAGCCGTAGGCATACCTAGCTCTGGAGGCAAGCAATACACCATGTCACCTCGGGCATTTCGCGTGCGTACCGCACCGAATTTGCTTAGCATTCTAGAGATTTTAGATTGGCTGATGTTGTCGAAACCTTGAGCTTTTAAAGCATCAACAATCTCGCCTTGGGAACCGTAACTTTCGGCTTTAAGAATTTCTTTAAAAGCTTTGATGAGTTGCTCTTGTTTTGCGTTTGCCATTAGCGCTCTTTTCTTTTTTGAGGGTTATCGTTAGGAATTATATTTAGTATGCGTATATTGTGCCGTACAGGTAGACTTTGCGCAATTTCTTTGCATAATCATTCATGATAATGAATATCGAGATAAAATCGCCATAAATAACGTTAATAAGACGATCCGGTGATTGAGTTTTCCCCCGCGTTGCATTAGTGTGACGTTCCGTTTAAATACGTGAAGTAATCCCATAGGAGAAATGGTATGAAAGTAGCCGTGTTAGGTGCTGCCGGTGGTATTGGTCAGGCGCTGTCTTTGTTGTTGAAAACACAATTGCCAGCAGGTTCAGATTTAGCGCTTTACGACGTAGCGCCAGTTGTTCCTGGTGTTGCCGTTGATTTGAGCCACATCCCCACTGCGGTAAAAGTAACCGGTCACGGTAAAGATGACCTAGCTGATGCACTAACTGGAGCAGACGTTGTTCTAATTCCAGCGGGTATGCCTCGTAAGCCAGGTATGGATCGTTCTGATCTGTTCAACATCAACGCCGGCATTGTTAAAAACCTAATCGAAGGTGTAGCTGATAACTGCCCGAACGCGTGTGTTGGTATCATCACTAACCCAGTTAACACTACTGTTGCTATTGCAGCTGAAACGCTAAAAGCTAAAGGCGTTTACGACAAGAACAAGCTTTTCGGTGTAACGACACTAGACGTTATCCGTGCTGAAACGTTTGTTGCTGAACTTAAAGGTGTAGATGTATCTTCTGTGCACGTACCGGTAATCGGTGGTCACTCTGGTACAACTATTCTTCCTCTACTTTCACAAGTTGAAGGTGTAGAGTTCTCAGACGAAGAAGTTGCTAGCCTAACTACTCGTATCCAAAACGCTGGTACTGAAGTTGTTGAAGCTAAAGCGGGCGGCGGTTCTGCAACCCTATCAATGGGTCAAGCAGCAGCACGTTTCTGTTTATCTCTAGTTGCAGCAATGCAGGGTGAGAACGTTGTTGAGTACACTTATGTACAAACTGACGACAGCGACGACGCAGCATTCTTTGCACATCCAGTTCGCCTAGGCGCAAACGGTGTTGAAGAAATCTTGCCATACGGCGAGCTAAGCGCATTTGAAGAAAAAGCGAAAAACGACATGCTTGAAGGCCTACGTGGCGACATCAAGCTAGGCGTAGACTTCGTAAACGGCTAATAACGCCTGAAGCGGATGTACTAGCATCCGCTAGAAAAGGCTGGATACGTTCTTACGTACCCAGCCTTTTTTGCATTTAAGACATGTGTCGTCCTAATATAGGTTGACAGTTATTAGGCCAGCTCTCGAAGCTGGCCTTTTCTATTATGCACTGCGTTAGGCGTTTCCATATCTAATGCTAAGTGCGGTCTCATTTCATTGTAAATATTGATTGATTCGGTAACGAGTATTTTCAACTCTTCGATTGTTTTACATCGGTAGAGCAAGAACTCTTGCTTAAGTATACCGTTTATTCGT
>NZ_BJKJ01000045.1:0-6958 GCF_006538305.1 Alteromonas sp. KUL17
CGTGCGAATACGCCCGTTTTTCAATACTTGCCTTCCCAAAATAGCCGAGGAACCGGATAGTTGGATTAATAATAATTTCCAACTACTGGAGTTGCTGCATGAGCTTTTTGAAAGGTAATGGGGTATTACTATTCACTTTCTCAGATTCAATCAACTTCTCAGATTCAATCAACGTGGTTTCATCCGCAGCGGTAACCGGTTGTTGCAGCAGGTTTTGATGAAGTTGGTCATAAAGGGGTTAAACAACGCAGCGCAGCGAATTATCTAATCCGCCATGGTCTTACAGCTGAGTTCGATACCGTGCTGCTTAAACAACGCCTCTTGACGATAAAGCGGTAACTCATACTGATATTTGCTGGTGATGATTTGACTTAACAGGCTGGGGGTTGTATAACCTTTTGTTATAACACTGCGAGGCACAGACGCTTGCTTAACCGTGTTGCTGATACCATCCTTTTCGCAGGTGCGGCACGCATATTTAGGGCGTACATGCTCAATCACTTTTACCTGAGCAGGGATAAACTGAAGCTTCTCTGACTTATCTTCGCCGATACAGTGCAATTCGCTGGCGCAGCAGTCACAGTTTTTTTCGTCTTCAGCGGTACCGCGAACGAGCACTTCACGAGGCGCTTCTTCAGGCAAAGGCTCACGCTTGGGTTTATTTCGCGTATGGCTAATCGCTCCCTGTTCGGGCGTTTTCACCTCTGAAGCCAGTTCTTCGGCCTCATTAAACAATTCACCCTGTCCAGAGTGGCCCTCGGTACTTTTACCGAACTTATTATGCTGGGCAACACGGAACTGCTCTTCCAAGTATTGGCAACGCGAGAGAACCTGCGACAACATTTTTTCGGTGTTATTGGGTCGTCAGGTAAGTTTTCGATATCAATATTCATGACGTTAATATCTTGCAATAACCTACTGATTGCACGACGTTCTTAAGACTATTTCGTGATCGATAATAGCTACTTATGATCACCGGTTATAGCCAGAGGCATTGCAATGTAAGGGCTGACGACCTATCACGTTAAAGCCGTATAGCAACTACGCAACTGTTGTTCACTCAGGAGCATATGCTGTAACTCAACATCATTTGGCCATTTAAAGCGATGATTCTGTCGAGTAGCCAGACCCGATTACTCGAACCCAGCCCTCTGAGAACGGTATGTGCGAGTTTCTCGCATACCGCTCAAGTCGTTATAACGCCATGTAGGATGGCGCAGTTGTATTTTGCCCCTATGAATGCTGTTATGTCAATAAGGATGAACAACCACGGTATTAGTCGCTTTATTATCAACACCTAAATATAAAGGTACTAGGCGATGAATATTCCAACCAGTTTTAGCCGATATTTTTTCTTTGCAATACAAACACTCACCATTTTGACGTGATAATAATCTATGCAGACGTTCTTTGTTGCGAGAATTTACTAACAGCTCAAGCCGAGATTCAAAGTAGGTTTCATGTGTCGGATCGTAAGGGTTTGAATCGGGGTTGATCTTTGGATGTCGCACAATCGGCATTGCAGCTAACCGAAATAAGCCTTTTGTTTACCACCGATGAAGAATGTCCAATTACGCCTCCAAACAACGTGGAAGTATCTAGCCCTAATCCAGTATTTTCCTTTCCTAGGATGTCTACGACATGCCCATTTCCTGAGTAGCAATCATAAATCAGAGTCAATTTTGCAAAATACTTCCTTTGTGACACTGTGTCGGTGATAATTACACCAACCTCTTAATATTGGATTAAGCTGAAAGATTAGCCTGTCTTGTCGACTAGAGCGATATTTGGTGATCGTAAGTCTCAACTTATTCATCAGGTGTAGAACGCTTTTGCTACTGAGTTTGACCAATAATTTGCCATTATACTTTCTGAGATTTTGACCAAGTAAATCAAAAACCTCTGATATATGGAACGTGTGCTTTTTCTGGCGGCAATGCCAAATCACGTTGGGACATAAATTCATTAATACAAGGCAATATTGTATCTACGAAAAACGCTTGAGAATGAGCCGTTATAACAAAATCATCAGCATATCTGATTACAGAAACGCTCTTCATCGGTTTCTGTGCACCTCTATGTTTCCCATCAACAGTTAAAAAGTTATGGTGCGCCCTTTCCTCGTTAGGGTCCTCCTGAGCAGAGTTCCCCCAAGTCAACAGTAATATGGCGCACTAAGACTTCCAGCATCTACTACCTAATCACTTATGGATTCGCTTTTAAGCTCCTGAGCGTGCTTCCTGTTCGCTCTGTCTGATTGGAAGCCATTACCAGACAGACCGGCTTTGTTGATAGCTAGAGCCAAACGCTTAATAATACTCAGGTCAATACTGGATCTCACAGGATCCTGAGAATTCCATCCTGTACCTTTGCCCCGGCCATAGATCCCGGTCGGACAGTACATCTCTTACCATTACGATATGTACTGTACTGACCCCATTCCCAACAAAATGAAGCCTCCAACGTGAACATGATATCGAAACTCAATCCCGCGGCTTTATTACCTGCTGTCTACGTTTCACGAATAACGTTGCCGTCACCCATGCAAGACTCGCTTCCGGCTAGTGGTTAGCTTTTACCGGGAGGGGGTTGAACCCTCTGGAATTCAACGAATAATTTTGGTTACAACATAGTTACCTCCTTTATTCTCAGGCTTAGCCTGTCGCAAGTTGGGCACATTCACGCCGTAAGTTCATGGAAGCCAAAAAAGGCGCAGGTAAAAAAGGAAGTGGTAAAGCGGATTGGGCTCTGAATCACATCCAAAAGCTCTACCGCATAGAAACGCAGCTTAAAGGCGAAACGGTGGAAGTGCGTTACCTCACCCTACAAGAAAAGAGCCTGCCGTTACTCAATCAGCTCCATACATGGCTAGAGAAATCAGTTCAACAAGTGTTACCGAAAACCAAATTAGGTGAAGCAATACAATATTGCTTGAACCAATGGGAAGAGCTTGCACGCTATACACTCGATGGATTACTGAATATCGATAACAATCGCGCTGAGCGCGATTAAACCGTTCGTCATCAGCCGAAAGAACTGGCTGTTTAGTAAAACCGCCGCGGGCGCAAACGCCAGTGCGGTTATCTACAGCATTATCGAAACGGCAAAGGCCAACGACCTCAATGTGTTCGAGTATATGATGACTTGCCTTGATGAACTCAGTCGGCCCAACGCCGATATCGAGCAACTTCTACCATGGCAATTTGCGAAGCGTTAGGTGGGATTGCCAGACGCTTACGCTAAGACAACGCTATTTAGCCAACCAAAGTTTTTTGGACTATAACGACGTTATTGAGAAGGTTTGTTGTGCTTGGAAGAAATTTCTATTCTGCACATATAGGGACGCAAAAATGTGCTTTTGAAGCTGGTTCTGCCTGACAAGTTATTTTTGCAGAATGGTATAAATTGTCGTTTATTGAAACTCACTCGTAACTGTAGAGGCATTGAATTACGAGCGTACTTCATTCTCAGGAGTTACTAACTGAATCACGAAAAAAAACCCCATAAAAAATAACTTATGGGGTTTTTTGTACATAATGATACTATTTATTTAAGCAAAAAGATTAGAAACGCCCTCTAAAGCCAACATACCAACGTTGACCTATTGCATCATATGTACCTGCGTCAGTTTCTGTACCAGTACTGTTACCCGGTAATCCAGTAATAATTGGTGGTGGATCGTTATCCAACAGATTATCAACTCCTCCATATACTTCAAAAGCATCGTTAATCTGATAGTTTACTTGTGCATCAACATATATCTCAGCATCTACCGTTACGCCCTCAGGAGGCACATCGAAGCCAGCTAAGAACTGGTCATCTAATGCAGATTCGCCAATATATGTAGTGCTAAGGTTTACTCCGATATCACCAATTTCGTACCCTACGTTAAGGTTCCAACGATGTTCAGCAGCACCCAATTCACCTACAAACGGATCCGGCTCACTGCCGGGTAAAGAAATTATTTCACCATCTATAGCGTAAGTGTAAGCAAGTCTTGCTCTTAAGTTTCCACCGCCAACTTCCGAGCTATAAGTCGTTGTAACGTCGATACCTTCAGTACTTAATCCACCGCTGTTCGATACTGCGCTATCAATGAATTCTAACGACCCTGCATTATTATTACCCGCAGCAACTGGACGTCTTGTAATGAAGTCACAGAATTGTGTATCACCGCCACCGTAACACTGGTCAAGAATAAACTGACGCGGAGTAGAAACAATCGCGTCCTCTATTTCAATGTTAAAATAGTCAATTGTAAAACTCATGTCTTCTACTACGGCAATACCAGAATCCTCCGGAGATATTACCACGCCAATAGTAGTTGAACGGCCAACTTCTTCAGTTAAATTTGGATTACCTCGATTGAAGCCACTGATGCCTTGCAAATCAGACTGAGATAATGTGAATACTCCGCCATTATCTTCAATGTTCTGTACTACGCCAGGGTCAGCAAGACAGGAAGCTGGCGTTGGAGTAGCCGCGCACGGATCATTAAGCCCCGAAGGAAAGGTTTGACTCGGGGGACTAAATAATTCGTTGATATTTGGAGCCCGTGTTGATTGTGCTTCGATCGCCCTTAGCTTCAACCAATCCGTTGGTTCCCACTCAAAGCCCACATTCCAACTCGTAGTGCTTCCTACCGTTGAATAATCAGATGCGCGTATAGCTGCTCTTAACCCTAATGTATCAATGATTGGAACGTTTGCTTCTAAATAGAACTCAGTGACATCAAACTCACCAAAAGTTGCAGGTATAGCGTTACCAGCATTCAAACCAGCTTGTTGAAGAGGGTCAAATTGGTCTCTACTTTTCTCTTCTCTGTATTCAAAACCAGCAGCAATGCCCAATGGTCCAGCGGGTAACTCAAATAAATCACCAGTTATATTACCTCCCACTATTTCTTGTTGCAAAGAGGTAATAAGTAACGAAGGCGCGGACACATAATTTGCAGCTTCTGGAGTTATTGCTCCATTGCCGAATATGTTGATTGGCACACAACCAAAAGAACGTGCAGTTGCGTCTAAACATATCGCCTCATCAGTTATACCGTCACCATCAAGATCAGGTGTGTCAGTTATAGCTTCTAACGCATATCTGAAGTTTTGAACGTTCACCAAACCATTTGAAACTTGTGACTCGTTAGTTTGACCGTAGACGTAATAAAAATCATAAAACCAATCTTCAAATACAACACCTTCTAGGCCAACCGAAAATCTGTAAGTATCGCGTTCCGCAGTATTGCCTCGGTTACCAATGTCCGATAGACGTTTCGCGAAGAAAAAGTCGTTAAGGCCATCACCGTTGCTATCAGCGCCCGCGTCAAGGATTTCAGCAGGAACAAAAGGGTTATTGTATATAACACCGTCTAACTCAAATTGCATTGGCACACGGCCATCTTCGTATATGTCGTCAGAAGCGAATGGAAATGGTTCTAGCTCTGTCGTTGTTTGAGTTGAAGCGTATGTACCCTCAAAGAAAACAGAATGGTTCTCATTCAATTCGTAGTCGCCTTTCGCAGAAAACAAATAACGCTCTGTAGGAATTGCTATTGTACGACTACCATTACGATTGAAACCATCAGGACCAATCGTGCCATCACCGTTGGTACTGAAACCGTTTTGGAGTTGGTTATTAGAATCAAAAGTAAATCTACTATCGCCAGTGTCAAAGCGGCCTTGTGGAGGAAATGAAGAAAAGAATGGCTCTCTAGCAGTGAAAAAATCAGCAGGGTCACCACTAAACAACGCCTCACTGATGATATCTGTATCAGATCTGTCGCGATCTCGAGAAAACACACTTCCTTGGTCGCTGTAAGCCAAATGGAACATCATTTTTCCACGACCATCGTCACTTGACAAACCACTGGTTATATTGAATTGGCGTTGAGTGTTGTCACCTTCAGCTGATTGTCCATACTGAGCTTCGACTTCAACCCCTTCGAAGTCATCTTTAAGTACTAAGTTAACTACACCGGCTACAGCGTCAGACCCGTAAACAGAAGAAGCTCCACCCGTCAATATTTCTACACGTTCGATGAATTGAGCAGGAATAGTATTCAAATCAACCGCTGAAGAACCCGGCTGTCCAGCAACATAGCGTCTGCCGTTAACTAGAACTAGTGTTCTCGCAGTGCCTAAATTTCTTAAGTCGACCGTGGCAATACCTGCACTCGAAGTACTGAAGTTTGAGTTTGTCCGACTGATAGCTGGGGTACCAAACGTTGGATTCTCTAGTAACAAATCCTGAATATTTGCTATACCTGATGCATCGATATCACTTGCATTTACAATCTGTAATGGTGATGGAGAACTTAATGATGCGCTACGAATTCTTGAGCCAGTCACTTCGATTTTCTCAAGTGTTTCAGCCTCGGATTCTTGCGCAACGGCAGTACTAGTAGCCGTCAGTGTCCCCACTGAAAAACTGGCTACTAAACCTAACTTAATAGATTTATAAATGTTGCTCTTTGAAAACATTGTGGTCTCCCTAGACTTTGTTTTTCATTTTTTAATTATATCTTTTTATTTTTTATCACAATTATCGAGTGCTCGAACATCGATTTTGCGACAACGCCAACGAGTATAGAACGTAGTTTAATGTAAAGTCAATCTCCTGGAATTTTGTTACGGAAGATGCGAATAAATCCCCGATGTGAGTTCATAGCAGAACAGTAAATTATAGCCATTTATGTCTATGAGTCACCCAAAGCAACCGCACAAGAGTTTAGTTTTTAAACATTTTCGTCATACCGGCGCTCATTACGGCTTCTAGGTAGTTAGTTTTCATGAATGCATTTTTTCTGTTTTCTTGGAATACTCAGTTCTGCTGACACTGCTTTGAGCATGTTCAACTCTAATTTACGTAAAGTCGCTAGGTTTTCAACGCCATGACTCTGATAAATTAGGAAATTATCTTTCCCCATACTCACATCTATACTGCTGGTCGATCAAAACCC
>NZ_BJKJ01000046.1:0-5943 GCF_006538305.1 Alteromonas sp. KUL17
TCTAAGTTATTTACAAAGTCCGCCATTTCGGGGGCCTCTAAGTTAAACCTGACTTTTCCAATATTCAATTGAGCGAGATGCATATTGTCTCCTTGACTTTTAACTTAGAGAACGCGTTTTATAAAGTTAGACTAGGTCTAGTGCTTTGAAGTGTCTGTCTTGGAATTACTTTACGCATTTTCCAAATAACTTACTTTTGAATGAAGAAAACGGATAGTTAGCTCCAATTTTAAAACAGTTGCTTGAGCAGTCTGCTCAGATGCCTGTTCAGCACATTGGCACCCAAAGAATCGGTGTAGGCCATCTTTAAAAGAATAAATAGGTTAACTGGTTCTTTTGAAAGGGGCGCTCGATTCATTATTTACCTTGATGCATAACGCCTAGCTAAACTGGCGCAAAATAGCAGGCTAAAATTAGCGACGAAGGAGCGCAAGCCTGCTGTTTTTCGTCCCTTGGTTAAAGCGTTTGTTATGTTTAAAACACTCTTAATTGTAAGGTTCAAGCTTAACATCTAACTCAGGCACACCAGTTAGAATTGGGGTTAATCGCCAACCATTTCTCAGGTTATCGTAAGCCTCAGGGAAAAATAGAACACCAGACTTTTTAATCGCTTTATTGGATATAAAACGTTTTAATTTTTTAAAGACATCTTTAGAGCGCTGAGTTTCACAAAAGCCATCAATCGTACTTTGTAAAATTGTACTTCCCTCAACCTTATCTAAACCACTACCCTAGGTGGTTTACCGTGAAAGTCCAAGTACAGTTTTTTGAGATTATCTGGGACGAGAGGCCAGCCACGTTTAATACCTTCTTTGGTACCTTTCCAGAATAAGTGCTCTGTATAATATACATCTATGTACTCGAATTCTGCTTCGGTTGCAGTATCTAGTTTCTCGCTCATGTAATGCAACTGCTCAAGTGCTTCTTCTAAGTTGCCTTGGTTTAACAAAATAGTCGTCAAATTTGCAAACTCTCCCATTAGAAATGTAAGCGCCCAACTCTCATGTTTTTCCATAAGAGGAACAACGTCAGGAAACTTAGTGCGGATCTCTTTTAAGAATCGTCTTATTTCTGATTTAGCCATTGATTTCTCAGAAGCTTCTAACATTAAGCTAAGAGGCGCATATGCGCTGAGCATAATGGCGAAGCCGCCCCGCGTGTATGCGTCACAGTGAAGGTAGTGAGTGAGTTTATTTGGTTGTTAGCTACCACAGTTTAAAAAAACTGCATGGCTAAACACGTTTTTTGCTTTTTCAATCTCACTCTCTAGATGCTTAGGTTGCACCCAGACATCAGTTGCGTTGCTGGTGTTTTGAAAGAGGCTTAATCTATTACCGTGAACCTCAATTTTCACAACGCTCTCAATTGGAATAGTTTTCTTGCTTGCTAGAGTAAACTGAAGCTTATTAGTTCGATTAATCAGTACCTCGTTTCCAATAAGCTCAAAAAGTTCTCTGTTTCGATTCCTGAAGTGCAAGATAAAATAATTGGACGCTAATGCAATCAATAGAATTAAAGATAGATTTTGCATTAAAAAAGAGAACGATTCTTCCATAATTTCCTCTAGTAGCTAACACTAAGCTATGGGGCGATAACACATGGGCTTAAATTATGAACGAAGAGACGCAGCCCATGTATTAGCGTCCCAGCGAGCAGCGCGAGCGCCTTTAGTGGCTTGTTATGCCCTTTACCCGTTGGGTATTTTAACCAGCAAATCCGTGACGCCTAAATCTACACTAAGTTGTGACAACAGTGTAGACACCTGTCCACGATGATGAGTTTGATGGTTAAAGAAATGCAGCAGTAGATGTGCGAAGCATTTTGAATACGAGACGCCCCTCATATTTTGATAGTTTAGGTTACTTGCTAAAATGCCCTCGGAAAGCTGATTAACAAAATTCAAGATTGTGTTGTCCAGACTTACTCTTTCTTGTTTAAGCAGGGCGAGCTCTGAGAACAGAAGTGAGTCTAGTTTTTCAGGCTTAGGCTTCGATGCTAACGAATCTAATGCAGTAAAAGTTTTAGAATGAGTGGCAAAACGTTTAAGCCAAATTATATCTGCCACCAAAATATGATTGAGTGTACCAATGATAGAATCAAAGAAAGCCCCTCTATCCTCGGCAAGTTCCTCTGAGCTTAAATTCGACGCAGCAGAATAAATAGATGCGTTCATCCATTTATTGTATTCAGCCATTAATATGAAATTGCTTTTCGTAGACATTCGTTTTCCAAGAGGGCATAACTTTTCAATAACGGGCGCAGGCACGTAGGGCATAATGGCGAAGCCGCCCCGCGTGTATGCGTCCCAGCGAGCTACTACAGCAGATTGTTAGGCACCTTCTGGTATTTCAAAATAGCCTTTCTCAAAGTTTGAGATGACCCTAAGTAGGTTTTTTATACAAAGAATACGGTCATCCATGTAGTAACAAAGAAGCCAGTCTAAGGTTTTGCTGTCCATCGCTTCAATAAGCACTTTGTATTTTTCTTCTGCATCCGGTCGACCATGAAATGCCTTTGAGTTAAAATATGTAGTGATTAGTTCGCAAGCGTTAACACCTACCCAGTCTTTTAAGATCCCCTCGCTTTTCCATATGCACTTCAAAGATTTTAGATACTTTCTGAATGAATCTTTGTCAGAGTACCTACCAATTGCACCTGAAAAACGCAAGAAGTTGGTGGGCTCGTCATTTCCAATAAAAAACCTAAAGTCTAGAAACAGCCCTTTAAGACGGTGCTTATCAACTTTGACTTCAGCTCCAGTAACCAAACCGTTTGAGTCACGAAGTAGCATATGACCACCACCAAAATCGAATCCTAATTTTTTTATATCTTCGTAGTTATCGAGTAATTCTTTGGCTCTCACAATATAAAGCTGAAAATCGCTGACTGATTCAGGGTCTATACTTAAGTTAATTGGAATTTTTATAAATGCATTCACGCCAACTAATGCCTAACGCTAAGCTTTGGGGCGCTAACATGGGACTATAATCGCGAAGCGGCCCCGTGTTAGCGTCCCAGCGACCGAAGGGAGTGCCAACAGCGTTTTGTTAGGCGTACAACTGAAAGTACGCAGCTTCGCTGTCACCACTAGCCAAATAGACCGCGCGTTTAAATTATTGAATTTAAGATAAAACAACCCTGTGCGAAATGCCAGATGTTACCGGTAATACCGGATAAAAGAGCGAGTGTAGACAACTTGTAGTGATGAATGTTGGCGTTGCGATGTTGATGAAAAGCACGTTGCTAAAGTCATTTGAACAACTGACAAAGCTAATCGCAAAGACAACCTAGCGAAACAACCTTGGTGCTGGAATGTCACGGTTGAACCTACTTTTAAATGCTGTAAGTAAATGACGCCTAACACTAAGCTAAGGGGCAAAAGCACAATGCGATAATCGCGCAGCTGCATTGTGTTTTTGTCCCAGCAGCCCGCGCAGCGGGATGCGACTTAAGCGTTTTGTTATGTACCACCTTTACACTTGAAAATGGAGTCACATTTTTAAGCCTGATGCTTCTTAATTTTTTTGCTGATGCCCAGAATGAAATTCTGCATTTGTTTATCGAAGCCCAAGGCGTACCCAATAAATAAAAATAGTATCCCACCAGTTGCAACGACCTTAAAAAACGTGAAGTCTTCAGTTTTTGTTTGGAACATCAGTGCGGCAATGGATAAGCCGATTAAAACAACTACGAATCTCCATATACCAGTTGCGAATCTATCTCTTTTTTTCTTATAAAAACTCCTGTTTTAAATTAAGCATATAACGCTAAGCTAACGGGCACAGACATGCGGCGAAAATGGCGAAGCCGCCGCGTGTTTGTGTCCCAGTGACCAAAGGGAGCGAGTTAAGCGCCTTGTTATGCCGCGTTTTTTGCATGTTTTACACTGTTGATAAAGTTGTCCGGTGAGTTTACACCTAAATACACGTCCGTTTTTCCGTTTATAGGCGAACAGAGTTTTATTGCAACATTTGGAACACCAGAATAGTTGAATCGTTTGACGTTGCTTGAGCGTTTCACAAACACATTGTTTGGGCATATTTCTGAAACATTGCTCAGTGGAATTGTAAAGGGCGCATATACCCCGTAACGAATGATTAAATTATTCCCATGAATTGAAACAGGCCGCTTGCCGACGGCTTTGTATTCTGCAAAGAAAAATACTAACCCAAACAAAGTAAGTCCCGTTGCAATGTTTGCTGCGGTACTTGACCATAAAAAGTGAAGGAGCAGATGAGCGAGAGGAATTTCGATAACGATAAGTAGAATAAAACCTAAAAGGTTGCTGTGAGCGCCATCCTTTTTATCGTAGTAAAAATGCTGATTGCCGCGATAAGCGCTACTTTGTATTTGGGACGCAAAAAGTGCAAAGCTCCAAACGCGTCCTTCGAGTGAAAGGATTGAGCTGAACAAAGAGGAGCCAAAAACTTTTTCGATAGGATTAGCGACCGCTAAATCTGGATCTTCTTTTTTCGCAAGCGAAGCGCGAACGGCTAAACATACTGTAACCAGTGCTGAAAGCTCTAAAACAAGAATAATGGCCAACACAAAATAACGACCACTTTCGAGAAAATGAAAAATAACTTTGTTTTGTTCTGGAATGATAAAGCTTCCAATGTATACAGAGGTGCAACATAAAATGGCCGCTTTCAATAACGCTTTTTGTTTATCTGATTCGCAAAGGAAGCACAAGATTGGAAGCACCAAGAGAGCGTCAAGCATAAACAGCCACTCATGTTTCGCGTTTCCGTATTCGTTGAGAGCGTTTAATGATGCGTAATAATACCCCCACCAAATCGATATAAGGGTTAAAAACGCTAGTGGGATTTTGCTTTTAATACTCGGTTTCATAACATCCTTTGAGCGGCATAACGCTTAAATATGGGGCACAAACAGGCAGGCTACAATGGCGAAGCCGCCTGGCTGTTTGTGTCCCAGCCCGCCTGCGGGCGACATAATTTTTTTGTTATGCCTCAACTGTTGAAGTAGAAACGTCAGTTTTTTTAACTAGTGCAATACGATAACCGTTGAAGCTTTTCGCTAGGACCCGTTTTAGTGCAAAGATTGCAAAAAACACACCGATAAGCCCACCTGACAACTGTGTAATAAAGGCCATAGTTGTTGCATCTATATTTGTCGCCTGACCTGAAATACCTACTATGAAACCAAACAGGAAAGCAACCGGCAATGTATACGCCATAGAGCGCCAAAACCAACTCCACCATATCCTTATTGCTTTGGTCCATGTAACTGTTAATTCTTCCATTATTTTCTCCTTGTTAAACTCGATGGGGCATAACGCCCGCATAACGGGCAAAAATACGTAGGCTACAATACCAAGCGAAGCGCAGGGAGCCTACGTGTTTTTGTCCCTAGCGAGCGTAGCGAGTGTTAATGCGTTTGTTAGAGCTACTTACCCTGTTGACGTAAAAAATTGAATATTGGTTCTGTTGGTAATAAGTAATTTTCACTTTTTTGTTCAGAATTAATCATATCGTAAACAATTAGAGAGTGTTCGTTTGTGGCATCTATGGAGCAGCACCAATTATGAATGGAAAGAAAGCTATTATATCTTTGATTAGCGCATTCTCCATACCCTGGAAAGTCCTCAGCTACGAAAGGTATAAGTAGTAGCAGATGTTCTGAATTTTTTCTCTAATTTCATGTGCGTTAATTCCAGTAACATTTAGTAGTTCTCCTCGCTTTACATCACCTTTAAAAGGTTCTAAAACTTCGAACACCGAGTAATCCACGCTGCATTTGTTGTTATTAGTAACAGATGTTTTTGATTCAACAAGTCTTGCATGAAGAACATGAGATGAATATTCGAAGTTCCATTCAAGATCTAATCGTTCTGGCGATGACTCGAAAGTACAGCCCAGTACCATTATTGACACCCCAATTAACAGAAAGCGAAACATCATATGAATTTCCATGTAGCTC
>NZ_BJKJ01000047.1:0-5626 GCF_006538305.1 Alteromonas sp. KUL17
GAGTTTTGATAGACCAGCGGTACATACCAAAGTAAAAGTGAAGAATCCGAATCGTTGGACTGCTGGAACCAGAAACTGGGATAAAAGCGGAAGCGTAAAGCTAAATCCGGAAAATAAAAAGAAACAGCTTAACAGCTCAGGCGACAACTTCCTTGAAAAACGCCCAAGTAAATGCTTACGACTTGCCTTATAACTCGCGTCGAGGGCAACTTTCTCTGCTGAATTAAGGTTTAGTTACTCCATAAGGCATAGGCTGCTCTCCTTCATGCTAAAAATCAACATAAGTGCAACAAAACATAGTATTGAAAAATCATTGCATCACCGAAGAGCGTTCAAACAAACTACATATTCATTAAATAAAAAATGACAAGTACACACAGAGCGTTTTTTGAGCTGTTAAACAAGTTTGAGTGTAAATTGAGCATTCAATTAGGGATCTACTAGGTGTAAACAGTGTGTTACTTGACTAAACGTAACATTCCATGTGAGTATAATACGTTCGTAGTACTGACTATTGATGTCTGTGCTACATTCCTGAAACAAAATTGTGAAAGTTTTATACGCCCCTTGCCCGAATATTTTCCTTATCGGCGAGGATTCAAATAAGAAATTTGGTTGGGAACTATGTCCAAAATGAGCAAGAGAACTCTTATTGCTTCTACTGTTATGGGTGCATTCGCACTAACAGGTAGCGCAGTCTCTGCAGATACGCTTGAAGATCTTCATAAAGAAGAAGCGAAAATCCACGCGGCTGCAGCGAAATCTCAAGAAAAAATCAATACGTTGTTTGAACAGTCTCAAGAACTACTTGTTGAGTATCGTCAAACAGTAGATGAGACAGAAAACCTTAAAATCTACAACGATTACATCGCAAGCCTAGTTGCAGACCAGCAACGCGGTATCGATTCATTACAACGTCAGATCGACAGCATCGAACAAACTAAGCAGGGCATCGTTCCTCTTATGTTCCGCATGATCGACAGCCTAGAGCAGTTCATCAAGCTAGACCGTCCAATTCACTTAGACGAGCGTCTACAGCGTGTTGAGCGTCTTCGCGACCTTATGGCTAACTCTAACGTAACTGTTTCAGAACAGTTCCGTCAGGTACTAGAAGCTTACCTAGTAGAAGTTGAATACGGTACTAAGATCAACTCTTACCAAGGTACTATCGACGACGCAGGCACAGAAGTTACTGTTGACTTCTTTAACCTAGGTCGTACGGCGCTAGTTGCACTTTCTCTAGACCAAACTCACGCATGGGTATGGAACAACGAAAGCCGCGCATGGGAAAAACTGGGTGACGAGTATCTGTCTTCAGTTGTTGACGCAGTTAAAATGGCTAACAACGTCATTCCTGCGGATCTGATTAAACTACCAATTAGCGCAGCGGAGTAATTGTTAATGAAACCAGTATTCAAATCTCTTTTAGCCGCTGCGACAGTTGCAGTTGCAGCAACCGGAGCGCAGGCTCAGGAAGCAAAGAGCCTGAAAGACCTTCTAGACCAGGTTCAACAGAACCGCGTTTCTGAAGCTCGCCTAGATAAGCAACGCGAAGCTGAGTTCCAATCAGCACGTGCTGACAAGCAAGCACTTCTTCGCAAAGCACAAGCAGATCTTAAAGCTGAACAAGCTCGTGGTGACCGTCTACAGAAGCAATTCTCAGACAACGAAGTTACATTAAACGAGAAAGCTGCTGAGCTAGACCAAGCTACAGGTACACTTGGTGAAATGTTTGGTGTGGTACGTCAAGCATCTTCTGAAGCTTACGGCCGTATCTCTACATCAATCGTAAGTGCACAATTCCCTGGCCGTGGTCAGTTCCTTGCTGAAATGTCAGAAGACTCTAAAGGTCTTCCAAACATTAAAGAACTTGAAGACCTATGGTTTGCTCTTCAGAAAGAAATGACTGAAGGCGGTGAAGTAGTTAAGTTCACTACAGAAGTTGTTAACCTTGACGGCGGTTCTTCACAGCAAGAAGTTGTTCGTGTTGGTACTTTCAACCTTGTTGGTGAAGCTGGTTACCTAGCGTATGACGCTGAAGCTGAAGTTGTTCAGCCTCTTGGTCGTCAACCAGATGGTCACTTTGTAGCTTCTGCTGACGAACTAATCGGCGCTACTTCTGGTATTGTTCCTTTCTTTGCTGACCCTTCTCAAGGTGCAATCCTTGGTCTATTGAAGCAAAAAGCGACAATGTCTGAGCGTTATCATGCTGGTGGTCCAGTTGGTTACACAATCACAATTATGCTTGCGATTGGCCTACTAATTGGTATCTACAAAATGATCACACTAACGATCACTGGTGGAAAAATGCGTTCACAGCTTAAGAACGTAAACAATCCTTCAGAAGGTAACCCACTAGGTCGTATCCTTAAAGTTTACCAAGAGAACAAGACTGCTGATGCAGAAAACCTTGAGCTTAAACTTGATGAAGCGATTCTTCGCGAGCTTCCAAAAATTGAAAGCGGCATCAACGTTATCAAGATCTTCGCAGCGATTGCTCCTCTACTAGGTCTACTAGGTACAGTACTAGGTATGATCGAGACATTCCAAACCATCACACTATTCGGTACAGGTGACCCACGTATGATGGCAGGAAGTATCTCTATGGCTCTTGTAACTACTGCTCAAGGTATTATCGCGGCTCTGCCTCTAATCCTTACTCACAGCATCGTAGCTTCTCGTAGCAAGTCAATCATCCACATTCTTGATGAGCAAACTGCGGGTATCGTAGCTGCTCACTCAGAGTCGGAGAAAGCGTAATATGAATTACCTGATTGGATTATTCGAATCGGTCAGGGACTTTATCGCTACCGGCGGTGACGTACTATACTTCGTTGCTGCCGCGCTCTTTCTCATGTGGGTTTTAATGATTGAGCGTTACTGGTATTTAACCTCGGTCTTCCCAAAGGTGAAGAAAAACATCATCGCGAATTGGGATGCCCGAGCAGATACCACATCATGGTATGCGCATAGAATCCGTGACGCGTGGATTTCTCAAGCGTCAGACGACCTTAACGCTAGAATGCTGATTATCAGAACCATTATTGCAATGTGTCCACTAATCGGTCTACTTGGAACAGTAACCGGTATGATCAGTGTTTTCGAGACAATGGCAACACAGGGCACCAGCAACGCTCGTCTAATGGCAGCTGGTATCTCTATGGCAACGATCCCGACAATGGCGGGAATGGTAGCCGCGCTATCTGGACTGTTCATCAGTTCACGTCTTGAAGCGAAAGTGAAGCTGGCAAGAGAAGGGCTAGTTGATAGCCTGCCACATCATTAGAGAGAGAGATTATGGCTCGAAAAGTCAGAACCGAGGAAGAAGATGCACAGATCGACATGACGCCCATGTTGGATATCGTGTTTATCATGCTGATCTTCTTTATCGTTACCACTGTTTTCGTTAAAGAAGCAGGGATCGAAGTCAACAAGCCAGATGCGAGCCAGGCGATTCTTCACAAAAATGCAAACATTTTCATCGCCGTAACTGAAGACGGAAATGTATGGCTAGATAAGCGTGAAGTTGCGCCGGACAGCGTAAGAGCGAATATTGAAAGACTGCTTACCGAGCAGCCTACTGACTACGTAATCATACAAGCTGACGTAAAAGCGAAGCATGGTTTAGTAGTTGAGATTATGGATCAGGTTAAAGCCGCTGGCGTTAACCGAGTCTCGGTAGCGGCAAGGGGATAAGATGTTACGTATAATTGTATCTATACTTTTAGGTGCTGGTGTTGCATTTGCCCTTTTCGTTCTAATGGCCAAGTTGATTGAAAATTCATCTAGACCAGCAGACGAAGTACCGCCTGCACCGGTTATCGATATTGTAATGCAGGAACCAGACGACCAGACGCAAACGCGTACTCGTGTTCCACCACCACCGCCACCTCCGCCTCCACAGCCTCCTAAAATGGAGCAAGTAGAGCCGGAAACAGCGGAACCTGATGCAGATGGCTTTAGCTTAGCTATTCCAGCTATCGACACAGGTGGTGTTGGTGTAAACATCGGTGGTGTTGGTGCAATGCAGCGTGATGGTGAAGCAACACCTATCGTTCGTATCGACCCGAAATATCCACCTGATGCAGCCCGCGACGGCCGTGAAGGTTGGGTAAGACTGTCTTTCACTATCAACGAAGTTGGTGGTGTTGAAGATATCGAAGTTATCGAAGCTGAACCTAAGCGCGTATTCGACCGTGAAGCACGTCGTGCTCTACGTAAGTGGAAATACAAGCCTAAGATCGTTGATGGCAAGCCAGTTAAACAACCTGGCATGTTCGTACAGCTAGACTTTAAACTGGAGCAATGATCATGATGAAACGTACATTCAAAATGTCAGCCGTTGCTTTAGTGCTAGGCGCAGGTGCGGTGCTTTCAGCACCCGCTGCCCTAGCGCAGTCAGCACCTGTTGTTTGTCCTGGATATGAGAAAGGAAAAACAACGCTTGTAGGTGAGCGTACCGGTAAAAAAGTTCAGAAAGCTTTTGAATTCTACAATGAAGACCAAGTTAATGAAGCACTAAACGTACTTTACGAAATCGACGCATCTGACGATTTCGATAGAGCTTACGTAAAGCGTTTTATTGGTAACTTACTTGCTGCGCAAGAAGGTCAAGGTGGTAAAGCTTTAGGGTATTTGGTTGAATCAGTTGAACCAAAAGCTCTAAACGACCTTGAACACTCTCAAACACTTAAATTACTAGGTGATTTGAGCATGCAGGAAGAGAAGTACACTGATGCCATTAAATGGTATAACAAGTGGATGGACTTCACGTGTAAAGAAGACGCAGACGTATATACGCGTTTGGCACAGGCTTACTTTGAATCTAAGCAACTAGCGAAGATGGTTGAGCCAGCAGACAAAGCGATTGCTTTGTATGAAGAGCCAAACAAAAACCCGTATGTATTAAAGCTAACTTCTTACTACGAGCGTAAGATGTACCCTGAAACGGTTGCTGTGGCGGAAGATCTTGTTAGAACTTTCCCTCAGGAAAAAACTTGGTGGTCACGTCTTGGCTTTTTCTACATCTTAGTTGAAGACTATAAGAAAGGTCTTTCAACGCTAGAACTTGCTTATATGCAGGGCTATCTAGAGAAAGAGTCAGAAATCAAAACGCTTGCTCAGCTTTATCAAAGTAACGGCATGCCTTACAAGGCTGCGAAGTTACTTGAGAAGCACATGAAAGAAGGCTTGTTGAAGAATGATGCCGATATGCTTGCTAATATTGCTAACGCGTATCACCAGGCGAAGAACTTCAAAACTGCAGCAAATCTGTACGCACAGGCGGCCGCAAAGAGTTCAGACCCTGAGCATTATCGTAAGCAAGGTACACTTTTACTTGTAGCGGAAGACTACAAAGGCGCTATTAAAGCACTAGAGAATGCTCTAGAGCGTGGTGCTGAAGACCCTGAGAAGATTCACTTCACGTTAATGGAAGCGAACTTCTACGCAGGTAACTTCAAGTCTGCGTACAAGCACGTACAAGAAGCTAAGAAAGATCGCTCTCTACGCCGCAACGCTGCAGCGTGGGAACCTTATATCAAGGAAAAAGCGAAGAACCGCGGTATTAGTATCTAATATGTGGTTTTAGCAAAAAAGCCTCCCTTTGGGAGGCTTTTTTTTGCCC
>NZ_BJKJ01000048.1:0-4731 GCF_006538305.1 Alteromonas sp. KUL17
CTTGTACTAATTGCCCGAGAGGCTTAACCATACAACGCCCAAGAAGCTTTGGACTTCTGAGTGTTGTAGACAAGCTAAAGTAAGCAAGTAAGAGTGAAAAGTAGTTACTCACGATTGAATTGATATCCAGTTTTCTAGATTGTTACCAGTTTTTCCTGGCAGCCATAGCGATACGGTACCACCTGACTCCATTCCGAACTCAGAAGTGAAACGTATTAGCGCCGATGGTAGTGTGGGGCTTCCCCATGTGAGAGTAGGACACTGCCAGGTCCCATTAAGAAGAACCCGCCTAACGGCGGGTTTTTTGCGTTCTGACCCCATATTTCTAATATGAATATTATCTACTTTTGTATTTTTGTGTTGTTTATGGCGTTTTACTCTAGGTTTTCAGTGGCTAATAGCACTCAGTCTCAGTGTGAGATTACCTTGGGCGAGCTTAAGTGGAAGAATAGGGTGTTAATCTATAACGCTAATAATAGTAAAGAGCTTAACGACCTAGACACGTTTGCTCAATATGATAGGGTTGCCTTATCTGAGAGGAAGCTTGTGATTATAGGTATAGTAGATAGACAACCTACTGTAGTTTTTGGTTATCCTCACTGTAGTACAACGCTAGATAAACTTGTACCACAAGATAAAGTTACGCTAATAGGTCTTGATGGTGCAGTTAAGGCTAAATATAGCTCGTTCGATAGCGATCTTATTTATAGTACGATTGATAAAATGCCTATGAGAAAAACAGAATTAAATGGCTATTGAAAGCTATCTAGTTAGCAATGTTCACCCATATTACATAGTGTAAGCACCACCATTAATATAAAGAGTAAAAAACTCACAACACCGTAGGGCACTTATTTATGTGTTTGCGCTTTTATTTGACGCGTCCTTACCCTACCATTAGCGAATTGTTCGCAGTTCGTAAAACTCTATGCCTTCACTACAACCATACAGCACATTTGGCCTCGCCGCTTCTTGTGATTCTATCCAGTCGTTTAGCGACGTTACTTCATTCCTGTCTATCTTCAAAACTTCTAAAAACAATAACAAAGCCATTTATATATTGGGCGGTGGAAGCAATTCAGTCTTCACTGACGACTTTGACGGTACAATTCTGGTTAACGAGATTAAGGGAATAAGCCATTTTGATACTGAAAGTCACCATTACTTACGTGTAGGCGCAGGTGAAAACTGGCATGACTTCGTCACTTTGTGTATGAAAGAAAAGTGGTATGGTTTCGAAAATCTCGCCCTAATACCAGGTTCAGTAGGCGCATGCCCAATTCAGAATATTGGTGCGTACGGACGAGAAGTGAATACGTTAATCGACAAAGTAGAGTGTGTATTTCTTGAAACCGGCGAGCAGGTATTGCTAGGCAATGAAGACTGTCAGTTTGGCTATAGAGACAGCGTATTCAAACACGCACTAGCGAACAAAGTGCTAATCACTCATGTAAACTTTAAACTGCCCAAGCACTACGAACTTGAAACCAGCTATGGCGAACTAGCGGCACTGACTGAGCCTACGCCAGAAAAGGTGTATAGTACGGTGATACAAATTAGGAAGAGCAAACTTCCCGATCCTGCCGAGCTAGGCAATGCAGGAAGTTTCTTCAAAAACCCCGTGGTTTCAAAAGCCGTGTTTCAAGCGATTGCACAAGAGTATGATTCAGTGCCCCATTTTGTGGTGCACGGAGGTGTTGAGCTGCCAGCCACTGAAAAAGAACAAATAAAAATTCCTGCCGCGTGGCTTATCGACCAGGCAGGTTTTAAAGGCAAGACTTTGAATAAAGTACGATGCCACCCTACACAGCCATTGGTACTTACTAACTTAGGTGGTGCCACCGGAAACGATGTAATATCCATGGCAAAAGATATCATAGCAAGCGTACAGGGTAAGTTCGGCATACAGCTTGAGCCAGAAGTGCGCTTATTAGGAAGCAAAGGACTTATTTCGCTATGAGACAAGCATCAAAAGCTATAAGAAAACATATACTCGCTTTGTTGTCCGACGGCCAGTTTCACTCAGGGGAAACCATTGCACAGCAAGTGGGCCTTTCGCGCACAGCAGTAGCAGGCCATATTTCCCAACTCGCCGATTGGGGGTTAGATGTATTTAAAGTAAAAGGTAAAGGCTACCGTTTAGAACGAGGGTTTCCATTGTTAAGCGCCGACAGCATTAAACGTCATTTAGGCAATACAAAACGAGCGGTTATTGATGTGGAGTCGGTATTGCCTTCCACCAATACGGAAATGAAGAAGCGTATTGCCAGCAAACGAGAAGATCTTGAAAACGGCGATGTCGTATTCGCTGAAATTCAGACCGATGGACGCGGCAGACATGGCCGTTCGTGGTTAGCGCCAGTTGGCGGGAGCTTAACTTTTTCTATGTACTGGTCTTTTCCTGACGGTTATCAAAGCATGGCAGGGCTTTCTTTATTGGTGGGCTTGGCTGTTTGCGATGCACTTAAAGAATTTGGTGTAGAAGACGCTGAACTTAAATGGCCGAATGACATTTATTTACAAGGTAAAAAGCTTGCGGGCGTACTTATTGAGGTAGAAGGGCAGATAGGCGCAACAGCGCATAGTGTTATCGGCATAGGTTTGAATGTTTGCGTACCCGATAATCAGTACGATGTTGGTCAGCCTCATAGCGATCTTGCGTCATATTTGGGCACTATCCCAGATAGAAATGCATTGGCGGCAGAAATAATTAAATCGCTTTGGTCTTATTTACCTAAATTTACCCAGCAGGGCTTCGGGCCATTTACTGCATATTGGGAAGCGCTCGACTTATACGCCGACAAACGCATTGTTTTGCAAATGGGCGAGAAACGTTTTTCTGGAATTGACAGGGGAGTAGACGCTAGCGGCGCGCTACTTGTTGAAACGCAAGACGGTATTACCCGATTCCACGGTGGCGAAGTTAGCCTAAGAGGCAATTAACGTTTTATTTTGTTTTACCTCATAGCTGAACTTCGAAGATTTTGGTTATTTTTATAATAAAAGTACTTCGTAGTTCATCTTTGTGCTTTTTTAGTTAGCATTTCATCCGTCCGTTTTACGCATTGCTTTGCGAATGAAACCAAAAATATGAACAACATTGAAGAAAACCACGTCATATTAGTGGATATCGGTAACACCCGAATAAAATATTCACTGCTTTGTGATTCAGAAAAAGAGCCTAATGCATGCGAAGATGCAAAATCTCTATTTTCTTTTATCGATTCTCAGAAAAATATTTCCCATTTATATATCGCCTCGGTAAGAAATCAGGAGCTGGTTGATGAAATATCCGCCATGTGTAGCGAGCGAAATATTATTTTTGTAGAAAAGCACACAGAGAAAGAAGCCTTCGGCATAAAAAATAGTTACGCGAATGTTCAAAAAATGGGCGTTGATAGATGGCTTGCCATGGTCTGTGCTGCAGAAAAATCAAAAAAAGCATTTTTTGTTATGGATGTGGGGACGGCAATAACGGTCGATTTTGTTGTGGATGGTCAACATTTAGGCGGTTGGATCGTGCCTGGTTTTCAAGTAATGCGTAATGCATTGGTTGCTTCAACCAAAAAAGTGTTCGCGAATGATGAAATTCCGACCACCTTTGGTGTGGGGACCGATACAGAAGATTGTGTGGCAACAGGGTGTCATGCTGCCCTATATGGTGTTTATTTGAGCGCGGTTGATTACATATCAAGCAAACAAACCGAATTTGACATTATTTTAGGGGGCGGAGACAAAAAAGTGTTTGCATTCTTAAAATCTGCTGATAACATGCGCCTCGCTCATTTGGTGATGCAGGGTCTTGCCCGCTACGCTCGAAGTGAACTTCTAAAGGGAACATCGACGTAAGTTTTTGATTAGTTGAAAAATTGGTCAAAAAAGAAAATTGAAAAATTTTCAAAAAGACACTTGCACAGAGTTAAACAATACTCTAGAATGCGCACCCACTTGATGTAGTGCCGACTTAGCTCAGTTGGTAGAGCAACTGACTTGTAATCAGTAGGTCGCCAGTTCGATTCCGGCAGTCGGCACCATCAATCTGGAGGGGTACCCAAGCGGTCAACGGGAGCAGACTGTAAATCTGCCGGCTCAGCCTTCGCAGGTTCGAATCCTGCCCCCTCCACCACTTTCTCTATGAGGTGGCCAGAGAATTAGGATTTGCGGGCATCGTATAATGGCTATTACCTCAGCCTTCCAAGCTGATGATGCGGGTTCGATTCCCGCTGCCCGCTCCAAATCAGTGCTGATATAGCTCAGTTGGTAGAGCGCACCCTTGGTAAGGGTGAGGTCGGCAGTTCAAATCTGCCTATCAGCACCAGTTTATTTCTCCCCAGCTCATGTAAAATTTCTAAATTTTTTAATGTAACTTTGCTGGGATAATAGAAATGGCAAAAGAAAAGTTTGAACGTACGAAACCCCACGTAAACGTGGGTACAATCGGCCACGTTGACCACGGTAAAACTACCCTAACTGCAGCTATCACTACAGTTCTTTCTAAAACTTACGGCGGTAACGCACAGGCTTTCGATCAAATCGATAACGCGCCTGAAGAGAAAGCACGTGGTATCACCATTTCTACTTCACACGTAGAATATGACACTCCTACTCGTCACTACGCGCACGTAGACTGCCCAGGACACGCTGATTACGTTAAAAACATGATCACTGGTGCTGCTCAGATGGACGGTGGTATCCTAGTAGTTGCTGCGACTGATGGCCCTATGCCACAGA
>NZ_BJKJ01000049.1:0-3644 GCF_006538305.1 Alteromonas sp. KUL17
GGGGCATAATGGCGAAGCCGCCCCGCGTAAATGCGTCCGAGCGACCGAAGGGAGTGGTCTTTAGCGCTTTGTTAGAAGCAGAGCCAGTTCCTTTGGTCTTTTTAAAAACTGATAAAGCCAGCATACGATTGATTGTTAACACAAACAAGCGAAACGACTGTGCAGTGACGGTTTTGATTTGACTGAAGCTAGCCGCCATCAGAGCTATCGAGTGTAATGGCGCTTGCTGACTTAAAATAAGAACTTGTCGATAAAGCGCCTATTACACTGCCTTTGAATTGAAAGCGGCGGATATAAACCTACCACAAGCCAGAGCGATGCTAATGAAAACAGGTGAGGGTAGTTGCACTGAGATTTTTATAAAGCCAAACGCAGTTTAGGCTGACGCCTTATAACGGCCCGCATAACGGGCAAAAATACGTAGGCTATAATACTGAGCGAAGCGAAGGGAGCCTACGTGTTTTTGTCCCTAGCGAGCGCAGCGAGTGTTAATGCGTTTGTTAGGTGCGGTGAGCTTTAAACGCCCGAACGACCATGAATGAAACGATACCAGCATAAATAATAAAAAACAAGATACTGCAGTTGAAGATGTAAAACCGTGAACCAGAGTGAATTTAAGTATACAAAATAAGGTGAAGCCGATCGTGACAAAACAAGATGCAAGCGCAGCAGCTAGAGAAAATGTGGGATAGTCCTCCATCCAACTGGCTAATAAAAATAGGACACCACAAAAGAAAATGAGAAACTTAAAGCTACCAATTACCGGTAATGCTAAATCTGGTTGTTTGAGCAGAAAAGTTAGAATAATTAGTGGCACACCCAAAGAAAAATTTAAAACCTTTAACTCACCAACGGCCCGTTCAGACTGAACAAACTCTTTCGACTTTGGCCATTTCATTCCATGAAAGTTAAACATTCTGAGAGCACCTAACTTTTAAATAAGGGGCGCAGACATGTGGGCTAAAATGCGAAGCAGCCCACGTGTATGCGTCCCAGCGAACGAAGTGAGTTACTTAATTTTTTTGTTATGCGCTACTTATGAACATCCTCGCGCGCTGGATTTTGCATATTACATTTTTGAATTTCGTTGCTTTTTTGGACGGTATCTAGGTATTTGTCCATCATCTTAGAAATGGCTGAACTATCAGGATCAATTGCGCCTTCTAGTGAAACGGTTAAGTTGGACAAATCTGTAAAATCATCTCTCGCTCTTATTAACAGTTTAAACTCATCCATTTTATCAGGAGTAAGAGAATCACTAGCGATTGAAATTTGATTTTGCCAAGACTGCATTTTTTGTGCTGCAGAACTATTTATACCCGCTAACAAAAATTGAAGCTCGCCGTTCCTTTTTTTAGATTCATTCAAAACTGCAGTTTGATAAATTGCAATCGCAGTTCCGATAATACCAACAAGTAACGATATTACACTTAATGCGTCCATAAAAATTCCTTTTTAGTTTTGTACTCAACTAGCGCATAACTTTTAAATATGGGCACAAACAGGCAGGCTATAATGGGGAAGCCGTCTGCCTGTTTGTGTCCCAGCCCGCCTGCGGGCGACATAATTTTTTTGTTAGGCAACTTAGCGTCCATATCCCTCGGTACTTTTTATTACTAACGTCTTTGCGTTAGCCTTTTTACAATAGTCTAAAACAGAGGCTATTATGGTTTGATTAGTGGAATTGTCGTAAAGAACTAAAATATTCTGAGATGATTGTTTTTCTATATGTGCGAGCAGCTCATCAGCAGATAAAAACTCTACATCTTTGAAGATATACTTACCGGCAGTTATGTTTATAAAATTGCCACCACTTTTAGCCCATTCTTCGTCCTCTAATGAGTGATACTTTATTGCTAAATCTATTGAGTTCAAATCCATTTGTTACCTAACATTAAGCTAAGCGGCGCAGTTGCGTGGGGCATAATGGCGAAGCCGCCCCGCGTAAATGCGTCCGAGCGACCGAAGGGAGTGGTCTTAAGCGCCTTGTTATAAGCAAAGCCAGTTCCTTTGGTCTTTTTGAAAACTGTTGAAGTCAGCATACGATTGATTGTTAACACAAACAAGCAAAACGACTGTGCAGTGATGTTTTTGATTTGATAGAAGCTAGCCGCCATCTGAGCTATCAAGTGTAATGGCGCTTGCTGGCTTAAAATAAGAACTTGTCGATAAAGCGCCTATTACACCACCTTTGAATTTTAAGCGGCGGATTTACACTTACCACAAGCCAGAGCGATGCTAATGAAAACAGGTGAGGGTAGTTTTACTGGGATTTTTATAAAGCCAAACGCAGTTTAGGCTGACGCCTTATAACACCCCACTAAGGGGCGATAACACATGGGCTAAAATTAGGAACGAAGTGACGCAGCCCATGTGTTAGCGTCCCAGCGAGCAGCGCGAGCGCCTTTAGTGTTTTGTTAGGTGAACGTAGCATGAAATTACCTTGTTAAGAAAAATAAAATCCAAGCAGAAGGTAAGCCAGTCACGCTTATATAAAAAAGAGTTCGTAATAAGTTCGAGGTGTTTCTTCTAGGGATTCCAGCCATCAATATTATCCACGCAGCTATGGAGAATATACCTAAAATTAGGTTTGAGAAAAGTACAGAAATAGCTCCTACTATTAACCCTGTAAAAATACCAATTAGTAGAGTGTTAATTGTGTTGTCTTTCAATCTTAATAGCTCAATATCTTACAGGTTCACCTAACTTTCCAATAACGGGCGCAGGCATGTGGGGCATAATGGCGAAGCCGCCCCGCATGTATGCGTCCCAGCGAACGCAGTGAGTGTGTTGATTGGGTTGTTAGTACCCGTAAACCCAATACTACCTAGCAACATTATTTAATTTTATTCCTATTTTTGATTATTTCACGATAGCTGAAATAGGTAAAAAATGGCGAAAGTAAATAAAAAAGCTAGCAGCACATCTAGAGCAAAAAGTGGATAAATCAGTTCTGCTTGGCCAATAGAGCCGCAAAAGTCCCATGAAAATATAGAAATACATTCATAAACTGAAGTTGACCAGACATATGCAGTAAGACCGAATAGAACGCTAATTATCAAAAGGCTTCTTAGCATTTTTAGATATAGCTTTTTGGATGGTTTTACTTTCAAGCTTCCTGCTCCGAGGGTACTAACTTTCCAATAACGGGCGCAGACATGTGGGGCATAATGGCGAAGCCGCCCCGCGTGTATGCGTCCCAGCGAACGTAGTGAGTGAGTTTATTGGGTTGTTATATGCCTTGTTTATTAAACCTGATGACATCTTTGTGTAATCCATAAGACATGCTCAATCCAAGCGTATCGTTAAAATAGAACTGAATATATCCATTATTGAGCCTAGCTTCCCAGTTACTGATATTGTCATAGCGAGAAAGGTATAGATTTACTTTTTTCTGTCTCCCAAGGTTCCAAGACCTTCCAATGGGATCGTCGTACCAAGTACTTGAAACAATGCCATCCGTTTCATAAATAGCTACATTGTAAGCTGCATTTGAAACTTTATATTGCCTTTCCTCTTCGGACTCAAAAAAGACGGGGCTGCCAATCTTTTTTAATATAGCCAATCCATCTTCTATTGGAATGCCTAAAGGTACGTGAGGGCTTTTGAGTTTTTTAAACCAGATAATGTCCGTATTCCTTTGG
>NZ_BJKJ01000050.1:0-2898 GCF_006538305.1 Alteromonas sp. KUL17
TTAGCTTAACGCCTTACAACGCTTCCACACCCTGCCTATCAACGTCATCGTCTATAACAACCCTTCCAGACCTTAAAGGTCAGGGATGACTCATCTTTGGGCCGGCTTCCCGCTTAGATGCTTTCAGCGGTTATCCGTTCCGAACATAGCTACCGGGCAATGCCATTGGCATGACAACCCGAACACCAGCGGTTCGTCCACTCCGGTCCTCTCGTACTAGGAGCAGCTCCCATCAATCATCCAACGCCCACACCAGATAGGGACCGAACTGTCTCACGACGTTCTAAACCCAGCTCGCGTACCACTTTAAATGGCGAACAGCCATACCCTTGGGACCGACTTCAGCCCCAGGATGTGATGAGCCGACATCGAGGTGCCAAACACCGCCGTCGATATGAACTCTTGGGCGGTATCAGCCTGTTATCCCCGGAGTACCTTTTATCCGTTGAGCGATGGCCCTTCCATACAGAACCACCGGATCACTATGACCTACTTTCGTACCTGCTCGACGTGTCTGTCTCGCAGTTAAGCTAGCTTATGCCATTGCACTAACCTCACGATGTCCGACCGTGATTAGCTAACCTTCGTGCTCCTCCGTTACTATTTGGGAGGAGACCGCCCCAGTCAAACTACCCACCAGACACTGTCCACATTCCCGATAAGGGAACAATGTTAGAACATCAAACATACAAGGGTGGTATTTCAAGGACGGCTCCACACAATCTAGCGACTGTGCTTCAAAGCCTCCCACCTATCCTACACATGTAGGTTCAATGTTCAGTGCCAAGCTGTAGTAAAGGTTCACGGGGTCTTTCCGTCTAGGTGCGGGTACACAGCATCTTCACTGCGATTTCAATTTCACTGAGTCTCGGGTGGAGACAGCGTGGCCATGGTTACACCATTCGTGCAGGTCGGAACTTACCCGACAAGGAATTTCGCTACCTTAGGACCGTTATAGTTACGGCCGCCGTTTACCGGGGCTTCGATCAAGAGCTTCGTTAAGAAAACTAACCCCATCAATTAACCTTCCGGCACCGGGCAGGTGTCACACCCTATACGTCCTCTTACGAGTTTGCAGAGTGCTGTGTTTTTAATAAACAGTCCCAGCCACCTGGTCACTGCGGCCTCCATTTGCTTACCACGCGAAGTGTTCACAAACAGAGGCGTACCTTCTCCCGAAGTTACGGTACAATTTTGCCGAGTTCCTTCACCCGAGTTCTCTCAAGCGCCTTAGTATTCTCTACCTGACCACCTGTGTCGGTTTGGGGTACGGTTCATATAATCATAAGTTTAGAAGCTTTTCCTGGAAGCAGGGCATCAACAACTTCACTCCCTTAGGGAGCTCGTCTCGTGTCTCGGCCTTGAAAACCCGGATTTACCTAAGTCTTCAGCCTACTCACTTTCACTTGGACAACCAACGCCAAGCTTGCCTAGCCTTCTCCGTCCCTCCATCACTGATTATATAAGTACGGGAATATTAACCCGTTTCCCATCGACTACGCATTTCTGCCTCGCCTTAGGGGCCGACTTACCCTGCCCTGATTAGCATGGGACAGGAAACCTTGGTCTTCCGGCGTGGGAGTTTTTCACTCCCATTATCGTTACTCATGTCAGCATTCGCACTTGTGATATGTCCAGCAAGCTTTACAACTCACCTTCATCCACTTACACAACGCTCCCCTACCCAGCATGTAAACATGCTGCCGCAGCTTCGGTATATTGCTTAGCCCCGTTACATCTTCCGCGCAGGCCGACTCGACTAGTGAGCTATTACGCTTTCTTTAAAGGGTGGCTGCTTCTAAGCCAACCTCCTAGCTGTCTATGCCTTCCCACATCGTTTCCCACTTAGCAATATTTTGGGACCTTAGCTGGCGGTCTGGGTTGTTTCCCTCTCCACGACGGACGTTAGCACCCGCCGTGTGTCTCCCGGATAGTTCTCATTGGTATTCGGAGTTTGCAAAGGGTTGGTAAGTCGGGATGACCCCCTAGCCTTAACAGTGCTCTACCCCCAATGGAATTCGTCCGAGGCTCTACCTAAATAGATTTCGGGGAGAACCAGCTATCTCCCGGTTTGATTGGCCTTTCACCCCCAGCCACAAGTCATCCCCTAACTTTTCAACGTTAGTGGGTTCGGTCCTCCAGTTGATGTTACTCAACCTTCAACCTGCTCATGGCTAGATCACCGGGTTTCGGGTCTATACCTAGCAACTAAACGCGCAGTTAACACTCGCTTTCGCTACGGCTCCGTTATTCACTTAACCTTGCTACTAAATATAAGTCGCTGACCCATTATACAAAAGGTACGCAGTCACCACACGAAGTGGCTCCCACTGCTTGTACGTATACGGTTTCAGGTTCTATTTCACTCCCCTCACAGGGGTTCTTTTCGCCTTTCCCTCACGGTACTGGTTCACTATCGGTCAGTTAGGAGTATTTAGCCTTGGAGGATGGTCCCCCCATATTCAGTCAAGATAACACGTGTCCCGACCTACTCGATTTCACTGTAAAGAATCCGTCGTGTACAGGGCTATCACCTTGTATCGCTCCTCTTCCCAAAGGATTCCACTAAATTCTAAACAGCTTAAGGGCTGCTCCCCGTTCGCTCGCCGCTACTAGGGGAATCTCGGTTGATTTCTTTTCCTAAGGGTACTTAGATGTTTCAGTTCCCCTCGTTTGCCTCGTTAACCTATGTATTCAGTTAACGATACCTATAAATAGGTGGGTTTCCCCATTCGGACATCTGTGGCTCAAATGCATTTTGTCGGCTCACCACAGCTTTTCGCAGACTTACACGTCCTTCATCGCCTCTAACTGCCAAGGCATCCACCGTATACGCTTCGTCACTTAACCATACAACCCCAAACAGCCTTTTGACTTCTGTCTAAGTTACGTTGCATG
>NZ_BJKJ01000051.1:0-2512 GCF_006538305.1 Alteromonas sp. KUL17
GACTCTGACCCCATAATTTCGTATTGCTAGTCGGTTTCGGCTTGCCATTCAGCTAATTGCTTAGCGATTTGTGCTGAGACTCGTTCGTCCACTATTGCGGCGCGTCGATTCATCTCGTGGTGCCACTGGCTGTCTCGTTTAATATGTGAAGGCACTGGCGCATGTCGGTCCAAAGGGCCTGGGTAATAGTATGCGTCAGCAACGTCTGAAAGCTTTTGATTCGTGCCGTCTGCAAATCGTGCTGAAACGCTGGATAAAGGGGAATTTAATTCACTCTTTTTGTTAAGCAAAACAAGCGTGGGAGTAGAAATATCAGGTATTGTCGATGTGGAAAAGTGGGTCCATACTGTCGCAATATTTAGGTCCTTAAGTTTGGAAATAAAGGGCACAAACTCATTGAGTGCTTCTCCCCGCTTTAACGATACAGGCTGCTTTAATGTATGCATTGCGCCAAACAGAAGAATCGCTTTATCGTTTTGTTCAGCTATCTGCTTCACAGTTTTTTCATAGTTAACAATGCGTGTTTTGGTGAGAGACTGCCATTGCTCTTTGCTCAATCCTTCCCATTTTAACTCTGGTTCAGCTAGAGCTATGCGCACTTTATGGTTTGATGATGCATTGAGTAACCTTAGTTTCTGCACAAAATGTCGGTAATGCTTATATTGCCATGCCATGAAATAAATACTGTCCTGCCACAAAGGCTCTAACTCTTGCAGTGAAACCTTTGTATTGGGGTTAAGCAGATAATCATCCAACTCGGGCTGGTAATGGCTATTACCGAACTCAGTCACAATAACGTCGACACTCTCAAAGATATCACGATCAGACAGAGCGTTGATTAAGAGCTCTGTCGGTGCTGAGGAGCCGTGTATATCACCAATTGCCACGATTTGGTGTTCGCTTAATAAATGCTTAAAGGTTTGATTTACCTCGTAGTTCCCAGTATTAGCGATGTGAGTTGAAGGCGAAACCTCGTTAGCAAAAAAAGTGTAGGGTAATAACACCGAACACATAACAATGACGAAAAACGAATAAATCGAGAAAGAGTGGTAGCGCATCATATATATGAAAGAATAGTTTGTTTGTAATTGATTATCATTATTATTTATTGTAAATGAAAGGGGAGGTAAACATAAAACGGACGTTTTTACGCAATTCAATTAAAATAAAGTGGTATGAAGGTCATTGGGTTTAAAAAGGTGAATGAGTTGTAAAGTCTGCCGCTTCTCCTTTATTACGGACCAATGTCGAATTGATTCGGCTCGAGTGCTTGCGTATTCTCGACATACTTAATGAAATAACTGCTATAGGTGACAAACGTTGTGTGTGAACTTTTAGGCATGAGTGCGAACACTCCTACTGACCTATGTTTTAGTTTTACCGGGCTGACTCGCCGCGGTGGTGAAACAGGGCCGCATAGAGACGGCTGGGGCGTTGCTTTTTATGAAGGGAAGGGCGTGCGTATGTTTCACGATCCCGAGCCTTGCGCCACATCACCCATCGCAGACTTTGTTTCAAAGTTGCCTATAAAAAGCAAGAATGCGATTTGCCATATTCGTCAGGCTAATGTGGGTAACATTAACTTAGCTAACACGCATCCCTTTACTCGCGAACTGTGGGGGCGATACTGGGTGTTTGCGCACAACGGACAACTACCTAATTTCTCGCGCCGGACGGGTGTTTACGAAGCAGTTGGGGATACCGATAGCGAAGAGCTTTTCTGCGATATTATGAATAATGTTAGGCAAAATCTCCCCCGAGACGCTATGCCTGAGCAGTTAGCTGAAACGTTAGTTTCACTTGCAAAGGAGTACGCTCAGCAAGGTGTATTCAATTGCTTGCTGAGCAATGGCGACTGGTTGTTTACGTTCTGTAGTACAAAGTTAGCTAGCATTACCCGCAGAGCACCTTTTGGCCCCGCTTGTTTGAGTGATGTAGAGGTGGAAATTGATTTTGCAGCTGAAACCACGCCAAAAGATGTAGTGAGCATTATTGCTACTGAACCGCTAACAAACGATGAACAGTGGGATATCTATGAACGGGGTGAGTGGAAGCTATGGCAGGAAGGCGAAGTCATAGCCTCGGGTAAAGTGGATGTCCCTGAACACAAAAAAGAAGCCGATATGGTTGCACCCGATCCATCGCTTCACGACTAATCACGAATTATGGGGTCAGAGTCTGAGGGATCCCCACGAATTTAATTTCATATGCCTCCGGCCCAGGCTGCGTCAACTATGGAGCTGTACCATTTGAGCGCAGCTTTCCACTGTCGCATAGTAAATCGTATTCGACAAGCGACAGCCCTGAGTCCAAGGTAATGGAATGACAACACGCTTCTGGTTTCGGTATTAGCTTGGAAGCGCCGATGCTTATTCGATGAGATAAGTACTATACCCAGTAATATAGCTACGAGTGACGCTAACGTCGTCAGCAATACCAGTATTGTTAGACGCTGCTTTTTCACGCTTTTATTCTGTTCATAGCCAAGCCCGAACTTCGTGCTTTTCATATC
>NZ_BJKJ01000053.1:0-1606 GCF_006538305.1 Alteromonas sp. KUL17
TTCTTGTGCTGACGCGGTTTTTCTCTTCTAAGAGTCGGGCGCACGCCACTGTAAGTATGGACTATATCTTCGCGTGTTATCTTGGACTTGAAGTAGTTGTTTACGACATCAATTAAGTAATCAGTCTCTCGTTTGGTGACGCCTTATAACATTAAGCTAAGCGGCGCAGTTGCGTGGGGCATAATGGCGAAGCCGCCCCGCGTAAATGCGTCCGAGCGACCGAAGGGAGTGGTCTTAAGCGCCTTGTTATAAGCAGAGCCAGTTCCTTTGGTCTTTTTAAAACTGTTGAAGCCAGCATACGATTGATTGTTAACGCAGACAAGAAAAACGACTGTGCATTGATGTTTTTGATTTGACTGAAGCTAGCCGCCTTCTGAGCTATCGAGTGTAATGGCGCTTGCTGACTCAAAATAAGAACTTGGTGATAAAGCGCCTATTACACCAACTTTAAGTTGAAAGCGGCGGATTTAAACCTACCACAAGCCAGAGCGATGCTAATGAAGACAGGAGAGGACAGTTGCACTAGGATTTGTATAAAGCCAAACGCAGTTAAGGCTGACGCCTTATAACTTTCCAATAACGGGCGCAGACATGTGGGGCATAATGGCGGAACCGCCCCGCGTGTATGCGTCCCAGCGAACGCAGTGAGTGTGTTGATTGGGTTGTTATGTGGCATTTAAATAAGACGCACCAATAGCGCCGCCAATAATGAAAAACAGTATAAATATCATTGAGCTTAAGAATGACTGTATAGCTATTGACCAGTGTTTCTTATATAACCAATAAAAGCTACTAAAAAATATAGCAACTGAGAGAAAACCGCCAGCAACGAGAATCGGTAATTCACGGGAAAGCATAGTGTGAATATCAATTGCTTCTCTTTCAAACTGATAAAGGTCAACTTTTGCGACAAAGATTAAAAAGAGCCCCAATATTGCTGGCGACCAAACTATAAATATTCGCTTCATAGTGATGACACATAACATTAAGCTAAGCGGCGCATTTGCGTGGGGCATAATGGCGAAGCCGCCCCGCGTAAATGCGTCCGAGCGACCGAAGGGAGAGGTCTTAAGCGCTTTGTTAGAAGCAGAGCCAGTTCCTTTGGTCTTTTTAAAAACTAATGAAGCCAGCATACGATTGATTGTTAACACAGACAAGAAAAACGACTGTGCATTGAAGGTTTTGATTTGGCAGAAGCTAGCCGCCATTTGAACTGTCGAACGCATTGGCGCTTGTTGACGTTGAATAATAACTTGGCGATAAAGCGCCTAATGCGCAACCTTTGAATTGAAAGCGGCGGATTTAAACCTACCACAAGCCAGTACGATGCTAATGAAAGCAGGTGAGTGCAGTTGCACTGGGATTTGTATTAAGCCAAACGCAGTTTAGGCTGACGCCTTATAACATTAAGCTAAGCGGCGCAGTTGCGTGGGGCATAATGGCGAAGCCGCCCCGCGTAAATGCGTCCGAGCGACCGAAGGGAGTGGTCTTAAGCGACTTGTTATAAGCAGAGCCAGTTCCTTTGGTCCTTTTTAAAAAACTAATGAAGCCAGCATACGATTGATTGTTAACACAAACAAGCAAAACGACGGTGCAGTAAAGGTTT
>NZ_BJKJ01000054.1:0-1419 GCF_006538305.1 Alteromonas sp. KUL17
GAAGTGACCCCATTAAGTTGGACTCATTTCTAAGCGGCAACCAAGGCCTGATTTCGATATTGTATCGGACTCAGGCCTTTTAGTTTTAGCTTAATACGTTCGTTGTTGTAATAATCGATATATTCTTTGATGTTTTCAATAAGTTCATTTGCATCTTTGAACGTTTTATTGTGGTACATCTCAGTTTTTAATATGCCGAAGAAGTTCTCTGCAACAGCGTTATCTAAGCAATTTCCTTTTCTAGACATACTTTGAAGTAGCCCATTCTGTTTCAAGTGATTTTGATATTGTTTGTTTTGATATTGCCATCCTTGGTCAGAGTGTATGAGTGGCTTTTCATGGGGTAATAACTTACTAGTCGCGGCTTTAAGCATATCTGTAACTAAGGGTAACGTTACAGATGTCCGCACTTCATAGCTAATGACCTCTCGATTAAATAAATCTATTATCGGTGACAGGTATACCTTCTGATTATTCACTTTAAACTCAGTTACATCAGTCACCCATTTTTGATTAGGCTGTTCTACAGTAAATTCACGATTCAATTTATTTTCTGCGATTCTGCCGATTTCACCTTTGTAAGACTTATAACGTTTAGGCCTGACTTTTGACTTCAAACCAAGTTCGCACATTAGGCGTTGTACACGCTTATGGTTAACCACTAAGCCCATCGCTCGTAAAGCGTAAGTCACTCTACGATAGCCATATCGCCCTTTATGTTTGTGATAGATATCACGGATTTTTACGCGTAAGTCAGTATTGGAACAAGGCTGACTCAGTGCATTACGATGGTAGTAATACACACTCTTGGGAAGCCCTGTAACTCTTAATAAATGTTGTAAGCTATATATTGCCTTGAGCTCTTCGACAACTATCGTTTTGTCTTTGCTTTTTTCTTTCTGGCTTGAGCCAAGGCTTCTAACTTTTTTAAGACAGCGTTCTCTGCACGTAAATAATCGAGTTCTTCTCTAAGCTCTTTTTCAGTCATCTCTGATGATGGTTTAGGAGTTGAAGAGTTATTAGTCACGCGGGGCTTACCTTTGTTTTTGGGGTTGAGACGGGATATGTCCTCGCGAGCATAAAGCTTTTGCCATTGAAATAAAATACCAGGGGATGATAAGTCGAAATAGGCGCTGGTATAACCCAATGACCAATTGTTCATTTCCATCGTCTTTAGCACATGGGTTTTGAACTCGCTAGAATAAGGTAGCTGCTTATGAATAAAGCTATTTGAGCCGTTTATTTGATAAACCTGAAACCAATAGCGAATAAGCCGAGCGCTTACTCTATACTTTCTACCTAAAGCTTCAGAATTTTTCTCTTCGACTAGCTGAGCGAGCTTTATTTTAAACGCTCTATTGTGTTTTGACATAAAAAGACCCCCAATAATTGGAATGTCCAACTAATGGGGGTCACTTC
>NZ_BJKJ01000055.1:0-1312 GCF_006538305.1 Alteromonas sp. KUL17
TTTAATTAGATGGTCCGCCTCACCTCTAAGCTAGTCTTAGAGTTAGGCAATCAAAGAGGCGAACCATCATGTCTATTATTAAAGTTCTTGGTATCGATTTAGGCAAATCATCCTTTCATGTTATAGGCCGTGATTATTCTGATAATCAGATTATTCGCAAAAAGTTTTCCCGCGCAGCACTCATTCAGTTTCTTCACCAAGTACAGCCATGCACAATCGCGTTCGAGGCTTGTGGCGGTGCACATTGGCTCGGCAGGCAATGTGAGTCGATGGGACACAAAGTCAGACTGCTCCCTCCGCAATATGTAAAGCCCTTCGTTAAAAGCAATAAAAATGATTTCATAGATGCAGAAGCAATATGCGAAGCATCAACAAGACCCAACATGCGCTTTGTCAGCGTAAAGTCAGAAGAAGCCCAAGTCATTTCCGCTATTCATAAAGTCAGGCACGGTTATATTAAAGACCGGACAGCGTGTATGTCCCGTATAGGAGCATTACTGCTGGAGTTTGGCGTTGCGCTGCCAACTGGCCATAGCGTGATGAAGCGGTTATTTAACTGGCTTGCTCAGCAACGACAGGAATTGCCGGGCCTACTCATGCAAGAGCTTGCGGAGCTTCACGATTATTATCTGTTTCTCAATGAGAGCATTGAGAAACAAGACAAAAAGCTAAAGCAACTCGTTGAATCAAACCCGATAGGTCAGCTTCTTAAAACGATTCCGGGGATTGGAGACATGACAGCTAGTCTTTGTATTGCCAACATCGGTAGCGCCACTGACTTTAAAAGTGGGAGAAACATGGCGGCATGGTTGGGACTGGTTCCAGCGCAGTATTCGACTGGCGGTAAACCCAAATTACTGGGGATAAGCAAACGGGGTAACAAAGAGCTCCGGACCTTGTTTATCCATGCTGCTAGGGCGGTCATGTCCAGGCCAGATAAGACCGGCAAAATTTATGGCGATTGGCTGATTAATTTACGTGCCACAAAGCCATTTAATGTTGTAACCGTCGCTCTGGCCAACAAGCTGGTACGAATAGCATGGGCAGTAATGAAAACTAAACAAGCATTCAATAGCAAAGCGTTAGCACCAGGTTTGCAATGATAAATATGATGACGAAAACGGTAGAACCACTGGATTAAAACCTGACATAAAAAACAGCTCACAGAAGCTTTCGGTTTTTTGAGGATAATCCAGCGCGGATCTCATCGTGGAGCAGGTTGCGAAAGCGCCTAATCAGACTCCGAATACATTAGCGCATAACCAACCCCGTTATCGACATTTATTGTTGCAATAACGAGGCGGACCATACA
>NZ_BJKJ01000056.1:0-1293 GCF_006538305.1 Alteromonas sp. KUL17
TACGCCATGATGAAATATTGTTGCTGCAACTGTCATAGAAAGTTTCCTTGCAATGAGGCTGTAGATGGATACAAATTGGGCTCTAAAAAAGGATTTTTGTGCCCCTTCTGCAAAGTGAACTTAACTGAACTGTTTCTTAGTGGTAGCAAGAAAAGAATGAAATTTGATAGTAAAGCCCATGAAAAATGGGTGTCATTTTCAGGTTTAGTTGGCATAGTCACTTTTATAGCAATGTTTGTTATTTCCGAAGGCTCTTGGATAACTTTTTTCGTTACTCTTGGTGTTATTTTTTCCTATCTTCTATGCGGTTATTTGCGCTGGGGTTTTACACCATATCCAAATGTTATTGGTACAAAAGAGCTATGAAATGTTGTTCTGACTTGGCGTATAACAAAAAAATCAAGTCACTCACTTCGTTCGCTGGGACGCATACATGCGGGGCGGCTTCGCCATTATGCCCCACATGCCTGCGCCCCTTATTTAAAAGTTAGGTGCTACTGGTATGAGTAAAGTTTTTATCTATGGTTTTACTGGCACTTTCACTGAAAAACCTGAGTACGATTACGCTCACCCAGATGTTGGTGCTACTCATAAATGCATGCTTTTTCTTCGCCAAGAGTCAGCAACAACAGAATTTTTGAATGCGGAGAACGAAGCTAAAAAATTCGGCTTCTCAAGTATCACTAATTTAGCAGGTAATCAGCTTCAAATTGACGTGTTGAATACTGAGGCTTATAAGGGATTTACTGGTTATTACAACGAAGCTTTAAAAGAAGGGAGTTCTCTTGTTTACTACCCACGCACCTAACAAGCCAATAAACGCACTCACTACGTTCGCTGGGACGCATACACGCGGGGCGGCTTCGCCATTATGCCCCACATGTCTGCGCCCGTTATTGGAAAGTTATAAGCCACGGAAAATTGTGAAATGGATTCTCTTTTTATTTACTCTGCGTTAGTCACATACTTAGTACTTAGCATTGCAGTATCAGTATTCTTAGCCAAAAGAGAAGACTTAGACTCTGTTCAAAAAATTGCTCAAATAATTATTGCTTGGTTAATTCCAATCATTGGAGCAGTTGCTCTTTGGCAGTTTAATAAAAGTCAGGATCAACCAGCTAAGAAGTATTCTGAATTTGGTGGTGGCAACAGAGACAGTAGCGGAGCTGGGTCAGATGGTAGTCATTAACAATGGCATATAACAACTCAATAAACTCACTCACTTCGTTCGCTGGGACGCATACACGCGGGGCGGCTTCGCCATTATGCCCCACGTGCCTGCGCCCGTTATTG
>NZ_BJKJ01000057.1:0-1206 GCF_006538305.1 Alteromonas sp. KUL17
ACAAAGGTACTTTTGTGTTTCCAGTCTTCTTTTTGATTTCATTTCTTCTTGGAAATTTCATAGGTTTTCGAATTGTTCTCCACCTACTCAAAGTGACTGAAAATGTAAACAAGCGTAGTATGTTACTCACTGGTTTATTTTTAATTACGCAGGCTTTTTCAGCTTCAGTTACCTATTTGACGGGTTTAGTAGAGCCAGCATCAGTTGTAATATCGATAGTGTTGTTTTCGTTCATTTTAAAGCGCTTTATGGTTTTGAAACTATGGCAAGTTATCTTGATCCCCATCGGCGTATCATTAGTCTCTGGGCTTGTATTGGCTATCTTGCTAATGTCTACAGTGCAATTATGGGGTGGTTCAAGGGTTTAATCGGCATGTCATATAACAACCCAATCAACACACTCACTTCGTTCGCTGGGACGCATACACGCGGGGCGGCTTCGCCATTATGCCCCACATGTCTGCGCCCGTTATTGGAAAGTTATATGCCAAAGGGACTCATGTGACTACTGTCTATTTTATAGTTGGTTTTACTTGTCTACACTTGGTCTTAGCATTTGTTAATGCTATTGGTATCAGAAGAGCGTTTTTTAAAAAACAAAGCTCCATGACCCTTTGCTTAATAATTAATTGGCTAATCCCTATCGTCGGACCAACCATTACATATTTTATTGTTAGAAGTTCTTTTTCTAACACGTCGCCCGGCACACCCGTTGCAGATCAATCCGGTAGTAACGGATTATACACGGGGGCTGAAGGACGAAGCGATGATTGACTTTTATGCCCGTTGGCTTGGTTATTTTGAAACGGCATATAACAACCCAATCAACACTCTCACTTCGTTCGCTGGGACGCATACATGCGGGGCGGCTTCGCCATTATGCCCCACATGTCTGCGCCCGTTATTGGAAAGTTATATGACAAGAGTCGCTTTCAAATATGGATAGGTTTAAATACGAAGTAAAAACTGTAGGTGGGGTATTCAAGCTGCGCTCCACAAAGCTCAAAGAATTAGAAGAACTCTGCGGTAATATGGGTAATAAAGGCTGGGGACTTGTTTCTGTAAACTATGACTGGCTAACGGTTAGCTATACTCTTTTTTTAGAAAGAAAGTCCTCAATTAAAGTGCCGCGGTTATTGGTCTTAGGTTATTTTAGCATTGTCATATAACAACCCAATCAACACACTCACTACGTTCGCTGGGACG
>NZ_BJKJ01000058.1:0-891 GCF_006538305.1 Alteromonas sp. KUL17
TTTGGCTCAGAAAGCATGGTAGACTCGACTGGTCGAAACCATTTCAGCATCCACTTATGCCAAGTTCAAAAGAAACACCAGCCGAAAAAATAAAACGCCTCGAGAGAGAATTAGCTGACGAAAAGCTCCGTAATAAAATCCTTAATGGAATGGTAGATATTATGGATAACGAGTATGGAGCGGGTCTCAGAAAAAAGTACTTATCCGGTACGTCTGGCAAGCCAAAAAAAGAAAAGAAATAAATTTGGCGGCAGCATGCCGGGTTGTGGGAATATCGAGACAGTCGGTTTACCAGGCTGTTTCTCGCATGGAATGTAGAAGAGCAGAGCTATCGATAATTAAAGATTGGGTACTTTATTGGCGCAAGTATATGCCGCAAATAGGGACGCGTAAGCTCTATAAACTTATAAAACCAAAGCTGGTTGAGCATGGGATTAAACTAGGTCGAGATGGCTTTTTTACTTACTTAAGGAGCGAGGGACTACTCGTTAAGCCAAAGAAAAGCTTTACCAAAACTACATTCAGTAAACATTGGATGAAAAAGCATCCAAATTTACTTAAGGAAGAAGGTCTGCATAATGCAGAGCATGTGCTTGTTAGCGATATCACCTATCTCGAATCCGACCAAGGTGTACACTATCTATCGTTAGTAACAGACTCTAGCTCGCGTAAAATAGTAGGGCACCACTTGAGCTTGGATATGAGGGCTGAAAATGTAGTCAAAGCACTGAAGATGGCCGTCAAAGATAAACGATATGCAGGTAACAGTGTTCACCACTCAGACAGAGGGCTACAATACTGTTCAGCTATCTACCAGAATGAGTTGAATGCGAATGGGATCCAGCCGTCAATGACAGATGGTTACGACTGTTATCAAAATGCATTAGCAGA
>NZ_BJKJ01000059.1:0-754 GCF_006538305.1 Alteromonas sp. KUL17
ATCGGAGCAATTAGCTCAACTTTGAATTTAAGGTTGTCACCAGGCATTACCATTTCTACGCCTTCTGGAAGCTCTACAGCACCAGTTACGTCAGTTGTACGGAAGTAGAACTGTGGACGGTAGCCTTTGAAGAATGGAGTATGACGGCCACCTTCATCTTTAGATAGTACGTATACTTCTGCTTCGAAGTTAACGTGTGGAGTGATTGAACCAGGCTTAGCTAGTACTTGACCACGCTCAACTTCATCACGCTTAGTACCACGTAGAAGAACACCAACGTTCTCACCTGCACGGCCTTCGTCAAGAAGCTTACGGAACATCTCAACACCAGTACAAGTAGTCTTAGTAGTATCTTTGATACCTACGATTTCTACTTCTTCACCAACCTTGATGATACCTTGCTCAACACGACCCGTTACAACTGTACCACGGCCTGAGATTGAGAATACGTCTTCGATTGGAAGAATGAACGGCTTGTCGATTGCACGCTCTGGCTCTGGGATGTATGAATCAAGCGCTTCACCAAGCTCGATGATTTTCTTTTCCCACTCTGCGTCGCCTTCAAGCGCTTTAAGAGCTGAACCTTGGATAACTGGTAGGTCATCACCTGGGAATTCGTATTCGTTAAGAAGTTCACGAACTTCCATTTCTACTAGCTCTAGAAGCTCTTCATCGTCAACCATGTCACACTTGTTCATGAATACGATGATGTAAGGAATACCAACCTGACGACCAAGTAGGATGTGCTCACGAG
>NZ_BJKJ01000060.1:0-501 GCF_006538305.1 Alteromonas sp. KUL17
AAATAAGGGGCGATAACACGTAGGGCATAATAGCGAAGCGGCCCTGCGTGTTAGCGTCCCAGCCTGCGCCAGCAGGCGACTTAATTTTTTGTTATGTGGCATCTATAAACTGCCTATAAGTTGGCTCTTTTTTACTATTCATAAGGTTTGCGGCGTTCACCAAGTGTTGCCAAAACTCTTTAGACGGAGAAGGATTGTCCACTATAACTCCATCTAGTTCTTCCATCGCCAACCGAAGCTCGTTATGACTGAGATACTCTAAGAAATCTACTTCTCTATAACCAAAATCAGATTGTTTGATATTCTTTGGAAGGAGTTGATGAGCTTGCCAAAGTTCATTTTCAATTAGCTTCCATTTCATCAACTTATCCATAAAATTCCTGTGACACATAACTTTCCAATAACGGGCGCAGACATGTGGGGCATAATGGCGCAGCCGCCCCGCGTGTATGCGTCCCAGCGAACGAAGTGAGTGTGTTGATTGGGTTGTTATATGCTACT